>CAIVCF010000111.1 GCA_903904335.1 uncultured Chitinophagaceae bacterium | reverse complement strand
GTCAATTGCTACAAAAGTATTTACAACAACCAGCGGAAACAATGTAAATGTAAATGCGCTTCCAAGTAAATTGGCTAATCCGAATTTAAAACCGGAGTTGTTGGATGAGATTGAAGGTGGTATCGAAGGTCGCTTCTTCAAAAGCAAGTTAAGTGTTGATTTGACTTTATACAGCAGAACTTCTAATAACCAGATCCTGAACAGATCATTAGATCCTTCAACAGGTTATACTTATACCAATATCAATGCCGGAAATGTTACCAATAAAGGTATTGAATTGCAATTGGGCTATAATGTGATTGAAACAAAGGATTGGAAATGGCGTTTAGAACTATTGTATAACCTGAACAAGAGCTTGGTTTCCGGTATTCCGAGTGATATTGCTCAGGTGGGTATCTCCGGATATTCAAATCAGGGAACTTTTGCCAAGAACGGATATGCGTATGGTGTGATCATGGGTAACTATTGGCAGATTGATCCAAAATCCGGTAAAAGATTGGTAGGTGCTGATGGAAACTATGTTGTTTCAAATGATATTGGAGTGATCGCCGATCCGAATGCTTTATATAAAGTAACAGGAATAAGTACTTTAACGTATAAAGCTTTCAGTTTTAGAATGCAATGGGATTATTCAGAAGGTGGTGATGTATTCTCCGGAACTGCAGGCGCATTGTTAAGCCGCGGTGTAACAAAGGATACAGAATTTGACAGAGGCTTACCTTTAATATTACCTGGTGTAACTGCGAATGGACAAACAAATACAATTCAGATTTCTTCATCTCAGGTATATTTCGGTAATGGTTTGGCCGGAACCAATGTTACGCAAACTGCTATCTTTGATGCTACTTTCATCAAATTAAGAGAAGCTTCTTTATCATACAGATTGCCGGGAAAATTGTTATCTAAAACACCTTTTGGAGATTTAACTTTTAGTCTGTCTGGTACCAACCTTTGGTATTTTGCTCCAAACTTCCCCAAATATGTACATTATGATCCTGAAGCTTCAGCAACAGGCGTAGGTAATGGTAGAGGATATGAAGCATTAACCGGACCTTCTGCCCGCCGTTATGGTGCAAGCATTAGAGTATCATTCTAAAAATATTAAAAGAAAATTATTATGAAATATAGAAAAATTTTATTGGGATTGCTTCTGATAGCTGCAGGTATGACGGCCTGTACCAAGCAGTTGGATGCTTTACTGGTGAACCCCAATGCACACAGCTTATCAACTGCCGATGTTGATTTGTTATTGAATAATGTGCAAATCAATTTTAATAGCTTTTATTCAACTGCATCTGATTAAGGTGCTCAGTTGGCTCGCCAGCAATACTGGGGCGGTCCATTATATAACAATGCTTATTCACCGGCATCATTTGATGGTGAATGGACCACAGCTTATTCCTCAGTATTAAATAATGCAAAGGCATTAATACCCTTAGCACAAGCACAGCTGAAATATACGGAGTCAGGTATTGCACGTGTTTTATCTGCATATACATTGGGAACATTAGTTGACCAATTTGGTGATGTTCCATATTCTCAGGCTGAGCTTGGTTCAGCTAATACAACACCGGGTGTTGATCCGGGAGCTTCCACTTATGCTGCTGTTCAATCTATGTTAGACAGTGCTATTTTAGACTTTAATAAAAGTGGTGCAACCATTCCTTCCGGCGTTGATTTATATTACAATGGAAGTAAGGCAAACTGGATCGCTTTGGCCAATACCTTAAAATTGAAATTTTATATGCAGGTAAGACTGGTGGATAATACTGCGGCTGCAAAAATTCAGGCATTGGTTACTGCCAATAATTTAATCACAACACCCGCTCAGGATTTTGTATTCCAATACAGTAAAACATTATCACCCGACAGCAGACATCCGCATTATGCAGCCGATTATGTTAACTCAGGCGGTGTGGGCGAATATTTGTCTAACTACTTTTTCTGGAAAGTGGCTGCTGAAAAATATAGCGGAAATGTAAATCTGCCTTCTACTGCAGCGGCACCGACAACAGGAGACCCAAGATTGCGTTATTATTTCTATCGTCAACAGACCAACTATGCCAATGCAAACCAGCAGTCATTGCCTTGTTACACAAATTATTCGAACAACGTTTTCCCTGTTTGGTATCCTTCTGTACCATCAGCTACACCTTATTGTGTAGTGGGTAAAGGATATTGGGGAAGAGATCACGGCGATAACAGCGGTGCACCACCGGACGGAGCTTACAGAACTGCTTGGGGTGTTTATCCTGCCGGCGGCGAATTTGATTATAGCCAGGGTAAAGCAGTAGCCTTAGGAATGGGTGCAGGCGGTAACGGTATCAGTCCTATCTGGTTATCCTCTTTCACTGCTTTCTTGGAAGCTGAAGCAGCATTAACTTTAGGTACTACTGTAGGGACAGGTACTCCTGCAACATTATTAACATCAGGTGTTACACAGTCTATCAATAAAGTGGTAGGATTCCCAACAGCAATAGGATATGTAAATACTTCTATTCCTGCAAATGCTTTGGCAAGTACAACCCAGATCACTAACTATATTGCGTTGGTAAACAGTTTGTACACTGCTGCTACAACGCCTGCTGCTCAATTAGATATTATACAATCTGAATATGCCATTGCATTATGGGGTAATGGTGTTGAAGCTTACAATAATTTAAGACGTACAGGTAGTCCTAAAAACATGCAATTGGCGGTAACAACAGCTGCACCGGGAATATTTATGCGTTCTTTCTTTTATCCTTCAGTATTTGTGAACAGGAACTCAAATGCACCTGCACAAAAAACACCGGGAACTGCAGCAAACAAAGTATTCTGGGATAATAATCCTGATAACTTTATTAAATAAATATTTTAAAATGATTATTATGAAGAAAATAATATTTAGTATCACAATCTGCAGTTTCTTATTTGCTGTTAACTCCTGCAAAAAAACTGACGGAGTGGTAAACCCGCTTTCGACTGTTTCGAATTTTGGTATCGGGGCCTATGTAGTACTTGACAGTACTATCAGTCAAAACATGAACGCAGCCGCACTCGCTACTTCTCAAGTTGGTGTAATTGTACATCAATATAAGGGTAGCGATCCTATTGATCATATCGATGTATATGCTGTTTCAGGTTCAACTTATGACACTACCAAATGGAAAAAAGTAAAAACAGTACCGTTTGTGTCATCTACAACCATTACTGTTTCAGGTACTGAATTGGCTGCTGCTTTGGGTGTTCCCATCGGTTCCATTGCTCCGGGTAGTTTTTATTCTTTTTATAACCGTATGTTTACAAAATCCGGTCAGCAATATGATGTGAACAATACAGGAACCAACAGTGGTTCGGGAATATTAGGCGGAACGAATTATAATGCCTGTTTCTCGTTTTTAGCCAATGTTGTTTGCCCTTATGTGGCACCAATGGCGGGCACTTACAAAGTGTTGTATGATGATGATTGGCAGGATAATGCCGATGGTTCATTGGTTCAGGTTACAGATGGTCCTGGTGCCAACCAATTAAACCTTAGTAAGGTTTGGCCTGCTGTGGGTGTTGGTACAGTTATCAATCCTTTGTATGCCGCTGCTGACCCTGCAACAGGTGTTGCTACAATTCCTTCCGGTATTTTATGGGGTAATTATGGATCTTATACTACTTCCACCGGTACCGGCAGTTCTGGCAATATATTTTCATGTACAGGATATGTATCTCTGAAAATACATATCATTGCCACTGTTTACGGAGATCAGGGTATATGTAAATTGATATTACAAAAACAATAATTGTTTTAAATGATAATAAAAAACCCATTCAATTTTGAATGGGTTTTTTATAGCGTATTAAAATTTAATTTCTTCTTCCTGATGATCGTAAAAATGAAATTCGATCAAATGATAATTGGTATTGGCTTTTACGCTTAAACTTATTTTATACTTGCGTTTCCATTTTTTAACGATGGAATTAAACCATCCTTTGGTTAAATGAGAATAAACAATAGGATGCACATACAAGGTTAAGCTCTTATGAGAATGGGTGATCAGATAATGCAGTCGTTTTTCAATTTCATCTTCTAATAAAAGCGTAGAAGACACTTTTCCGGTTCCGCCGCAAGAAGGACAAAGTTCAGTTGTTGTGATATTTACTTCAGGGCGCATTCTTTGTCTTGTGATCTGCATCAATCCAAACTTCGAAATAGGGAGCACAGCGTGTTTTGCACGGTCCGTCTTCATATACACTTCCATTGAATCCTGCAGCTTGCGTTTGTTATCGGGCAATTTCATATCGATGAAATCAATAACGATAATACCGCCGATATCTCTCAAACGCAATTGCCTCGCTATTTCTTCAGCCGCTTCCAGATTGGTTTGCAGCGCATTTTCTTCCTGATTGTTACTAACACTTTTATAACCGCTGTTTACATCAATTACATGTAATGCTTCTGTATGTTCAATAATTAAATAGGCACCGCTCGGCAGATTTACTGTTTTACCAAAAGAACTTTTTACCTGTTTGGTAATACCGAAATGATCGAATAAAGGAGAACCGTTATTATAATAAGAAATGATCTCTGCTTTATCAGGCGCAATGCGTTGAATATAACTTTTAGTGTCGTTAAAAATATTTTTATCGTTAACAACGATGCGGTTAAAATCTTCACTCAACAGATCACGAAGTATGCTGGTTGTTTTATCCTGTTCGCTTAATATTTTGGCAGGAGCCTGAGCACCTTTTAAATTTTCCTGAATGCCTTTCCAGGTTTCAATTAAAGAAAGTAAGTCCTGATGCAATTCTGATGTACTTTTCCCTTCGGCAGCTGTTCTTACGATCACACCAAAATTTTTGGGGCGGATCGCTTCTACTATTTTATGCAAACGTTTTCTTTCTTCAGAAGAATGAATTTTTTTAGATACCGCAACAATTTCATTGAATGGAGTAACTACTACGAATCTTCCGGGCAAACTCAATTCACAACTTAATCTGGGGCCTTTTGCAGCGATCGGTTCTTTTAATATTTGTACTAAAACATTGGGCTTGCCGTTCAGCACTTCATTGATCTTTCCTGTTTTTACAATTTCGGGTTCAATTTGAAATTTGGAAAAATCAAAACTGTTTTCATTTTGATCGTTCATTGCCTGTTGGGTGAACTTCAAAATAGAACGTGCATAGGGAGAAAGGTCGGTATAATGTAAGAAAGCATCTTTCTCAAAGCCAACATCTATAAAGGCAGCATTGAGTCCGGGAATAAGCTTTTTGACCTTGCCCAGGTATAAGTCACCTACGGCAAAGTTGGCATCTGCTTTTTCGTTATGCAGCTCTACTAATTTTTTATCTTCCAGCAAAGCAATTTCAACGCCGGAAGGGGCTGCGTTAATGATTAGTTCTTTGTTCACAAAATTTGCAACTTTTAAAATGCATGAACATATTTCCGGTCATTTGATTGACCGAAACATTTCCATTGTCACCTGATCGTATTTGCCTGCGTAAAGGAAGGTTAGGTAAAGTTGCAGCTGAGAAAGTGATGGCAAATACAGTTAAGTGTATAAAGAAGTCTCAGCAAAACCAAGACTTCTTTATGTTGTAAAATCGTAAAGAATTATTTGTTCTTTTTCTTATGACGATTCTTTCTTAAACGTTTTTTACGTTTGTGTGTAGCAATTTTATGACGTTTTCTTTTCTTACCACAAGGCATACTCGGTCAAGTTTTAATTAGTTAAAAAAATTATTTCAGTTCGTTAATACGCTTATCTATTTGCTTTTTGATCTCTTCATTGCTGATCAGCCTCTTTCCTGTCTCATACCATTTTACAGCATTCACTTTATCGCTTTTCAGCTCATAGCACTCAGCGATCTGAAAAATAGCTTCCAGATTATTGGGTTGCTTCTGTAAAATGACTGAAAAATGTTCAATCGCCTTATCAAATTGACCGCTTTTCTTTCCTCCCAAACCCAAAATCATCTGTCCGTAAAGGTTATTCGGGTTCTTTTGAACAACTTCTCTTACCGCTAAAATACCCTGCATGGGGTTGTCGGAAATATTGCCCAACATATAACATGCACCGATGCCAATTTTGGTAGAATCGTTATCAGGATTGATTTTCGTAGCCCTATCTAAAAGATCTTTTGCATTTGTTGCCAGCCATTTTTGCATGGCAGGATCGCCTTCTATCAACAGGTTATCTATGAATAGTTGGGCGGCAAAAGTGAGGCTTTTTTCCGAATTTTCCAACTTAGAAGCTTCTGAGGTGTAATATGCGTAGGGTTCAAATATTTTTACAGAGTCTTTCCAGAAACGGGCTAATTGATGATACAAGTGCAATTTCTGTTCATTTACATCGCCCCTGATCACAGCATTTTCCAATCCCGCCATTCTTTGATTTTGATCTGAAGTAAGCCTTTGCTTGGCTTTTGCCAAAATATCGCTGAACTGAATATCGGTATTCTGTGATGCTTGGGCAGGTACAGAGCCTGCGGGAGAATCTTTTTTGGGTGTATTGGTTTGACCGAAAAAATATAATAAGGCTACCAAAACTATTCCACTGATAAGGAGAACTAACTGCTGACGTTTCACTTAATAAAATTTGTGCAAAGTTACTCAGACTGATGCTTGCTTTTCACTTCTTGCATAAATTCCTTTGCCGGCTTAAATGCAGGTATGTAATGTTCGGGTATTTCCACAGCAATATTCCGCTTGATATTCCTGCCGATCTTGGCAGCACGTTTTTTTGTAATAAAACTTCCAAAGCCGCGTATATAAATGTTTTGGCCATTGGCTAAACTTTCTTTAACCTCTTTAAACATTGTTTCCAATGTAACCAACACATCAACTTTTGGTATGCCGGTCTTGTCAGAAATATTGTTGATAAGATCTGATTTTCTCATATTTTTTGTTTATTGATTTTCATTTAAAAGAGAATTAAAATACGACAAATTTTCTTGTATTTGCAAGTAAAATACGTAAAAATCTTAATCCTTTTATCATAATTGAGTAATATAATATTCAATGTGTAATGATAACACATCCAAATCTTCATATAAATTGTTATCGTTTTATTGAATATTTGCTGAAATGACTAAATCAAAATTCACTTCGCTGCTGATGCAATGGCATAAAAAGACCAATTGCAGAGCAATGCCCTGGAAAGGCGAGAAAGATCCTTATAAAATATGGTTGAGTGAAGTGATTCTGCAGCAAACACGTGTTGAGCAGGGTTGGCAATATTATGAACGCTTTATTGAAAAATATCCAACCATTCAGCAATTGGCTAAAGCAAAAGATGAAGCTATTTTTAAGTTATGGGAAGGATTGGGTTACTATAACCGTTGTAAAAATTTATTATTTACCGCAAGATTTGTTGCTACAGCATTGAATGGAAAATTTCCGCAGACTTACGATGAGATTGTTTCATTAAAAGGAATTGGCCCTTATACAGCAGCTGCGATCAGTTCATTTGCATATAATTTACCCTATGCTGTTGTTGATGGAAATGTGTTTCGTGTTTTATCGCGTGTGTTTGGAATTGAAACTGCGATTGACAGTACAAACGGAAAAAAAGAATTTACTCAATTAGCTGAAAAAGTTTTAGATACAATAAATCCGGGTGAGTATAATCAAGCGATCATGGATTTTGGGGCAACCGTTTGTAAACCGATGGCGCCTTTATGCAGCACTTGTGTTTTACAAAAGATTTGTGTTGCATGTAAAGAAGGAAAAGTAAATCAACTTCCGTTTAAAGAAAAAGTACTGCAAAAAAAACATCGTTGGTTTTATTACTTTTTGATAGAACATGATGATAAGATATTAGTGCATAAAAGAACTCAAAAAGATATTTGGGAAAACCTGTTTGAATTTTATTTGCTGGAATCAACCGAACAAATAAAATGGAATATTGAAATTGTTGCACAATGGTTGAAGGAGCAGTTCGCATTGCAGAATGCAGATGTGGTGAACATTTCGGCGGTTTCTTCGCAGCAATTAACGCATCAGCAAATCAAGGGTCAGTTTATAAAATTGAAGTTGAAAAAAATACCTAAGTCTTTGGAACATTATCAATGGCAGCCGATTAAAAAAGTCAATGCATTGGCATTTCCGAAATTTATTAATCAATATTTATCTCAAACTTCGTTGCAACAAAGTTTATTTTGAAACGGTAAAGGCGAATAGAATTGTTGCAGTACAAGTGTGCGACGCAACAGTTGTTTAATTAATAACTCCAAAGCTAAGTACAAAAAAATTATTGCTCTTTTTCGGGTTGATTGTTTTTTATTAATCCCTCGATGAAAGATGTAATGATTGAAACAATTAAACTGAACAGCAATGCAGAGAACCAACCATCCACTTTAAAACCCGGAACAATATCTGCAGCCCATTTGATGATGAGAATATTGATGACGAGTAAAAATAATCCCAACGTAAAAATGGTGATGGGTATGGTTAGAATAATTAAAAATGGTTTTACAAAATTGTTTAATAAACCCAATACTGCTGCTACTAAAATGGCTGTGAGTGTACTGTCAATATGCACACCTGACAAGAGAAATGCTGCGGCTAAAACGCCAACTGCAGTGATCAATGTTTTTGCTAAGAATTGTATCATAAGATGATTTATATAACAACAAGTTCGTAAAACTCTTCGGGGTTTAAATATTTTTTTGCTAACACCTGTAATTCTTCGGCAGTAACGGTTTTAATAGTGTTGATGCTGTGATAAAAATAATCTTCGGTCAAACCATTTAAAACATAACTTTTCCATCTGGAGATGATCTGGAATGGCCCATCGAGATCGCCCAATAACCCGCCGATCATATAATTTCGAACGAGATTCAATTCTTCTTCATCCACTAATTCATTGCGCAGCGTTTCCATTTCTTTATAAGTTTCTGCAATGGTGGCGGCAGCAACGTCACGCCCCGCTTCGGTACTTACCAACCATGCTGTATCGTGAATATGATTCTGTATATGAGAAGAGATACCATAAGTATAACCTTTGTCCTCACGAATATTACTCATCAGTCTGCTTCCAAAGAATCCGCCGAAAATATTATTGAGCACATGCACTTTTGGATAATCTTCATGATGGCGATCTGGGAAAGGCCTTGCTATTCTGATGGCAGCCTGCACACCATTTGCATCATTGATGATATTGTATTTTTTTGTTTCGGCAGGAAATTGTTTGAACTGAATTTCTTTTAATGCAGATTGGTTCAATGATAATGATCCAAAGAATTTATTTAATTGCTCTTGAATGTTAGCAGGCAATTTTCCTGCAACAAATAACGCACATTTTCCATTGATATAATATTTCTGAAAGAACTGAACAAGTTCTTCTCTCTGCAACTGATCGTAATCTAAAGTGGAAGTATATTTTCCATACGGATGGTCGATGCCGAAAACATATTCATCAATTAATCTGTTGGCAACAAAATCGCATTTCTTTAAATTGACTTCTAATCTTTGTTTTTGATTTTGTTTGTAGATGGCCAATTCTTCTTCGGGAAAAACAGATTCTGTCAATATCTCTGCCATCACCCGAAGCAATGCAGGCAAGTGTTTGCTGAGTGTATGCAAAGTGAACGTTGCTGTTTCGTTATAGCAATGCCTGTTTAAATAGGCACCGTAAAATTCGAAATGATCATTCAGCGCAAATGCTGATTTATTTTTTGTTCCGTTCTTCAGCATGAAATTGGTGGTTGCTGCAACAATATTTTTTTCTTCGTACCAATTGCCGGCATAAAAAACAAATTCAATCATGATTAATTCTTCTGCGCCTGCATCGATTGAATAAACAGGAACACCATTATCTAAATTAAAACGGGTGCATGGTTTCAGTTGAAGGTCAAATTCAACTGCGTCTAATATTTTGGGAGATTGTTTTCTATTGAGCATGTTATTTTGTGTTACTATTTCCTATTACACGAATTTTTGCGAATTACACGAATAGTCAACGATTTAGTTTTTCTTTTTTAAATTTTAGTTTTTATTCTTACTCAACATTAATTCTTACTGTAATAATGAATCGTGTTACTGTTCTTTTCGTCAAATAATTCTTTGCTGTAATTGAGAATATCTTCTGAAGTAACAGCATTGTATCTCTCCAGTTCTGTATTCATCAAAGTGGCATCGCCGAGTAATTCATAAAATGCTAAGCTGTTGGCTCGGTTCATCACACTCATGTCTTCAAATGCTATTATACTTTCGGTTTTGTTTTTTACTTTCTGTAATTCGGTTTCGCTGATCAAATCTGTTTTTATTTTTTCTATCTCTTCGGTCACTGCTTTTTCAGCATCTAACATCTTAACACCCTTCACTAATTTTCCTTCAACGGTCAATAAACCATTTTCAACAGTACCATAATGATAGCAATCGAGATTGCTGAATAATTGTTTTTCTTTTACCAGTGATTGATACATACGTGATGAAGCGCCACCACCTAAAATTTCACCGATCAGGTCTGCGATATAATATTCTTTATCCAATCTGCCACCCATATGCCATGTTTTAATGAAAGCGTCCAAAGGCACGTCAGCCTTTATTTCCAATAAACCTGCTTTTTCTTGTTTGGGTTCTTGTGGCAAATTACGGTTGTATTTTTCTCCTGATGGAATATCACCAAACCATTTTTCTATCATCAATTTTATTTCCTCTGTTTTTACTTTTCCTGCAACAACGATGATGGCATTTGAAGGACAATAATGTTTGAAGAAAAATTTCTTTACATCTTCGATTTTTACATTTTCAACATGACTTAATTCTTTACCGATCGTCATCCATCTGTACGGATGAACTTTGTATGCTAATGCCCGCATCTTATGCCAGATATCGCCATAAGGTTTATTGATATAATGCTCTTTGAATTCTTCGCATACAACTTTGCGCTGCACTTCCAGGCTTTTTTCACTGAAAGCAAGACTTAACATACGATCACTTTCTAACCAAAAAGCAGTTTCGATATTTTCGGCAGGCAACTGACAATAATAATTAGTGAGATCATTAGTCGTATATGCATTATTTTCTCCGCCTGCACGCTGCAAGGGTTCATCATAATCGGGAATATTGATGCTGCCTCCAAACATGAGATGTTCAAATAAATGAGCAAAGCCCGTTTTTTCGGGATCTTCATCTCTCGATCCTACATCATACATCACATTTACAACTGCCATTGGTGTTGAATGATCTTCATGTACCAAAACTCTTAAACCATTTGCTAAAACAAATCTGTTGAATTGAATCATAATTTATAAAAATGGAAACTGCAAAGTAGCAACAAAAAAGTTTATGAAAACTATTTGCATAAGATTAATTGGAAGGCACCCACTTATTTGGCGATGTTTTTTACATTCAAATAAAGCACGATGGGTTGATTATCTCTCAACACCAAAACTTTTACTTTGGCCCCCGCATTTTGTAACGCTGCTTTATAGGATTGAATATTTCTGGTGAAATTATTATCCAGTGCAAAAATAACATCATTGGTTTTAAAGCCTGCTTTCTCGCCGGGAGATCCTGGAATGATATCAATTACTTTAATATCTCCGTCAATCAGATAAATACCCAACCCGGTATAAGAATAATCAAAGGGGTCATTAAAATGTGTATTGAACTTTAAGTGAATGGTTTGTTCGGGATAATTGATTACGACATTAAACCTGCGGAGCAGATCATTGCCGATCAACCCGCCCAGAAAAGGATAAGAAGTAGCATTGAACTCGTCATTGAAAATATATACCGGTACTTTTTTAAAACGATACGGACCAAACTGGATCTCTTTTACGATCGTGGTATTCATTGTTTTTTTACCGCCGATACCTTCAGCCTGCGTAGGATATATTTTTCTTTTTTTACCGATAAAGAGACTGTCATCCACAAAATCCTGCGACAATAAAAAACAAAGACCGGCACCCGTATCAAAAATAAATTTTCCGTTTACCGTCCTCTCATCTTTTACGGTTGCGCCATAATAAGGCAATGCATTAAAACCCGGCTTCAATAAAAAACCACCTTTCGGATATTTATACATTCCAGGGGTATATACCTCGATCATTAATTTATCATAATCAATCTTCACAATGAATTTTCGCAG
>CAIVCF010000110.1 GCA_903904335.1 uncultured Chitinophagaceae bacterium | reverse complement strand
GGAAGTGCAATGGAAGAGCTGCACAAGCAAATTATGCAGTTCAAAAATTGGTTGAGGGGAACACACCATCAATGTTCCAGTGAACATTTGTTTGCTTACACCGATGAATATGAATATCGTTTTAATAAAAGAAATATGCGCAACTGGTTATTTAATGATGTAGTGATAAGATTGATGAATCAAATTCCTCATCCTTACAATTACTTAAAAACTCTTTGCGTTTATTCTACCTAATCCTATAAGTTTATTTCTTCTGAGGATGTAAATCTTGTCCATCTTTTTCAAGCTTTAATAAAATGAAATCTGAAGAAGAATAAAATTCATTTCAGAAATCATCAATAAGCTTACGCCTAAAGTAATTTAAAGGTAATAGATTATTTGAATACCTCTAACCCTTTTTTAACAACAGGATCAGAAATGTTCATTACTTCAAAATAGCCGGCATTACCCCATATTTGCCTTGCCATCAGCCCTTGCATCCTGTGCAATACTTCTGCTTTATCTTTTGCATCAGCATTGTTCAGTTGAATACTATCCTTTGCTGCAAAACTGCTAAGCTGTTGCCATTCATTTTCGCTGGGAATGAATTTCTCCAGCAGTTCTTCTGCAGAATGTAAAGTTCCGAAATAAGCTTTTCGCTTGATATAATAACGATATACAAAATTGCTGAGTGTATTTTTGTAATACATTTTCAGAAAAGATGTTTGCATCTTAGTTGTGTCGTATGGAACAAAATAATCGGGTGTAATACCGCCGCCGCCATAAACAATATGCCCTGAAGGTGTTTTAAAGGAAGGTCCGGGATTTTTAGTCGTATCTGCTCTTAATAATTCGCCGTCATGAAAACGATCGATCAATTCTTCTTCATATTTTTCTTTTCCCTTGTTATAAGGTTTTTGAATATTACGGCCCAACGGTGTATAATATCTTGCAACCGTTAAACGAACAGCACTTCCGTCACTTAATCGGAATTGCTGCTGCACCAGTCCTTTGCCGAATGTTCTTCTGCCTACAATGGTAGCCCTGTCCCAATCCTGCAAAGCACCTGACAGCACTTCACTTGCAGAAGCAGATGTTTCATCTACCAACACCACCAACTTTCCTTTTTCGAACAGGCCTTCTTTGCGACAATGGTATTCCATTCGCGGGGATTTACTTCCCTGTGTATAGACAATCAGTTTATCAGCATCTAAAAATTCATCAGCAATACTTGTTGCTTCATTCATTAAACCGCCACCATTTCCGCGAAGGTCAACGATCAACTTTTCCATACCCTGCTTTTGCAACTTTTCTAAACTCTGCATAAATTCTTCATAGGTTCTTTCTGCAAATTTGTTGATCCTGATATAGCCGGTTTGTGGCGCAATGATGTATGCAGCATCAACAGACGGAACAGGAATATTACCTCTTTTGATCAGAATATCTTTCTGTAAGCCATTTCTGAGGATCGTTATTTTTACAGTTGAGCCCGCCGGTCCGCGTAATTGCTTCCTGATACTATCTGTTTTTATTTTAATGCCGGCCAACTGCACGGTATCATTTGCTTTGATGATCATGTCACCTACCTGCATCCCTGCTTTATCAGATGGTCCGTCTTTAAACACTTGAACTACATTGATGGTATCATTAAACAGCTGGAATTCGACACCAATGCCTTGAAAATTGCCCATCAACTCGTCATTCACATCTCTGAACTCAGCAGCCGGAATATATACGGAATGCGGATCGAGATGAGCCAATAATTCATCGATCGCCATTTGGTTGATGCTGTCTCCTGCAATGGCATCTACATATTTGGCTTTCACTAATTCAGTCACTTCCTGCAACGAGGACGCACTGGAAGAAGCAAAGAATCCGTTAGATCTGGTATTGCTTTTGATCTGGTATCCGATCATCATTCCCAGTACCATTATAATAGAAAATAACAGCGGCAGCCAAACCTGTAATTTTTTAGTTCCCATAATTGATGCTTCTTTGTACCTTAATACTGTGAAACGCGAATATCCGTATTAAAGTTCAATACGATTGTTTGAAAATATCTGAACGGCTATAAAATTATTCTATGTCAACTAAACTCATTGCCGACAGCGGTGCCACCAAATGTGAATGGTGTCTCTTACAAGACGGTAAAAAGAAAACAATACTAACACAAGGCATCAGTCCTTATTTTTTAAATACAGTTCAGATTATTGAGCTGCTGCAAAAAGAACTCCTTCCCAAACTGAAAGGCAGCAAAATAAATGAAGTATATTTTTACGGCACCGGTTTAAGTAATGCCAATAATGTTCCTATTATAAAGTCAGCATTCAAAAAATTATTTCCTGCTGCGAAAGTGGAGATCAATACAGATATCTTAGCAGCAGCCAGGGCTTTATGCGGCAAACAAAAGGGCATTGCCTGCATTTTAGGAACAGGTTCCAATTCCTGTTTTTACAATGGCAAAAAAATCATAAAGAACAGTCCGGGTTTAGGATATATCCTGGGCGATGAAGGCAGCGGCGCTTATCTTGGCAAAAAAGTGGTACAGCATTATTTGTATAATACTTTTGATGCTGATCTCATGTCTAGATTTGACGCAAAATTTACGACCAACAAAGTGGAGATATTGGAGAATGTTTACAAACAACCTTTAGCCAACAGGTATCTGGCCTCTTTTACAGTTTTTTTGGCTGAAAACCGCGGACATTATATGATCGAAAATATCATTGAGGATGGGTTGAATGATTTTTTCTTTACACATTTGTATAAATTCAGAGAAAGTTGGATCATGCCCATCAATTTCATAGGCAGTGTTGCATTTGGATTTAAAGATATATTGAAAGAACTTTGCAATACTTATGAATTGGAACTCGGTAATGTTTTAAAAAAACCGATGGATGGTTTAGTTAAATATCACTCTTAAGGAAATTATATGAACAAGTTTCAAAAAGTAACCGAACAGCCCTCTCACTACAGGCATTTAGAAAAAATGACCGTTGAAGAAATATTGGTAAATATCAATAAGGAAGATAAAACAGTTCCCCTTGCTGTTGAAAAAGTGTTACCGCAAATAGAAAGATTGGCATCCATCATCAGTGATAAAATGCTGGCGGGCGGAAGATTATTTTATATCGGCGCCGGAACAAGCGGTCGCTTGGGAATCATTGATGCGAGTGAATGTCCGCCGACCTATGGTGTGCCATTCGGTTTGGTGATCGGTATCATTGCAGGTGGGGAAAAAGCCATTACCGAAGCAGTTGAATTTGCTGAAGATAAAAAAGATAATGGTTGGGCAGATCTTCAAAAACATTTTGTAAGTGATAAAGATGTGGTGGTGGGATTGGCCGCCAGCGGCACCACACCTTATGTGATCGGCGCATTGGAAGCCTGCCGTAAACGAGGTATCATTACCGGAAGTATTTCCTGTAATCCCAATTCTCCGGTAAGTGAAGCTGCGGATTATCCTGTTGAAGTGGTGGTGGGGCCTGAATTTGTTACAGGAAGTACAAGAATGAAAAGTGGTACTGCACAAAAGTTAGTACTCAACATGCTTTCTACAACTGTGATGATACAATTGGGAAGAGTGGAAGATAATAAAATGGTGAACATGCAACTGACCAATATTAAATTGGTGGATCGCGGTGTGAAGATGGTGATGGATCAATTGAACTTGAAGGAATATGAAGCAGCAAAAGACCTTTTATTAAAACACGGCAGTGTAAAGAAAGCGGTTGATGCGATGAAACTCAACGGATATGCACAACATTGAACCTTTCTATAACTGGCGCCATATCTATGTTTCAGAAGAAGATGAGCGTTCTCCTTTTTACGGTCGTGTGTACAGCGAGTTTGAATTTTCGCAAACCGTTTATAATTATTATATCCATCCGCAATGGGATGATTTCGGCAGCAGAACATTGTATTTAAAAGTGATCGATGTTGATTACGAATTAAACTTCATCATCATTGAAATGATCGGTGAATGGAATGATGCCATTGAAAATGATATCATGGAACTGAAAAGAGAAGTGATCGATCTTTTCTCTAAACAACATATTACCAAGTTCATCCTCATTACAGAAAACATTCTCAACTTTCATAGCGGTGACAGAGATTATTATCAGGAATGGTATGAAGAAGTGAGTGAAGAGAATGGCTGGATCGTTGCACTCAATATGCCTGAAGCCACACAACAGGACTTTAAAAAGAAAAAACTGAATTATTATATCGAATTGATGGACCTGCCCGAATGGAGAGTTTATAAACCTTATCATCTTTTTAAAAAGATCGATGATATTTTAATGAAGCGCTTAAGCTAAGCGTATTATTATACATTATAAATGTCATCCTTTGTACTACGTAACAATTGTTTCAGTAACTACAATTTTTTAATTATTTATTTAATCAATTTGTTCTGGAAATTTTATTGTCAACTGCACAATTTATTTTGGTTTACAATAAGATTTAAAGATCATCTGTAATGTTTTTGTAGTTCCATAGACGAATTTTACTACAACCAGATTGGCAAAAAGTAAAAGCATTACTCAATTAAAGCCGACAGCCGTTTTTTTAAATTCAATATTTCCAAGACTAAATTCATACCTATGAAAATTATCTGTATCGGAAACTACCCGCCTCGCCAATGCGGTATTGCAACATTTACTGAAAATCTGATCATAGCGATACAAAAAGCTGCTTTACTGCAATCTATAGATATTGAAATTGAAGTGATAGCCATGAATGATGCGGAGCAGACTTATGATTATCCTTCTATTGTTACTAAGACCATTCGGGATCAATATAAGAGCGACTATATTGAAGTAGCGAATTATATCAATCATTCTGATGCAGATGTTTGCTTAATCGAACATGAATATGGCATATTCGGTGGGAACAGCGGTGTCTTATTACTTTCCTTAATGCGTATCCTGAAAATACCGGTTGTAACCACATTACATTCAGTTTTACAAATACCGAATTTTCATCAGAAAGAAGTATTAAAAAAGATAGCAACTTATTCTTCCCGTTTAATAGTGATGAGTACACTGGCCATTGATTTTTTGAAAGAAGTTTATGAAGTTCCTTCAGCTAAAATAATTTGTATTGAACATGGTGTTCCCGATTTTGAATTGATGAGATCCACATTACCTGCTTCTCCTAAAAAATGGATAGGCCGTAAAATAATGCTCACTTTCGGATTGATGGGTCGTAATAAAGGAATTGAAACTGTTATCAAAGCATTACCGAGCATAGTTGCAAAACATCCGGATCTATTGTATGTGATCATGGGTAAAACACATCCTCATGTTGTAAGACATGCAGGTGAAGAATATCGTGAATGGTTAACTCAAATGGTAGTTAAATTAAACTTACTTGACAATGTTCAATTTATTGATGAATATGTTAGCGAATCTCAATTGATATCAAGTTTATTATCTTCTGACCTTTACGTAACACCATATCTTAATAAAGCACAGATAACCAGTGGTACACTTTGTTATGCATTAGGTGGTGGGTGTGCTGTTTTATCTACCCCGTATTGGCATGCTGAAGAAATTTTAGTTGATGGCAGAGGAAGTCTTTTTGCTTTTGGCGACTCTTACGATTTGGCTGATCAGGTAATAGCATTATTAGATGAACCGAATAAACTAAGCAGCATGCAACAGAAAGCTTATAC
The DNA here is from genome assembly GCA_903904335.1 of uncultured Chitinophagaceae bacterium. GTDB lineage: Bacteria > Bacteroidota > Bacteroidia > Chitinophagales > Chitinophagaceae > CAIQDX01. Next base: position 8,795 of record CAIVCF010000110.1, on the reverse strand, counting down.
TTATGGTAAATCCATTGCATGGCCTTTAATAGGAAGAAAATATATATCTGCATTTGAAAATATTATAACTGAATATCTTACCGAAGAAAATAATTTTGAATATCAATTAATCGATTTCCCTTTCAATCCGCAACATCTGTTCAGAATGACTGACAGTACTGCGATTCTCCAACATGCACATGGTTGTACACCGAATTATAAAACCGGTTATTGCTTAGATGATAATGCAAGAGCATTGCTTTTAAGCATGATGGCCTTTCAACAATTCAAACAACCAAAATATATCACTCTTGCAATAAAATACCTGGCCTACATCAATCACATGCAACATAAAGACGGGAGCTTTGATAATTTCATGACGTATTCGCATACATTGTTTGAGAATGATCATTCAGAAGATGCTTTCGGCAGAACAATTTGGGCTCTTGGTTATTTAGTGCGTTTTGCACCCAATGATGATCTTTTTCAATTGGGTCATGAATTATTCCACAGGTCATTAAATCAGATCCCACACTTGAATCATCCAAGAGGATATGCGAATTGCATTTTAGGATTGTATCATTATGTAAACAGGTTCCCCGATCAAGATCGATTTATAAAAATGATTAATGAATTAGCAATTATACTTTGCGATGGTTATGATGCATGCAGTAAAGAAAGTTGGCAATGGTATGAAACCATCATCACCTATGATAATGGGTTGTTACCTGCAGCTTTATATAAAGCTTATGAACTTACAGGCTCTGAAAGGTTTTTAGAAGTGGCTGACGCTACAACAAAATTTTTAGAATCTAAATGTTTTCTCAGTGAACATTTATCATTGATCGGAAACAGAAGATGGTTACGCATGGATGAAGATTATGAACTCTTCGCTCAACAACCTATCGATGCAATGGCAATGGTTGTTTTATACGACAGTATTTATCAATTGAAAAAAGATCAAAAGACCGCAGATAAATTACGCACTTCATTTAAGTGGTTCTTAGGTTATAATGATCTTGATCTTCCATTATATGATACCGATACATCCGGATGTAATGATGGTATTGAAGAATTTAGCATCAATAGAAATCAAGGCGCAGAGAGCACTATCGCTTATCACATGGCATGGTTAATTTCGGCTCCATACTTTGAAGCAGAAATGCCATCTGCAGAAGTAATATTATCAGTGCATGATATGGCATACAACTAAGACATGTTTTTTTCGCAGCACAAAAACAAAAAAGCTGAGATTTACTTCTCAGCTTTTTTGTTTACTTGTTTAGTATATGCCTAATTGTTTCTAACAGTTGTTTTGAATCAATCGGTTTACTGATATAATCTAAAGCCCCCAAGCTGAGACCTTTTACTTTCTCAGATTCACTGGTATATCCGGAAAGAAAAACAACCGGAATACTAATGTCTAATTTTCTAATGAAATCAAGCAGCTGATAACCGTCTAAATTAGGCATGGCTATATCAGATAATATCAGATCAAATTTCTTTCTCCCGATTTCCATTAACGCAACAACACCATCCGGTGCAATTTCTACATCATAGTTTTCAGATTTTAGTATATGCGCAATCATTTTCTGACTCATCACTTCATCTTCCACAACTAATATATGTGCACGAACTTCACCGTCAGAAATTTTTTTATTGTAATCAGATGGAATCAGCTGTTGCAATAATTCATCCAATTGAATTGTTGCATAAGTAGAAGCGGTATCAGACATAGCATAAGGCAATACCAACTCATTGTTATTGATGATGGCTCCACAGGAATATACTACATTAGGAACATAGCCTTCTCTTTCTTCATCATTTGGTATTAATAAAGGTTCGGTTAGCTCTCCGATCACTTTTGCAGGATCATTCAGATCAAGTAACATCGCACCGATACAATATTTACGCATGGTACCCACACCATGTGTAATGACTAGCCATCCGTGTTTTGTTTCAATTGGTGAACCGCAATTACCAACCTGAATGAATTCCCAAGGGAATTTTGGTTCCTGTATTCTAATGGCATCACCCCATAAATTAATATCCTCAGAGAACATGATATAATTATTGATACCATCAATTCTAGACAGCATCACATATTTACCATTGATCTTTCTCGGAAATAAAGCCATGCCTTTATTCTGTGCATTCTCTCCCAGTATCGGCATTACTTTAAACTGATAAAAGTCCTTTGTTTCGATCAGTTTTGGCATGATCGTAAATCCGTTATAGGCTGTATATGTTGCATAATATCGTTCTCTCCCATCATCATCCGTAAACTTCATGAAACGAGCATCCTCAATACCATTACTCTCTGCAGCAGCAATTGGGAATATTACACGGTCTGAAATACCTGTATCTAATGAGAATGTAATTTCATAATGCGACGCTCCCAACCAGCTGATCGTTTGTAATATTTTCTTTTGGAGATCATCGGGGTCAACTTCTCGCCTTGTCCTATCAATGGCATTATTTAATTCATTATAATCAAATTCATTTCCAAGTTTGTCCATCACGTTGTTGACGATAGGTTGATCAGCATGCATCTCAATTAACTTCTGACAAAAGATTTCTTTTGTGTAGATATAGTTTTTTATTACTTCCGCTTCATCGATCAATCTACCCGTAGGCTTTATTTCGAGATTATTATTAGCATCAAGAACACCACCTCTGAAAACGATGGATGAAATATGACCTTCGCCTGTTGCCCTGAAACTAATAATTACCCTTTTTTGTCCTGCCTGCAATCCGCTCTGATCGGGATCTTCCACCATGGAAGGATTAAAAAAAGCAGCGGATTCAATACTGTACTCTGAAGTAAAATAAGCCCCAATCAGAAGTTTTTTATATTCCGGCAAATCATTTATATAAACTGCTTTACCATTAAGCATATCCCGCATTCTGTTAAAATGCTTCTGATATATTCTTGAAATGTTTCGATGACGGGAAGAAAAATCACGCAAGGATTGATTCAATGTAAGCTTTGCTGCTTCGTCCGGCATATCTCTTACCTTCTGAATGATAGACAGGACACGCGTTTCAGGTCCAGGATAAAAAAATCTTGCTATCACTCGTTTTGAATCGCTCGTAAAGCGAACAGGCTTGCGATTAACGGTAGTACTCATAGGAAAGAATTGTATATTAAATGTACCTATTTTTTGATGCAATACCTTATTAAAAACAATACATTTTTTCCTGCTCAATTTGTCAAGTTCAAGCCAAATAAAAACAGAAACAGGAAGTCTGATATTAAATAGTTTATTTTCACAGCATACGCTTATATGAGACATCAACGTTATTTTATTTTACACAAGCCATTCAACATGGTTTCGCAATTTATCAGTCCTGATAAAGTAGGACTGCTTGGCGATATTGATTTTGATTTTCCCGAAGGCATTCATGCCATCGGCAGATTGGACAACCACTCAGAAGGTTTACTCATACTCACTACCAATAAAAAAGTGACCAAGCTTTTATTTGAAAGTAAGGTTCCGCATAAACGAACCTATCTCGTTCAGGTAAAAAATAAAGTGACGGAAGAAACGATCGAACAGTTAAAAAAAGGTGTGAGCATTCAGATAAAAGGCGGAAGTGATTATATCACAACACCATGCGATGCAGCAATTGTTGAAAGACCGGCGATCATAACCGAGAGTGACAATGAAATTAAAGAACATTTACCGCATACCTGGCTTATCATCACAGTAACGGAAGGAAAATTTCATCAGATCAGAAAAATGGTGAAAGCAGTTAAGCATCGCTGCAAAAGGCTAATCCGTTTATCTATTGAAGACCTCACCTTGGATGATCTGCAACCCGGCTGTGTAAAAGAAATAGAAGAAAAAGATTTTTTTACAAAGTTGCACATTGAAAATTGGAAATAATTATTTAGCGCTCTCCAAAGCTGTTCTTGAAATTTGACAAGGAATCGATCACAGCATTTGCATAACTAACCAGTTTTTTGTATTTTTAAGCAGTGTTTACACATAAATCATGCTTCATAGCTAAAAAGGTAAATATGAAAAAGCGATTTGTAAATTGTCTCTGCTTACTCTTTATTGGTTTTATTTTTTTCTACACGATCTCTTGCAATAATAAAACAGCTTCCTTTACAGCAAAAGAGCAGGCGATCGTTAAAGACAGTGTTCAGCAATTGATAAACAGTATTGAAAAAAATATTTCGCAGAGAGGCCCTATTGCGTGGTTGAATTATTTTGAAGATTCCCCTGATTTTTTTATGGCGTCCGATGGCGTATTGGTGTTTCCCAATATTGATACTGCAAGAAACTTCATCAATAATGTTTTAGTGAAGAATATGATCAGTATCAAATTAAAATGGGATCATATACGTATCGATCCGCTTACAGCTTCACTATCAGGTATCTCAGCAAACTTTCATGAAGATGCTTTTGATTCAACAGGAAAGAAATCAGCTTATGATGGTTATTTCAGCGGTATCGCTATTCAAACTTCAAATGGATGGAAATTGCATAATGCACATTGGTCAGTGAACAAACATGAAAAATAATTTTAAAAATATGCTAAGTCAATTATGCCAGTTATTTTTTGTGAAGGAAAGTTTTTTTTGATCAAATTGGATAAGAACAACCCTTACAATTAAAAGATGAAACAGCTTAAAGAAAAAGGATGTTCGAACTATTTATAAATTAATAAAAGAAAAATAAAATAAAGTATTATGAATCCAAAGGTTGATTTCTTTTTTGACAAGGCCACGAAATGGCAGAAAGAATATGAACAATTAAGGACCATCATTCTTGATTGCGGCCTCACTGAAGAATTAAAGTGGGGTTGCCCTTGTTACACATTTCAAAAAAACAATATTGTTTTGATACATGGTTTTAAAGAATACTGCGCATTGCTATTTTTTAAAGGTGCTTTATTACATGATGCAAAAAGTGTTATGATACAGCAAACAGAGAATGTGCAGGCAGGGCGACAAATCCGATTCACCAATGTTCGGGAAATAACAAAAATGAAAACGACGCTTAAAGCTTATGTGTACGAAGCTATTGAAGTAGAAAAGGCCGGTTTAAAAGTGAATTTTAAAAAGACTTCAGAATACAATATCCCTGAAGAATTTCAAAATAAACTAAACAAACACGCTGCTTTGAAAACTGCATTTCAGGCCTTAACACCTGGAAGACAAAGAGCATACATCTTTTATTTTTCTCAGCCCAAACAATCCAAAACCCGTGAGTCAAGGATTGAAAAATGTATGCAGCAAATTTTAAATGGAAAAGGGTTAAATGATGATTGAAAAAATCAAAAGTTCAGATTCAACCCAACATAAAAATTTCTTTTCGCAGCAGGATTATAAAATCTTCTCGCTGCTGCATTGATATCATTTCCCAAACTATACAATTCATTCAATAAATTATCTGCACCTGCAAATAAGTGAAGATGTATTTTCTGTATGCTGAAATGTTTAACCATTTTGGCTTGCAGCAAATGTGATGCATCGGCATATTCATCATTCGCATCATCCAAAGGCAGCGAAGATGTTTGTGTATATTGGATATTGAAATAGAGATTTTTCTTTGTTTCTAAATCAATTCCTATCACCCAATTATTTTTCGGCACGCCCGTTACTGCATTGCCTGAATAATTGTTGATGCCTTGCGTATAAGCAGAAAAATAATAAGGTTGATAAGTGTAGCTGCTCCAGATATTCATAACGCTTATGAAATTATCTGAATGAGTTATCAAATGATATTTCAACCAAAGCTCCGCTCCTTTTTCTGAAATGCTTCCTGCATTTACAAAGTATTGCTGACCCAATGCATTGTTTCGGATCACGATGGCATCATGTAATTCAAAATCATACACAGCAATATCAAATTGCAGACGATGGTGAAGAATATCTCCCTTTACAGCAGTTTCAAAATTCCATCCATATTCAGGTTGCAGTTCACTATGAAAAATTCTATCCTGCGGATGTACTTCAGCAAGTGAAGGTGGCGAAAATCCTTTGGCAGCAAGTGCATACAAAGAAATGTATGGATCTATTTTATATAACAAAGCAATTCGCGGAGCGGCAATATTTTTATTTTGTGTAGTAAAATAATCTGTATTCACATCGGTCAAACGTTTGTAATGCAATGATTGATTATTGAAACTTATACCTGTATTCAAACTCCATCTCAGATAATTAATCTGCACTTGCGAAAAACCGAAGCATTGATTGGCATAAAGATCATCTTTCAATTGTAAAGTATCGGGCTGGCCATTTTTATTTCCGTAATCATCAATACGGGCATGATTATACAACCATTCACCGCCTGTTATCCATTGAAAATCTGTTGCATTAATTTTTTTATGAAAAATAATTTTTGTTCTGATACCGGTATTGGTCTCATCTCTGTTCTCATAATTTGTGATAGCAGGATTGGTGAATGAAGTATGATTCAACATTAAAGAAGTTTCTGTTGAAACCGATCCGCTGATTTTAAATTGATGATTCAATCCTCCGAATACTGTTTTGTTATAGATCGCTGCTTGTTGCTGCACTGCTCCGGGAGTGGTTCCTGCTGCAGGCCTTGCTGATTGTGGGTTTTGCAGCATTTGAGCTTTGGTTAATCCACCGGGTGTTTGATAAAAAAGATCCGTATAAAAAAATAAAAAATCGAATTGTTGTTTTTTTGATTGAAGTGCACCATCCCATTTCAATACATCTTTCCGCATGGCTGATTGCTGGCGATAGCCATCACTTTGCAGATGCGATTGCTGCAAATTAGACGTGAAATTATTTTGTTGATGTATCCAACCAACCTGTTCATTCAACAAATTAAATGAACCAGCACTGACAGATGTGTTGAAAATATTTGCTTTTGCTGCTAAAAACGGCTGATTGGATTTCAATAATAAAACGCCGCCTGTTCCTGCACCATACATACTTGCAGAAGGGCCTTTAATTATTTCGGCTCCTGTTAATTGATTAACATCAACAAGGTTTAAATAGGTATTGCCACCACCATCTGTCAAAGGAATTTCATTCCAATAGATCTTTACATTTCTTACACCAAATGGCGACCGCAATGTGCTGCCGCGAATTGATAAACGATAACTTCCCGGTGAACGTTCTTCCATACGAACTCCGGCAACTGCATTGATGGCAGGTAATAAGGAGGTTGTTGAGATATTGCTGAGTTCTTTTTGATTGATGACAGTGACAGATGCAGGAACATCTTTCCAATTCTTGTTGGATAAGAAAGCTTGTACAGTTACTTGATGCAATGTATCTTTTGATAGAAACAATGAATCAACATGCTGGGAAAAACTTCTTTCAGCAAATAACAACAACAGTATAAATAAAAATTTTCTCACTGCTTAAAATTAAAAATCCCGAAACAAATGCTTCGGGATTTTCAATTATATATTTATTGTTTACTTCTTTAAATTCATCACTTCTTTCACCAGCTTCACTGTTCTTTCAATATCCGGGATGGCTAATGCGGCTAAGTTTGGTGCATAGTGCATAGGTGCATCTGCGCTGGTTATTCTGCGGATAGGTGCATCTAAATAATCAAATCCTTCTTTTTGGATACGATAAGTGATTTCAGAACTTACTGAACCGAACGGCCATTGTTCTTCAACAATCACCAAACGATTAGTCTTTTTGATACTTTCCAATATAGTATGCCAATCCAACGGGCGAATAGTTCTCAGATCGATCACTTCGGCACTCACACCTTCTTTTTCCAATTCGGCAGCAGCACCAAGTGCAACTTTCATCATCTTGTTAAAAGAAACGATCGTAACATCGCGTCCTTGTTTCTTAATATCTGCTTTACCCAACGGGATATAATATTCTTCTTCTGGCACTTCACATTTATCGCCATATAAAACTTCGCTCTCCATAAACATTACAGGATCTTCTTCATAACGGATGGCCTGCTTTAATAAACCTTTTGCATCATATCCATTAGAGGGCGAAACCACTTTAATTCCGGGAATATTTGCATACAAACTTTCAAATGCAGTACTGTGTTGCGCACCTAATTGTCCGGCACTTCCATTACCGCCTCTGAAAACGATAGGACAGGAAATTTGTCCGCCGCTCATTGCCAGCATCTTTGAAGCGGTATTCAATATCTGATCCAGGGGCAATACAGAAAAATTCCATGTCATGAATTCTACAATCGGTCTCAAACCGTTTTGAGCAGCACCTACTGCTACAGCAGTAAATCCTAATTCTGAAATAGGTGTATCAATAATACGTTTAGCACCAAATTCAGCCAACATCCCCTGACTGACCTTATAAGCACCGTTATATTCGGCAACTTCTTCACCCATCAATAACACTCTTTCATCTCTCCTCATTTCTTCGCTCATGGCTTCACGCAGCGCTTCTCTGAAAGCAATAGATCGCATAATGATTAATTAATTAAATGAGGGGCAAAAATATAAGATTATGCAGTATAAAACCAAAACAGTTGGTGGATGGGCAAAAAAAATCCTCCTGCACAATGGCAGGAGGATTCAAACTTACTAACCCGTGTACTTTAAAATACGTTATATCCAAAGCTGATATAATAAAGGCCGCCGATCTGTGAATTACCAAAACCATTGTAATAATAATGGTTGAACACATTTGTAGCACCAATCTTAATCAGTGATTTTATTTCTGTCAGTTTATAACTGATCATACCATCAACAACACCATAAGCATCTACCTGACCAACAGCAAAAGAACCCTGGTACAGGAATCCGTCCTGCCATCTGTAAGTAGCGCTGAAACCTAATCTGTTCTTATAACCAAATCCTGTATTACCGAATCCAAGATTTATTCT
>CAIVCF010000109.1 GCA_903904335.1 uncultured Chitinophagaceae bacterium | reverse complement strand
ATCAATATCGTTTTAATAAAAGAAATATGCGCAACTGGTTATTTAATGATGTAGTGATAAGATTGATGAATCAAATTCCTCATCCTTACAATTACTTAAAAACTCTTTGCGTTTATTCTACCTAATCCTATTAACTTTAAATCTTAAACATTTTAATCAAGTTACATGAAAAAGATTTTTTCTATCGCATTAATTGCCGCCACATTCATCAGTTCTGCAGCAATAGCGCAGGATGATAAAAGCAAACGTCCAAGCCCTCCAGCTAAAGCAGAAGCGACTTTGCAAAATGGAACAACCATAAGTTTTGATTACAGTCAGCCTTCTGTAAAAGGCCGCACTGTGGGGAAAGACCTGGAGCCTATGTCAGGCAAGGTTTGGAGAACAGGTGCCAATGAAGCAACAGTATTTGAAGTAAGTAAGGATGTAAAAGTGGAAGGTCAGACTTTAAAAGCAGGCAAATATGGTTTCTTCACTTTAGTGGATGGTGATAACTGGACCATCATCTTCAATAAAACATGGAAGCAATGGGGTGCATTTACGTATAAAGAAGCTGACGATGTTTTACGGGTAAAAGTAAAAAGCAGCAAGCTGAATCCTCCTTCAGAAAAGTTTACCATTGTTGCAGACAAATCCGGTAAAGTAACACTGAAGTGGTCTGATATTGCAGTAGCTTTTACTATTCAGTAAATAATTTTATTATAAAAAAGGAGTGCCGTTTTTACTGCGCTCCTTTTTTATTTTGATAAATGAAGAACCTTTGCAAATAAATATTGTTGTTGAATAATCTATTATTTTAAAAGCATTATTAATGATGACTGTCACACTGTCCACAGGACTCCTTTGGAGAGGCACTCGAAGGGTGATTTTAAATATCGTTTCACAAATTCATGCTTCGAGTGCCTCAGCATGACAATTAACATTTAAAATATGTTATCACTCTTGATAATAGTGATAATAAGTTAGTTTAGATATAATGGTACAAGCATATAATTTTTTAGCCTCCTGGCAATTGTTTCCCGAGAAATGTGAATTTCAATCAGGCAGTGCACCAAAAAGCGGTAATTATAAAATTGAGAGTATCCGAAACGGTCATGCATTGAGCATCAGCATCAATTGGGTGAGTTTGGATAACGAAGCTTTTTATACACAGTATGAATTGATCCCTGACGGAGAATTACATCCTTTCAACGATCAGGAATTAGCAGATACCATTCAGTCAGATATTATTAATGCTTCTGTTATAAAAATAATTTTTATCAAGGAAGAAAAAATAATCCTTGAAGTATTGCACGAAATCCTTTCCAATGGTTATTTGAAACTGACACAAAAAGGAATAGATAAAGAATTAAAGCCTTTTACCAATATCGAAGTGTATCACAAACAATTAAGTGTATTGCCTTATGCTTCTTCGGTGGGTAGTGTTGCCATCCGGCCAACAAAAGAAGGTGTTATTAAACATAAAGCTTTAACTGCTATGGAAGAACAAACCAATATGCAGTTAGATCAGATCAAACAACAAATAGAATTATTGGCAAGGCAGGCACAGGAAATCAGAAAACGGAAAGAGTTAAGCATGATGATCTATGAAGCAGGAATCAGTTTTAAACCGCAGATAGGTCAGGTCTATCATGTATATGAAAAGAAAGACAGCAGTCACATTTTATCTTTAGTAGCACCGCAGGAATGGGGCGGCAACGGGCCTTTCAAGCAATTCGTAGCTTCTGTACAGTTACTGGCAGATCATACTTGGAAAGAAGTGTAACTCTGTTCTCAATCTGTGAATAATGTAAATTATTTTCTTATTTCTGTAATAGGCCTGTTACAGGAAATAATAATTATATCTGGAAAGATGCGAACAATACTATTATTTGCAATAGCTGTTTTGTAAAAACTGTTACGCCAACAACAAATACTTCCTATCAGGTAATTGGTTACAGTCAATATGGGTGTTCGGATATTAAAACGACGAATATACAAGTGATACAACCTTTTGTTCTCAAGGCTTCCCCGCCCGACTCTATTTGCATCGGTACAACCATTGCATTATCTGCAAGCGGCGCACAAAACTATCAATGGTATCCACCGGATTACTTAAGCAGCACAACAACCGCATCAACAACCACCAGGCCTCTGCAAGATATCACCTATCATGTGATAGGAAAAGATAACAGCAATTGTTTTACTGATACAGCGGAGATAAAGGTCTCAGTAGGTAAAACAACAGCGATCAATATCGGGTTAGATACAGTTTTACAATCAGGTTCTCTCTATCAGTTTAATCCCCGTTTCAGTGGATCTGATATAAGCAGTTGGACTTGGTCAGGAAGTCCTGATCTTTCCTGTACAAATTGTGAAGCACCAACACTTGTTGTGAAAAAGGACATTTGCATTGTTTGCAATGCATCAAACGTTTATAATTGTATTGCTTCCGATACTGTTTGTCTGAAAGTATTTTGCCCAACATCGAAATTATTTGTGCCGAATGCTTTTACTCCGGATGGTGATGGTATCAATGATAAATTAATGGTGCAAGGAACAGGGATTAAAATAATCAAGAGCTTCAGGATCTTTAACAGATGGGGCGAATTGGTTTTTGAAAGAACCAATTTCTCACCGGGAGATCCTTCTTGTGCATGGGATGGAACAGTAAGAGGAAAACCCGCCTCATCGGATGTTTTTGTCTATGTATGCGAAGTATTATGTGACGCAGGTTATCCGGGAATATTCAAAGGAAATGTAGGATTGATAAAATAGAATGAAGAGAATCTATACGATATTAATTTTTTTATTATTGATCCTGCTTGCAGGAAATGCTGAGGCACAGGATCTGACTTATTCGCAATTCTACGAACAGCCCTTATTGCGTAACCCGGCACTGGCAGGCGTTTTCACCGGTGACTTGCGTATTTCAATGGCATACAGGGATCAATGGGAAAGTGTTACGGTCCCATTCAGGACCAGTTCTTTAAGTGCTGAATATAAATTACCGGCTTCAAAAAATAATGATGTATTTACTTTAGGCACGCAGGTTACAGTGGATGCTGCGGGTGATATTCGTTTAAGAAGAACTCAATTATTGCCGGCGATCTGTTTTCATAAATCGCTGAATACAGAGAAAGATTCTTATTTATCAGTTGCGTTTATTGGCGGGCTTGAAAGCAGTCAGTTCGATCAAACACTTGCGATCTTTGGAGATCAATATCAAAATGGATCTGTTTCACCCAATACATCATCACAACCACTGAAAGCAACAGGTTATTCTTATTTTGATCTATCGACGGGCATCTCATACAGTACCAACTTTGCAGAAACCGGACATATTTATTTCGGTGCCGCTTTATCGCATTTAAATCATCCTGTTATCAAAACAACAACAGGAACATCGTCTTATGTACTTCCTGAAAAATACACACTCAACTTTGGTATCAATTTACCTTTGACCGAAAGAGCAAAATTGATCGGTTATGCGGATTATTTTGCACAGAATGGTAACAGGCAATTATTGATCGGCGCTTTATATGGCATTGACATTCAGAAATACTTTGACAATAATTCTTATTCCATTTACTTTGGCTCCTTCTTACGATGGAATGATTCTTTTATTCCAATCCTCAAATTGGATTTTCAGAACTACAGCATCGGAATGAGTTATGATGTAAACATTTCTAAATTAGTTGTAGTGTCCAATTATAGGGGCGGATTTGAATTTACTGCATCCATTAAAGGCTTTTTAACGAATAACAGTGAAGCTTTAAAAAAAGTAAAGTGCGTTAACTTCTAATGAAAAAGTATTTATTAGTTTCATTTTGTTTGATGAGATCATTACATTAAAAAACCTCTGCTGTTTTTTTTTTTGAAATAGCAGAGGTTTTGTTTGATGAATATACTATTAAGCCCTATTTCAACTTAGCTAATGCTTCTGTAATTCTTGCCCAAGCTCTTTTAATATTTTCCTGACTGGCAGCATAGGAAAAACGAATACAATTGGGTTCGCCGAATGCATCACCCATCACACTGGATACAAATGCTGTATTCAAAAGATACATGCATAGATCATTTGCATTATGGATAGTCGTTGTTCCATCAGATTTTCCAAAATAAGCACTCACATCCGGAAAAACATAAAATGCTCCTTCGGGATTAAAACATTTTAATCCGGGGATTTGTTTCACCAATTCAAGTGTCAAGTTTTTACGAAGTGTAAACTCAGCCGTCATTTCAAGAGAAGGTGTGAGATCACCTGTCAATGCTGCTATTGCAGCTTTTTGAGTGATGGAGCAGGTAGCACTTGTAAACTGTCCTTGTAATTTATCGGCAGCTTTTACAATATCTAAACTTGCTGCAATATAACCCAAACGCCATCCGGTCATGGCAAATCCTTTACTCAATCCGTTAATTAAAATCACTCTGTCTTTTAATTCAGGGAATTGAGCAATGCTTTCATGTTTGCCAACATAATTAATGTATTCATATATTTCATCGCTGATGATATAAATTTCAGGATGTTGTTTGAATACTTCTGCCAATGCAGTTAATTCTTCTTTTGAATAAACCGCACCGGAAGGATTACAGGGAGATGAAAATAAAAACATTTTAGTTTTCGGCGTGATGGCAGCTTCTAATTCTGCAGCTGTAATTTTAAATCCATTCTCTACACTTGTTCTCACACTTACCACTTTACCACCTGCAATTTTTACCAATTCAGAATAGGTAACCCAATAAGGCGTTGGAATGATCACTTCTTCATTGGCATCAACGATTGCCAGGATGGCCATCGCTAAACTTTGTTTGGCACCGGTTGATAAAATAATATTTGCAGGTTTATATTCTAAATCATTGTCGCGTTTTAATTTACTGCATACGGCTTCACGCGCATCTAAAAATCCCGATACAGGTGTATAATGGCTCCAATTATCATTAATCGCTTTTATGGCAGCATCTTTAATATGCTGCGGTGTATCAAAATCCGGTTCACCTAAGCTTAAATTAATTACATCAATACCTTTGGCAGACAATTCACGCCCAAGCTGCGCCATTTTAAGGGTTTCGGGTTCATTAAATCTGTCGAGAAGAGAAGAAAGTTGATTGCTCATTGTTTCATATTTAAAATGCGTGCAAATGTAGCTAAAAAGCAAAAACGATAATCAGCAAAAAGTAACAATCAATGAGTTGTGGAAATAAAACCTAATTGTGTTGCTGCACATCAGTAAACATATACCTATTGGCCGCTGTATCGCTCACGATAGATGCCGGAGTCATCAAAATGAAAGAATACAATTTCTTTGACTGAAGATTGATCCCTGATCTTGAATAAAGGTTTGAAGTTGAATTATAGACTACCACATTATAATCAGGCCTTGTATAAACAGGAAGGAACTGTGTATAAAAATCGTAGGTGGTAAAATCCAGAAAGTGACGGTAAATGAAAGGAGGTACATCACCATAAGTGAAATATCCCAATGAAAATACTTTTACGCTTACATAATCGATGATGGCCTGTGTTCTGAAATCCAATATTCGAATGCCCGCATATCCGGAATCAGGAGCAGTGAGATTATCATTTACAAAAGATACTTTCCAATCATATCCTTGTTTATAAATAAAGCAGGAATATTTCTTGCCTTTCAATAAACTGAAATTGATACTGAGTTGAGTTGTATCACCGCTTGTTAATTTGAATAACTGAATATTGCTGCTGTCTGGCTTTAGTTTTATATAATCCGAAGGATAGTATTGCGCCAAAGAATCAAGGATAACAGTTCCGTTGATCTTAATTCGCAATTTACCCTGATCCACTACATTAAAAAATTTAACCGCTGTGGTGGTATCCGAAGATAAACCCCCGTTTCCGCTTGAAGCAGGATTATCTGCAAACTTGGCACATGACACAAATAAAGTAATCAGAAAGAATAAGAGATATATGCCTTTTTTAAGTTGCATGAACATTTTAGGGTTACAGATAAAAAGATGACATGCTATAAACGATTTTTATCTGAATTTATTACAGATTATCCATCATTTTTCAAAACCATAATCCCTCTCCACCTTGCAAATCCTTGTTTTGTAATGCGCATACCATTCCTCTCTCCCATTTTGCTGTGCGCTAAGATGTTCAGTATTCATTTTCCAGTTTTGAATGGCTTCGAGACTCGACCAATATGAAACAGTAATGCCCAGCTCGTTTCTGGCAGACTCATGACCCAAATAACCGGGTTGTTGTTCAGCCAGCTCAACCATTCGTTCCGCCATCCCGGCATAATTATTATCAACCACTGTTCTTATGGAAGTAAAGATCACTGCATAATACGGTGGTGTTGGTGTTGGTGCGATCATATTATTTGCAATTCTTTTTTAGTGAGATCATTTTCTGTATTACCTGTATTCAATGTTGTAGCAGGTTCAAATAACATGATCCAAACCTCTTCATCTGCATCAGGGCAATGTTCAGTTCCTTTGGGAATGATAATAAATTCTCCCGGAAAAATCTCTATACTCTTTTCACGCAACTGCATTTTCAGTTTTCCTTTCACCACATAAAACAATTCATCCTCTTGCTCATGATGATGCCACACAAAAGGTCCCGCGAATTTTACTAATTTAACCTGTTGCCCATTCAACTCTCCTACGATCTTGGGTGAGAAATGATCATTGAATTTTGAAAATTTTTCAGCCAGGTTAACTTTATCAATCAACATACTTTATGATTTATTTATTGTGATCAATTT
>CAIVCF010000108.1 GCA_903904335.1 uncultured Chitinophagaceae bacterium | reverse complement strand
CCTGAACTCATTGCAATCAAAGAAGCGATGAGTACAGAAATTTTTGCAATATCTGTTTGTATCGGTTGTTTAAATGCAAGTGTTGAAATAAAAATGCTCATTGTAAACCCAATGCCTGCGAGCAGACCTGCACCTATTAATTTATTCCAATTGATACCTTTAGGTAATTCTGCAAAACCTTTTTTTACTACATAATAACATGTGCCGAAAATGCCCGCAGGTTTACCGATACAGAGTCCAAAAATAATCCCCCAGCTTAAGGATCCGGTCAATAACTGTAAACTTTTTGCAGGAAATAAAATCGATGTGTTAGCCAATGCAAAAATCGGAATAACAATAAAATAAACGGGTAAATGAAATTTCTTTTCATACTTCACCAATAATTCTTCAGGCATCATAAATGCAAATAATACCCCTGCAACTGTTGCATGCACGCCTGAATTAAACATGCAGTACCACAATAAGAAACCAAGTATCCATTGCACTGCACCGAATTTCGCATGATATCTTTTAAGTAGGTATAAACCGAAAATGATAATACCACATAAAAGAATAAATCCGATTTGAATGTGATCGCCATAAAATAATGCAATGATAAGAATGGCACCCAAATCATCAATAATAGCTAATGCAGTAAGAAATATTTTAAGGGATAGTGGAACACGGTTGCCCAATAAAGATGCCACCCCTAATGTAAATGCAATATCGGTGGCAGTGGGGATTGCCCAGCCCTGCATGAATTCTGTTCCTCTGTTAAATTGAGTAAATAAAATTGCTGGAATCAACATTCCACCAATAGCCGCTGCAATGGGTAATAAAGATTTTTTTATGGTCGCTAATTCTCCATGAAGCATTTCTCTTTTGATTTCCATTCCGGCAAGAAAGAAAAATAATGCCATCATGAAATCATTAATGATAAGGAGTGGTGAATTGGGTAAAGATAATATCCCAACATGAGCATTATGATTCTGTGTTCCGTCAAAACTGAAAGACCAAAAGGCTCTGTATAATTCACCGATTGTACCAATGTTACTGAGTACTAAAGAAAAACCAGTGCACGCTAATAAAGTAATACCTATTGCACGGCTGTCGTGAATAAACACACTCAATGGATTAATAATATTTCTTTTTAAAAAATGTATCATGACTGAAAGATAATGCACCACAATTTCAGAACGAAAAACAAAATTTTCGAATGCGGGAGATAATGTTCTTATTAATTTGAAAAGATATCCAATTTAGATTTTGGCCTTTTATCTTCCAGCCATTGAAACTTACGAACTTTAAGGCTGCTATGATCCACTTGCCGCATCGGATACATGGTGCCTGAAAGGTTATTTACAAAAACAACTTTCTGCGGTTTGCCATCATCGAAGAAAACATCAATCATATCAGAGGTTGATTTGTTTACACCTACAAACTTTTTATTATCATCAACCGCATAATACACATTGTCAGCAGGGCTACCTTTTGCTTTTAAAAAATTAATTTTCCCTTCTTTGAAATAGGCATTAATGGTATTGCCTCTTACTTGGTTGAAATAATCTTTCGCTTCTTTGCTGATGGCCATCGCATTTTCAAAAACGTATAATCGTTGTGGTTTTTTATTAGCGAGATACATATAAATGGTATCACCTGTTATCTGATTTTGCTGCGTCCAGGCAACAGGATCTCTGAATAACCTGAAAGTGGAATCTTCCAAAGAATAAAACAAACTGTCACCTAAAGCCTGGAGAGAATCCGAAAATATTTTTACATGATAATAAGCTTCAAAATATCGATCTGTCGAACTATCAGCTGGGATTAAATCTTTATTTTTTTGATCAGCTGCAATAGTATCTCGCACAACAGGAACTTCTCTGCTTTTTCTGAGATCGCTTACTTTACCAGCATACAATGTATCGGCTGAAACATAGATGGTGTCTTTCTCCTGTTTGATAAAGAGTATTGGCTTTTGTGTGGCGAGAAATGAATTTTTCTTTTTATTGGACTTGATATTATTGGCAATGATATCATACCCGCCAACTGAATCTTTACTTCTGTAAACCGCATTACCTTGTGCCTCACCCAAACCTGTTGTGTCATCAAATGCCATTTGATCTGCCGTAAAAGTATAAGAACTATCATCAATAAAGGGGCGTTGAAAAAAATTCCCTTTCTTATTTTTCACATCGTAATATCCTTCTTTTGCTTTAATGGTTCTTTTACCGTTAACGATAACAGAACGCGCAACGATATTGGTGATCTCTGTATTGATATTATATAACAAAGTATCAGTTGTGATCTTATATTCCGGATCGATCAATACAACGCCTTTAGTAAAATAAACATCACGGGTATCGCCATAATAAACACCTTCTTTACTTGTTAATACTGTTTTTTTATTGACAACTTTACCGCCGTTAAAATATTTTCCGATCTTAAATTGTGTATCGTATTCCAGTTCATTGGTAGTTAAAATACCCTTACCATCTGTGAGTTTTACTTTTTGTTTGAGATATGATTTTTTTTCTTTGCCGAGATATTTCAAATATTCTGAATAAACCTGAACACTATCTGCATCATTGATATGTATATTACCGAACGCTTCAAGAATATTTTGCTTTTGATCAATAACAATACTATCTGCATAAAATAATATTTTTTCTTGTTGAACAAAGGCCTGATCTTTTCCTTTTCCTACAAGTGAAACGAATTTTCCTAAAGAATCTTTATCCTGAAAATTATATTTCTCAGCTCTCTTAATGATAATGTCTGTACCGGGTGAAACACTGTCTGTCACTCTCTGCGCAACAACAGTATTTGCTGTTATTATCAGCAAAAAAAAGTATACTATAAATCGGATCATCACTGTTTGGTTGAATCTGCAAGCGGTGCGCTAAGCGGAGTTGATTTATCTTTTTTGCCGAACACGGAAACATTTACATATCTTTTTGGATGTGTCTTTAAATCATCCATCAAAATGTTAGCGCTCCTAACTGTGTTGGTCAAATTATTATACAATGCTTTATCATTCACCAATAATCCCAAAGAACCTTCTTTAGAATTCACTTTATTTAAAACAGTGTTCAGGTTCTCTGCAGCGGCCTTTAATCCGGCGATCGATCCGTTGATATCTGCTTTTGCCAAATGATCGGTTGTTTTTTCAACATTGCTCAATACTTCAGTTACTTTATTATTGTTGTCAGCCAAATTCTTTGAAATGCTGTTGATATTATTTACTGACTGTGTGATAGAACCGCTTTGCTCATTGAGCATTGCCTGAATTGCTGCAGAAGATTTAATTAAACTTGCTGTGATCGAATTGACATGAGCAATCACTTCCTGTAAATTATTTTTTGTAGTTGGGTCGAAAACAGTATTGATGTTTTTCAACACATTATCCAATGAAGTAATAGTGATCTTTAATTGATCTGCCACAGGAGTTAATTTATTGGTGATTGCATCCAATAATCCAGGTGATGATTTTGTGTGGATGCTGTCGCCGGACATGATACCCACTTTACTGTCGCCCAAAACAATATCAATGCTTGGAGTGCCTAAGGGATCTTTAATGATTTCGGCAAAAGAGTTATCAGGAATATTGTAATAATCTTTCAATTTGATGGCTACACTGATGCTTCTTACATTTTTATCAACGTTCTCTATTTCGTACACAGTGCCAACCTGATAACCGTTGATGTAAACGGGATTAGACACCATCAAGCCTTTTGCATCGGGATATTTTGCATAAATAAAATTTCCGGTTTTAAATAAGCTGCGCCCTTTCAGATAGTTGAAGCCTAATATCATTAAAGTAATGGCTATGGCAGTTAAAGCCCCAACTTTGGTTTCGTTTGATATCTTCATAAGTACAAATCTAAGGTTTCTTAGATTCTGCCTAATGATTGAAGGCTGTTAAAAATTAATGATTCTGTGTTGATTGGTTTTGGCTACATTTTTTACAAGGTCTGCGGTGATATTTATTAACTGCATCGTCCTGCGTTACTTTTTGCAGATTATTGCACTTGTCAAGAGAGGGACAATTGATCGATTTGTGATAATAGTCGGTAGATTGGCTGTAGCAAATGAAGACTGAGGTATCTGCTTTATTACTATATTCTTTTCGTTGCTGTGCGCAGATAGATACAATAGAAATTAACATGCAGCAGCATGCGAATTGAATAAGGGTTAAAAGTTGTTTCACTTAGCAGGTGTAATGTTACCATAAATGTATAAATTCCTGCAAATGACAAAGAATTTAAGTAAGTTATTTTTTTGCTATGAAGTTGCAATTAAACAAATCAGACTAAAGACCATTAAAAATTATTTCTGAGAGCCCTGCTTTGCAGGGGCAGCTTGCTTGTTAGCGAGTGAGTATCTGTATCTTTTTAATGCCTTTACAATGGTTTCAGCAGTTTCTTGCTGACCTTGTTCGCTCATTAAATAAGTTTCTTCATCAGGGTAGGACAGAAAGCCCAATTCAATTAATATAGCCGGCATAGCAACAGCCTGCAACACCCAAATACCTTTTTCATCTCTTTGTTTGGCACCACGGCTTACACGCCCTGCTTTTTCAAATTCTTCTTCAACAGTATATGCTAAATTACGGCTGCGTTCGGCATATTGTTGTGTTTTTAAAGAGAGGGCTATCATTCTTGCAGGGTCAGAATCATCAAAACTTTTAAAGAGAGCCGTATCCACAAAATCATTTTCACTTAAAGCTTCTTCTTTCTCATTTGTTTTACCAACACCCCATAAATAGGTTTCTGTTCCATGAGCCTGACTGGGGGTTGTCCAGTAATGATATTTAGGAACTTTTACGGTTGTTTTTTTACCTTTCTTTTTTACTGTTTTGGTGGTATAGCCAACAATCTCTGAGTGTTTGTCAGGACCCACATCATTGCAGTGTATAGAAATAAATAAATCACCATGCGCTTCATTCGCTTTGTTGGCCTTTACAATTGGACTGTCGAAAATATCAGAGGTTCTTGTCATGATCACTTCAATATCCGGCATTTCGAGATTGATCTCTTTTTCCAACTTCAAAGCAACTGCTAATGTGATATCTTTTTCTTCAACATGAGGGCCACGACCTCCATAAAATTTACCGGCCAGATAGCTGGGTCCGCCATGTCCTGCATCAATCACAATTCTTTTCAACGGCTGTTTTTGTTGCACTGATCGCTTATCACCGTCCGTAAAAGAATACAGAGAAATTGTTAAAAAAAATAATAATGTATAACTAATTATTCTTCGAAACATCATATCAATTCGTTAAAGGGTTATACTAATAAATACTATTTACAACTTAGCACCTATTTTTGTGCATAGCTAATATGATCCATACCGGTAAAATTAACGTAAAAACCTTAGCAGGTATTATAGTGTACAGCTGTTTGCTGCTTATTTCTATGCAAGTAAGAGCAGGGAAGGATACAATTAACGCTTTTGGTGGATCATTAACAGTTTTTTTAGATACGGTTCCTGCTATTAAAAAGAATATCGCAAAAGATTCTCTCAAAATCAATAAAGATAGCCTCGCAAAACAAACAGACAGCACAAGCATCAACAAAATCGATACATTAACCATTTCGAAAGATTCATTGGATGCTCCGGTAAATTACATTGCCAGAGATTCCGGCGTGCTGATGATCGCAACTAAAGAATTTATTTTATACGGTAAATCGAATGTAAAGTACACAGATATGACTTTAGATGCTGATGTTATTAAATATGATCAGCAATCACAAATGATCAGAGCTTACGGAACATTGGATACAACCAATAATCCCCAAAACAAGCCTACCATGAAACAGGGCGAAATGAAATCGATCATGGATTCTATTTCATTCAGTATGAAATCCATGAAGGCTTTAACACAAAATACTTATTATAACGAAGGGGAATTATTCGTGAATGCAAAAGTGTTGAAGAAAGTCAGTAAAGATGTTTTTTATGGATACGGTGCAGTTTTCACAACCTGTAATTTGGATACACCGCATTTTGCAATACGCACCAGAAAAATAAAAATGATCAATAATAAGATTGCGGTGAGCGGACCTGCTTCTCCTGAATTTGAAGGAGTGCCTGTGCCCATCGGCATTCCGTTTGGTATTTACCCATTGCAAAGAGGAAGGCATTCGGGTATTTTAGTACCCACATTCAATGCCAGCCAGGATTTTGGTTTTGGGCTGGAAGGATTAGGCTATTATAAAGTGGTGAATGAAAATCTTGATGTTACTGTGAGAAGTAATATTTATACTTATGGAGGATGGAGTTTGAATATCAGTCCAAAATATTTGAAACGGTATCGTTATACGGGAAGTTTAAATGTAACATTTCAAAACACTGTAATATTAAACCAAACAGGCACCAGTCCGAATGAATTTACGAGCACTAAATCTTATATGATTAATTGGAGTCATAATAGGGATAATAAAGCAAGGCCCGGAAGCACCTTTAATGCAAGTGTTAATTTCGGTAGTTCAAAATACAATCAGTCGTTGGTCAATAATCCTACCCAGAATTATATGAACCAATTAAACTCATCCATCAGTTATACAAAAGATTTCAGAGGAAAAGCAAATTTTTCGATGAACCTGAATGCCAATCAAAACAGTGTAACAAGATTGGTAAATCTTAATTTGCCGACAGCAAGTTTAAATGTTGTTACAAAATATCCTTTTCAAAAAGCAGAAAAAGTTGGTACACCCAAATGGTATGAAAATATAGGTATCGGTTACAGCGGAAATGTGCAGAATCTGATTTCATATTATGATACTGCAGGCGTATCGTTTAAAAGGTTATTGGATACATTACAATGGGGCGCCACACATTCAATTCCTATTTCATTAACATTACCGCAAATAGGAGCAATAACACTTTCTCCATCCGTTTCTTATCAAGAAAATTGGTACGGACAAAAGATTTTCCGAAGTTGGGATAGCGTTAATTCAAAGGTCGATACTTTGGTCTCAAAAGGTCTTTATACATCCAGGCAAATGTCCTTTGGAATGAGTGCGAGCACAAGAATATTCGGAACCTATTCATTAAAGAATTCAAAGATCAGACATGAGGTAAGGCCAACTTTCAGCATCAGCTATAAACCAGATCTGGCAGGTAAGTATTTTTATTCAACAAAAGTAGACACAGCAGGGCATTATCTGCGTTTTTCGCAATTTGACGGTGTAATTCCGGGTGCATTTTCAGAAGGTGCATTTGGAGGTATGAGTTTCGGTATCGACAATTTATTGGAGATGAAAGTGAAAGATAAAACTGATTCAACAGGAAAAGCAACAAAAAAAGTGAAATTGATTGATGGGTTTGGTTTTAATTCATCTTATAATCTGATGGCAGACAGCTTTGCCTTATCACCATTTAATTTTTATGCCCGCAGTACTTTATTTGAAAAAGTAAATGTCACTGCCAGTGCAATATTAGATCCCTATGCTGTTGATTCATTGGGGTTCAGAAAAAATGAATTGATGTGGAAGAGCGGAAAACTAGGCAGATTAACCAACGGAAATATTGCTATTTCAACTTCATTTAAAAGTAAACCGAAAGACGGAAAAGCGGATAAAGACAGGATACCAGTTGACCCTTTCATGACTCCTGATGAACAACAAAGACAGTTACAATATGCAAGAGCAAATCCTGCAGAATTTACAGATTTTAATATTCCCTGGTCTATTAATTTGTCCTATTCATTAAGTTTTTCAAAACAACTGCAAGCCAACACCACCGGTTATACCTATATAACACAAGTGTATTCTACTTTAATGGCAGGTGGTGATTTTAGCTTAACGGAAAAATGGAAAATGGGAGGGAACGGTTATTTTGATTTTAATGTCGGGAAATTACAAATGTTCACAATGTTTATTACCCGTGAAATGCATTGCTGGCAATTGGCCATCAATGTAACTCCCATTGGATTATACCGTTCTTTCAGTATCACATTGAATCCTAAATCCGGTATATTACGCGACCTGAAGATTAACAGAAGCAGGAGCTATTCTAATTATTGATTGGTTTCATAATGATCCCACATTATTCTAAACACTTTATCCTTTAAATCATCTGAAGAAATATTTGTTGCATCAACTGGCGGAAGAAAATCCAATCGCAAACTGCAAGGCCTCAAATAAAATCTCTTATGAATAGGCATTGCTTTTTTGGTATTAAAAATAACAGCAGGCATTATAGGTGTCTTTGTATCCACAGCCAACTTGAATGCGCCTGTATAAAATTTTTTTAAGGGATCATTCGTTCTGTTACGTGTTCCTTCCGGATAAATGCACATGTGAATTCCCTGTTTCAAAACTTCTTTCATTTCATCAAAACTTTTACGACGACTTGCATCATTGTTTCTGTCAACTAAGACAGACCCTTTTCTGTAATACCATCCGAAGAAAGGAATTTTAGCAAATGAAGTTTTGGCAATAGTTTTATTTCCTGCAGGAATACAGGGTGCTGATAACGGCACATCTAATAAGGCGTTATGATTATAAGTTACTATGTAGGCAATATTCTTTTCAAAATACTTTTTGCCCGTTACTATAACCGGGCACCCAATAATGGTTAACCAAAACTTCATCCATATTCTTGAAATCGCAATAAAGATATCCTGCCCCTTTTTGCCGGGAATCAGATAACAAAGCATAGAAGGAATAAAAATGATGATGAAGGTTGTCACAAAGCTAAGTAAGCCCCATAATGCCCAAATTCTTCCGAATATTTCTTTTAATATTTTCATGCTCCTAATTTTATATAGTCCAATTAACAGGATCCAAACCCTGTTTCATTAATAAATCGTTTGTTTTGCTGAAATGTTTGCATCCGAAAAAACCGTTGTGTGCGCTGAAAGGTGAAGGGTGTGCTGCTTTTAACACATAATGTTTTGTTTCATCGATCAATACTTGCTTTTCTTGAGCAAATTTTCCCCATAACAAAAAAACAACACCTTTCTTTTCATCAGAAATTTTTTTGATCACTGCATTGGTAAATTCCATCCATCCGATCTTAGAATGACTTGCAGGATCATTTGCACGAACCGTTAAAACAGCATTCAATAATAAAACACCTTGCTCAGCCCATTTGGTCAAATTACCTGTTGTTGGAATGGGCATGCCGATATCTTTGTTCAGTTCTTTATAAATATTGACAAGCGAAGGAGGTGGCGGAATACCATCAGGTACACTAAAACTTAATCCCATTGCCTGTTTTGGTCCATGATAAGGGTCTTGTCCTAATATCACAACTTTTACTTGATCAAAAGGTGTTTTATCAAATGCGTTAAAAATAAGTGAACCGGGCGGATAGATCAACATACCTGTTTCTCTCTCAGTTTTCAGATGTAAGACAATCTGCAGAAAATACGGCTTGCTGAATTCCTGCTGCAATATTTCTTTCCAGCTTGATTCTATTTTTACATCCATAAACAGATTGTACTGATTTAAACAACGAATGTACTGAAAACAAAAAACGAAGCCATCAGACTTCGTTTGTGATCCGGATTGGATTCGAACCAATGACCTACTGCTTAGAAGGCAGTTGCTCTATCCAACTGAGCTACCGAACCATAATCAGAGGCGCAAAATAAACGAAAAATCGGCAGTCAAACAAGACTGATTCTGATCATTTCGATTTTCTATGCAAATCTTCCTTTTAAAAATCATGTCAAATCGGTTTACTTTGCCTCATAAAACGATTCGGTTGCATGAAGAATGATCTTATTATCAATGATCAATGGCTGCATTTTGAACAGGTAAAAGAACTGTTAGACTCAAATCAAACATTAAACCTGAGCAATGAAGTAATTGCGCAAATAGATAAATGCCGTCAATACTTAAATAAAAAGATTGAAAGCAGTGATGCATTATTATATGGCATTAACACAGGATTTGGTTTTTTGCAGAATGTAAAAATTGATAAAGACCAGATAGAGCAACTGCAATACAATTTATTAAAGTCTCATGCCTGCGGTTTGGGCGAAGAAGTGCCGCATGATATAGTAAAACTGATGTTGCTCTTAAAAATAAAATCACTCAGTTACGGTCACAGTGGTGTTCAGGTTGCAACAGTTCAGCGATTAATGGAGATGTTTAATGATGAAGTATTGCCTGTAATTTATACACAGGGTTCATTAGGTGCATCAGGCGACCTTTCTCCTTTAAGTCATTTAAGCCTTCCATTGATTGGCTTGGGTGAAGTTTATTTTAAAGGCACTAAAATGCCTGCTGCAAAAGCATTTGAACAATTGGGATGGAAACCCATTCAATTGCAAAGTAAAGAAGGCTTGGCATTGATCAATGGTACCCAATTCATGAGTGCGTATGGAATTTTTTGTTTGAAGAAATGTGAGCATTTATTAAAGATGGCTGATCTGATCACTGCACTATCTTATGATGCTTTTGATTGCAGTACCGAAGCATTGAATGAATTGATACATACTATTCGTCCGCATAAAGGACAAGTAGAAACAGCAAAAACGATCAATGATTATTTAAAGGGAAGTGAAATTATTTCCCGAGAGAAGCAACAAGTTCAGGATCCATATTCATTCCGTTGTGTACCGCAAGTGCATGGTGCAACAAAAGATACTTTCAATTATGTGTTGCAGGTTTTTATGCAGGAAATAAATTCCGTAACAGATAATCCTAATATTTTTCCTGATGAAGATAAAATAGTAAGCGGTGGTAATTTTCACGGACAACCTTTGGCACTCACATTAGATTTTCTGAGCATTGCGATGAGTGAATTGGCCAATATCAGTGAAAGAAGAATTTATCAATTGATCAGCGGACAAAGAAACCTTCCTTTATTTCTTGTGAAAGAACCGGGATTGAACAGCGGCTTTATGATCCCTCAATATACTGCTGCCGGAATTGTGAGCGAGAATAAACAATTATGCACGCCTGCAAGTGTTGACAGTATTTCTTCCTCCAATAATCAGGAAGATCATGTAAGTATGGGAGCCAATGCTGCCACAAAATTATTGCGCATTGTGGATAATGTGGAAAAAGTATTGGCAATAGAATTGCTGGCAGCTGCACAGGCATTAGATTTCAGAAGGCCTGCAAAAAGTTCTGTGATACTTGAAAAACTGTTTACTGATTTCAGAAAAAAAGTTTCCTTCAATGAAGTGGACAGGGTTTTGCATGATGATATGATGCTGGCAATCAGATTCATTCAAAATTATTCGATCAGCTGATTTGTATCAAAAAGTTACCGGAATTTTCAGGTGAGATTGGTATTGTCTTGCTATTATCTCATTCGTATCTTTTAGCAGGTTTCTTCGGGAGTTCTTCGGGAGCACCCGAACAAACAGCAATAAGATAACAGGAGATCACGAAGGAATCACGAAGAAATGGTTAGAAAATATATACAAATCAGCGAAATTTACCTTATCAAAACTGTTGTTCCTTTTTGTGAAATTCTTTTACCGGTAAGTGGTTCAGTAAATTCTAAAGTCCATACATAAGTACCGCTGGGTTGTGGTAAACTTTTAAAACTTCCATCCCATTTTACTGTCCAGTCCCTCGTTTCAAAGATCAATTGCCCGTAACGGTTAAACACACGGAATAACAGATCGCTTGCCCTGTATGCATTTAACGGATAGAGATAGTCATTCAATCCGTCACCATTAGGCGTAAAGGCAGAAGGTACTGCGATATAACAATTAGGTGCTACTTTAATTATTTTATAAGTAGTGTCTGAGCAACCAATAGAATCCGTAACAGTTAAACGTACCGGATAATTTTTAAGTGTTGAGCCTGATCCGGAAGGATAGGTTTGTACAGGCGGTTTTTGCAGATTGCTGGTTTGACCGTTGCTGAAATCCCAATACCATGAAGCAATATTGCCGACACTGTTGTCCGAAAATTGAATGGTATCTGATGGACAAGTAAAATCAGGCGAAGTGAATGCTGCTTTAATAATTGAATTGGTAAGGTTGAATGCAAGAGATGCGCTATCCACACATACACTATTCTGTGCAACTAATTTTATAGTATGTGGTCCGTAAAAAGTATAATACAAAGAAGTATCTGTTTGAATACCGCTTCTCGCAATGCCATCTAAATACCATGTCCAACTGACTATATTTTGTCCCGCAAGTTTTAAAGCAACGGTATCAATCTTGCAACCGTAATTCAATTGAAAATTAAATGCCGCTTTGATCAATTGCTGATTGGTAATGATAAAACTTTTGTTATCATTCAATGCAACAGGGTTATTACAATTGTCTAATAAAGTATTTCCGTCAGTACCCAATTGTTGAAAAATGGAATAAGAGTTAGCAGATAATGGATTATTCAACTGAACTATAATGGAATCGGTAGCAAAACTGTTTGTACAACCGTATCCTGATGCTGAACTGATGGCAACAGTTACGGGAGAAATTTTAAAATCACTTCCATCAGAAGCGATACTGCTGCATTTTATCTGTTTACTTAATTTAATATACACTTTATCACCTCCGCAAATACCGGAAGCATTCAGGTAGGTTGGTATACCAGGATCAGTTATACTTGCCGTTCCGCCGCCAAAGTTAAGTGTATAGCCACTTTGATTACTGCCCGAAAAATGGCTTACCATTAAAAGATAGGTGTGCCCAACAATAAGGGAAGGCATTATATCGATTGTGGATGCATCACTATAAGGAGGATTGCCTCCCATTTCTTTCGGATTGGTAGCACAAACCAAGTTTGTAGTACCTGTTGGTGAAGTGCCTGTGGTGCCAGTATATCCTCTGGCACTTTCTAATCCGGTATTTCCTGACCAATTATAAGTTACAATAAAACCGGTGCTGTCATAAACATCGAGAGGATTGCGATTGGTGATATCATATAATATCCAGTCATAATCATCCAATTGATTATTGGGCGTAATCAAGAATCCTAACGTTCCGCTTTGGAAACAGGTAAATTGATACCAGAATGGGTTCGTATCGGAATAGGTTATACCGTCATTGCAAAATGTCTTAATTGTTTTGTTGGAACAAATCGGAACCGTGGATTGAGTAAACACACTCGTACCGCATACCGGAAATGCAGTATTGGGAGTTTGCCCTAATGTTGTACAACCCTGCCCATTTGATGAATGATATATAAAAAAAAGAAGGGCTATTAATATTGATTTTCGCATTCAAAGGGTTTTCAGTAGTTAGATACAACAACACTATTTTATAGCTGCATCAGTATGCAAATTTAACAGTTGTAAAGTAAAGCTTGATTTTGATAGAAAGATTATTATCGCGATAGCTATTTTCCGGAAAAAGCTTATGTAAAATTTATATCATCAATCCATCTTAGCTGCTCATGGCTTACATTTGTGATCCAGAATAAAGAAATATGAGCGAAGAAAAAAGCCTGAATTTTATTGAAGAGATCATCGAAAAGGATTTAGCCGAAGGGAAGTACAACAAAATTGTTACACGGTTTCCTCCGGAGCCGAATGGTTATTTGCATGTAGGTCACGCCAAAAGCATTTGTTTGAATTTTGGTTTGGCAAAAAAGTATGGCGGTAAAACCAATCTTCGTTTTGATGACACCAATCCTTCCACAGAAGAAACAGAATATGTTGAAAGTATTAAAGAAGATGTGAAATGGTTAGGATTTGAATGGGCCAATGAATTATATGCATCTGATTATTTTGAAGCGCTGTATCAATTCGCCATTTCATTGATCAAAAAAGGATTGGCTTATGTAGATGACAGCAGCAGTGATGAAATTGCAGAACAGAAAGGCACACCCTCAACCGCAGGTAAAAGAAATAAATTTTCTGAAAGAACTGCTGAAGAGAATGAACTGCTATTTGAAGAAATGCGTGCCGGAAAATATCCCGATGGAAGTAAAGTGTTGCGTGCAAAAATAGATATGGCATCATCCAACATGTTGTTGCGTGATCCGATCATTTACCGTATCAAACATGCACATCATCATCGCACGGGAGATAATTGGTGCATTTATCCGATGTATGATTTTGCGCATGGGCAAAGCGATTCCATAGAAAATATAACACACAGTATTTGCACTTTGGAATTTATTCCGCACAGGGCATTGTATGATTGGCTGATTGAAAAATTGGAAATATTCCCATCACATCAATATGAATTCGCCAGATTGAATATGACGTTTACCATCATGAGTAAACGCAAGCTCTTACAGTTAGTAACAGAGAATTTTGTAAATGGTTGGGACGATCCACGTATGCCTACCATCAGTGGGATGCGGAGAAGAGGATTTACACCTGAAAGCATCCGTGAATTCTGTGATAAGATCGGTGTGGCAAAAAGAGAGAACCTGATCGATTTCGGCTTGCTTGAATTTTGTGTACGCGAACATCTGAATAAAATCTCTTTAAGAAGGATGGTGGTCTTTGATCCGCTGAAAGTAGTGATCACCAATTATGAAGAAGGCAGGGTTGAATTGATGCAGAGTGAAAATAATCCTGAAGATGAGAACGGTGGCTACCGAGAAGTGCCATTCAGCCGTGAATTGTACATAGAACGCGAGGATTTTATGGAGAGTCCTTCTAAAAAATATTTTCGCTTGGCACCCGGACAAATGGTTCGTTTAAAGAGTGCTTATATCATCACTTGCGATGAAGTTATAAAAGACAATTCAGGAAATATTATTGAACTGAGATGCTCTTATTTACCGGAAAGTAAGAGTGGCGGCGATTCCAGCGGATTGAAAGTAAAAGGCACTTTGCATTGGGTGAGTGTGGCACATGCTGTTGCTGCTGAAATAAGATTGTACGACAGATTATTCACTGCTGAAAATGTAGATGCTGCCGAAGGTGATTTTAAAGACCATATCAACCCTGATTCTTTGCAAGTGATACAAACAGCTTATGCAGAACCTGCTTTGACAGGATCTAATTTAATTGACAGGTATCAATTTATTCGTAAAGGATATTTTTGTTTGGATAAAGATTCAACAAATGAAAAAATAATCTTTAACAGAACCGTTACGTTGAAAGATACATGGGCAAAGGAAGTGAAGAAGGGCTGATCACCATCGAAATAAAAAATAGTTTTATAAATGCTGAAGTATCTTGCTTCAGCATTTTATCTTTAATGAAATGAACCTGCAGGAAAAATTTATAGAAAACTGGAAGACAGAATTCCGTCATCTGTCATCTGCCAACTGTCATCTGCTCTTAGCTGTGAGCGGTGGCGTGGATAGTGTTGTATTGACAGATCTTGTTGCTAAAGCAGGATTCGATTTTACCATTGCACATTGTAACTTTCAATTGCGTGGAGAAGAAAGCAAACGAGATGAAAAATTTGTAAGGTCATTAGGAGAGAAGTATAACAAAAAAGTTTTTGTAAAAACATTTGATACCAATACTTATGCTGTTGCAAACAAAGTTTCTGTTCAGGTTGCTGCAAGGGAGCTGCGCTATACATGGTTTAAAGAGCTGAATGAAATCTGTCATCCGTCATCTGTCATCTGTCAACTGATCGCTACCGCCCATCATGCCGATGATAATATTGAAACCGTATTGATCAATTTTTTTCGCGGAACAGGAATTTTGGGATTAACAGGTATTCAGGCTTTTCAGAAAGAACAACAATTGATCAGGCCTTTATTACATTTCAGAAAAGAAGAATTAGTACAATATACAAAAGAGAATGATTTATCCTATGTTGAAGATTCTTCCAACAATTCTGATAAATACACGAGAAATTATTTTCGCAATCAAATCATTCCGTCAGTAAAAGAGATTTTCAATAATGCGGAAGATAATATTTTGAACAATATCGAAAGATTGAAAGAGGCTGAAATGCTGTACGGTCAGGCAATACAGCTTCATAAACATAAATTGCTTGAACAAAAAGAAAATGAAATTCATATCCCCGTTTTAAAACTCAAACAAGTACAGCCATTACAAACCATTGTTTGGGAGATCATTAAAGAATTTAATTTTTCAGCTGCACAAATAGAAGAAGTAATAAAATTATTGGATGCAGATAACGGAAGTTATATACAGTCTGCCTCACATCGGATTATTAAAAACAGAAAATGGATCATCATTGCTCCCTTGCAAACAAATATTGCTGCGCATATTTTAATTGAGAAAGGAGAGAAGATAGTTGTTTTTGCAAATGGAATTTTACAATTGCAAATACTTCCTTCTTTCGGACTCCCGACTAACGACTCCCGGCTAACGATTCATGTAGATGAAGATAAAATAAAATTCCCTTTGTTACTTCGCCAAAGCAAACAAAGCGATTACTTTTATCCGCTCGGTATGCAGAAGAAAAAAAAATTAAACCGTTTTTTTATTGATCAAAAATTATCTGTTACTGAAAAGGAAAATGTTTGGGTGATTGAAAGCGATAAAAGAATTGTTTGGGTAATCGGTTTAAGAATCGATGACAGATTTAAAATTACACCTGCAACGAAACATGTTTTGAAGATTGATTGGGTTGTTGGTTGATTATACTCAACTAATTGCCGTCCGAAGCATTACTTCTCTTGCTGCAGTGTTCGTTTATTAACTGAAATATGATCTTACTTCAAAAATAAAATTATCAACCGGACGGAAAGTTGTAAGGAATTGACAGGTGACGATCAGAAAAATAATGCCGTAAACAGCACCCCAAAAATGGGCTGAGTGATTGATATGGCTTCCGCCTTTTTTGGAGAAATAAGCAGAGATAAGCAGGTAGACGATCCCGAAAATAAATGCCGGGAAATGAAAGGGGATAAACATTAAACCGATGCCCTGTGTTGGCGCAATAAAAATAAAAGCAAACACAATCGCAGAAACAGCACCGCTGGCACCCAGACTTTTATAATGATAATTTTCTCTGTTGTTAAAATAAGTCGGCAATAAACAAACCACTAATGCCGACACATATAAAATGAGAAAAATAAATTTTCCTTTCTCTCCGTATATCTGCAAAAAATATTTTTCTATAATATCACCGAACATATAAAATGAATACATGTTAAAACCCAAATGAGCAATATCTGCATGGATCAATCCACAGGTGATAAAACGATACCATTGATTTTGATGTGTGATGGCAGGCGGATAAAAAATAAGATCATCCATTATTTTTTCATTCGAAAAAGCCATGAAAGAAACAATGCAGGTCAATAAAATAATGGCGAGGGTAATGGTTATCATGAAGGAAAGATAAATTATTTAACTGTGATGATATTTTTCATTTCGGAGAATGCTGCAGGCACGATACACCTGTTCAGATAAGATCAATCGCACCAGCATGTGCGGAAAAACCAGTGTTGATAAACTCCATACATGATCTGCACGCTTGGCAATCGTTTCATCCACACCAAATGCGCCGCCTATTAAAAAGATAATTCTTTTATGACTTTCATTGGCTCTTTGCTGAATGAATTGTGCCAGATCGGGAGAAGTGAAAGACTTGCCTCTTTCATCTAATAAGATCAGATAATCGTCTTTCTGTAATTGCGCATTGATCAAAGCTGCTTCCGCTTTTTTTAACTCTTTTTCTGTTAATGATGCAGCATTTTTTGGAGCAGCGATCAGCATCCATTCAGCAGAAAAATATTTATTGATGCGCTTGGTAAAATCTACAATACCGTCTTTTACATAAGCATCATGTTGTTTACCAACTGACCAAAACTGAATTTTCATACTGCAATTTGCCTTTTTTAAATGAATAAAAATAGTCAATAGAAACTCGGCATCAAATCACTGCTAATCTGTGTTCCGTTGCTTAGCCCGAACGCAAGTTTGAAATTAAAATATGCTTAATTGGGTTTACTTCAAATATGAATTATTATTTTTAATGTCCAATTTTCTATTGAAATAACTTTTAAGCATGAGTTTATCTAAAAGAATTTCACTTACTTTTTTATTATCAGTCATCCTCTATGTGCTCAGCATATCTGCAACAGCCGTTAAAGAACAGCATATTTACGGGTCGGATAAATATGGTTGGCCGAATGTTTTTTATTCAGTTGCTTATGATGAGGGCAGGATAAAAAGATTAGACTTCGATATTCAAAAATTCCTATTGGACTATTCTGTTTGGTTTGGATTAACTGCTTCAGTTATGATCATTATCCGGTTAATGAAAGTGAACCGAAAACCTGCCAATCATCTTTCCTGATTATAGAAATTTTTTCCCTATACAGGAAACTATCATTCAAACCTATATCATCAACTAATTGAATTTCAATTGAAATCGAGTGTAGCATATTGTTTGGTATTAATAATCAAACAATAAAAAATCCTATGATCAAAACTGTATTATTAGTGGATGATGATCCCATGTCGTTATTAATTACCAAGGAAGTGATCAAAAATGAGTCGTTCAGTACAGAAGTAATCATTGCCATGAATGGGTTATTGGCCTTGAAAGAGATTGAAAAATTCTTTGATCAAAAACAGCATGATGACATGATTCATGTACCACACATTATTTTTCTGGATATTGAAATGCCTTTAATGAACGGCTGGGAATTTTTAGATCATTATACAAGATGTTTCTCTGAAAAATTACCTGATACTGCCATTATCATTCTAACGGGTTCGATTGACGACGTGGATTATCAAAAGGCCAAAAAATATCCTGCGGTAACCAAGATCATGCGGAAACCGATGTTAGGTGATAAGATCAATTATCTGAAGAAGAACAATAATCTGCAACAGTATTTCGCATAAAATAGTACAGCAAAGCTGCCCCCTGATAACAGCCATCTCGATTTATTTTGAGGTGGTTGTTTAATTTAAAATCGATATAAAAGAAGAATCAGCGAGTGAGGGGAAACAAAAAAGCAACTTTTCAGTTGCTTTTTGCGTGACCCCGTCAGGATTCAAACCTGAAACCTTCTGATCCGTAGTCAGATACTCTATTCAGTTGAGCTACGGGGCCATACCCTTATTCAGGGCTGCAAATATAAAGGCTTATACACAATCTTCAAAAGCCGATTTCAATTCTTTTTAAAATAAGTCAGAGTCCGTAAATATCAGCAGCAATTTTTTCAGCTGCTTTTTTAGGTAATAACCATACCAAAAATGCAGAGAGTTTATTGATAAAGCCTGCGATCACTTCCGCTTTTTTAGCGAACATGGCTTCAACAGCAATGGTGGCAACAGCGTCAGCACTCATATTCACTTTTGCTGCAGCTTTTGCTGCTTTTGCACTCACCATAGCTCTTTTGGGAAAATCTGTATCTGTTGCACCGGGACAGATCGCTGTTACTGAAACGGCTGAATTTCTTAATTCATATCGCAATCCTCTGCTGAAACTAAGTACAAATGCTTTACTGGCTGCATACAAACTTAATCCGGGAACTGATTGATAAGCCGCATTACTGGCGATGTTTACAATATATGATTGATCTTGTTTATGCAAAGAGGGTAACAATGCATGAATCAATTGAACAGGAACACGCATGTTTACCTGCATCATATCAATCTGTTCCTGTATTGAATACTTTTCAAATGCATCGCTTAATCCATACCCTGCATTGTTGACCAAAATATTTATTTCACTTGTTTTGTTTGCACACCATTGCATTATCTTTTCAACTGCATCAGGCTTTGACAGATCAACAACAAAATAGTCAACCTGTACGGCATATTTTGATCGCAGGTTTTCTGCAAGTTCTTTCAACAAGTTTTCTGTTCTTGCAATTAATAATAGATCTGTTTTCTTTGCTGCTAATTTTTCAGCAATGGCTTTGCCTATTCCTTTGCTGGCTCCCGTTATTAATGCTGTTGGCATATTTTTTATTTGAATGTAAAAGGTCAACACTTGTTGACCTTTTATAAAATTAATAGGATCAAACTATCTTACCCATGCACTTTTTTTGTGAACAAATGATAGAATGGTGTTTTACTTTGCTCGGTCTTGGGTTTATATTTTCCGGTGATGATGGGGACGTACATTACTCTTCTTCTGCTGACTTCACCCGTTAAATGCGATTGTTTAACACGATGCCATAAACGGCCATCATGAACAGACAGATCACCTGCAAACATGTCAAATCCTATTTCTCTTTCATCATCAGTATTATCAACAAAATATTTTTTACCGAATAATAATTTGAGTACATTTTGTTTATGTGTATCAGGCAAAACACGAAGGCCTCCGTTTTCGAACAGACAGGTGTCTAAATGAATTCCCACATTCAGCATCGGTAATATTTTTTGCCCGAGAAAAAGGTCTCTCGGACTATCCGTATGCCATCCCATTTGTTTAAAAGAACTGTTGGGTGAATTGATATAATTATTAACAACCAAGCCGTCTTTTTCATGCTCGCCGATGCGCCCTTCATAAGGATTCAGCAATTCAAGCAAAGCCTGCAGCCTGATATCCTGCAACAAATCATGCAGTGCATTGCTGTACAAAGAGGCAAAGCATAATCGCTGAATGGAAAGATCTCCGTCTTCCGTTTTCCCGAATTTAAGAGGAATACCATTTATTTTTTCTCGACCCTCACTAAGCCATTCTCTTTCGATTCGCTTGATCTCTTCAATATAAACAGCCGCTTGATCAGGACTGATGAAATTGCGAAATACAATCACACCATGCGCTTTAAAAAAATGTATGTGTTCTTCCGTTAATGAATTGCCCAGTTTAAAATTGCTGTTCCATTTTTGCATTGGCACCTGTTATTGTCAATTCAAATAGCTTTGTTAAAAAATTATCGTGAATATTGTAAAGTTAAATCTATTCATAAACCAAAGCAAGTGTTATTTTGTGCAGTTTATGATAGATGAGTATCAGCATCATTAACATGAATGTTATGTTTTTCAAAAAACTGTTGTATAGACTGTTCACCTTATTTTCTTTACTGTTTTTTTTCAGGGCAGTGTCCATTGCGCAAAAAGATTCTGCAAGGTCGCATCATATTTT
>CAIVCF010000107.1 GCA_903904335.1 uncultured Chitinophagaceae bacterium | reverse complement strand
TGTTTCTGAAATTGGTGCCACAAATTTGTACATTAAAAATATGGAAAAACGAAAACCCTATTTTGTTGACCTAATTGCTTTTTTACAAAAAGAATATCATTTAGAAAAAGAGTAAATTCAATCATGAAAAAAGTATTGCTTCTCTTATTATTTCCACTTCACCTTTTTGCACAATTCAGTTCAAAACAAATCAATCGTTACGAACAGGAAGCAAAACAGGTCACTATCATTCGAGATAACTGGGGCATTCCGCATATTTATGGTAAGACAGATGCTGATGCAGTATTTGGTTTATTGTACGCACAATGCGAAGATGATTTTAAAAGAGTGGAGATGAATTATATTGAAAAGTTGGGAAGGCTTTCTGAACTGAACGGTGAAAAAGATATTTATAATGACTTGTTGATAAGAATGATCATTGATTCAGCTGATGCAATCAATGATTATAAAAAAAGTCCGCCATGGTTGCACAAATTATTGGATGCATTTGCCGATGGGCTAAATTATTATTTATATAAACATCCCAATACGAAACCCGCTCTGTTGCAGCATTTCGAGCCATGGTATCCTTTATTATGGACGGATGGAAGCATCGGCGCCATCAGCACTGCGGGTTTGAATGAAAATGATCTGAAGCAATTATACGGAAGTGAATTGTTTGCTAAAAACAAAGTATCAGCAAAGCAAAACTTTGTTGCGGCAAATAAAGTATATGAGAATGAAGATGAAAGATTAACAGGCTCGAATGGTTTTGCATTTGCTCCTTCTATCACACAAAATGGCAATGCAATTTTATATATCAATCCGCATGTAACATTGTATTTCCGTCCCGAAGTACATGTTGTAAGTGAGGAAGCCAGCCCGGATGATCCGTTCGGACGGGGATTGAATGCCTATGGTGCAGTAACATGGGGACAGTTCTTTGTGTATCAGGGTTTCAACGAACATTGCGGTTGGATGCACACATCGAGTAAAGTAGATGTATCGGATGCATACATTGAAAAAATATCCCAGCAAAATAATCAATTGGTGTATGAATATGAGCATCAGCAAAAACCTGTTACGATTAAAAATATTTCCATTCAATACAAACAAAATAATTCGCTGCAAACAAAAAATATCAAAGTATTATTTACACATCATGGTCCGATTATGGCAAAAAAGAACGGGCAGTATCTGAGTGTCCGTTCTTTCAATCGTTCCATCATCAGTTTGGAGCAAAGCTGGTTAAGAACAAAAGCAAATTCATTCAGTGAGTTTAAAAAAGTATTGGACCTGCGCAGCAATACTTCCAATAATACTGTGTATGCAGATGCGGAAGGAAACATTGCTTACTGGCATGGCAATTATGTTCCCATAAGGGATAAAAATTATGATTGGAATAAGCCTGTTGACGGAACAACTGCTGCAACAGAATGGAAAGGATTGCATCCTGTTGATAAAATTGTACATTCTATCAATCCGCCCAATGGTTGGTTGCAAAATTGTAATTCAACACCATTTACTGTTGCAGGAATTAATAGCCCGAAAAGAGAAGATTATGCGACATATATGTCACCCGATGAAGAAAACTTCAGAGGTATCAATGCAGTACGCGTGTTAGACAAAGAAAAAAAATACACACTTGATAAAGTGATCGCTGCAGGATACGATAGGTATTTATCTTTCTTCGAAAAATTAGTACCCGCATTAATAAAAGCATACAACGCTTTGCCGCAAAGTGATTCAAATAAAACTTTGTTGAAAGAGTCTATACAGATCATGAATAATTGGGATTTAAGATCAGGAGAAAATTCTGTCGCAACATCATTGGCTATTAACTGGGGCA
>CAIVCF010000106.1 GCA_903904335.1 uncultured Chitinophagaceae bacterium | reverse complement strand
TGGTATTAAACTGTTTTGAAAACTCTATCGCATTGATTCCTTTAAACATAACTAAATAATTTAGACTTCAAATTACTAATATATTTAGTTATAACCAAACCTTTTATTATTCTTTGCGTACATTCTACCTAATCCTATAAAAAATTAATGATGAGGGTCTCTTAATTTATCTTCTATCCAATTATAATTTCTCAGCCAATGCAAATTGCTTACTTCGTGTGTTAAATTCGGATAGTAATAAATTTTACTATTTATTTTAAGAGACGGCTTTAAATGATTGAATGCATTTACAACGGTTGATGGCGGAGAAATGGGATCTTTCAAACCAATGCCGATTAAGATGGGACATTCCAATTTGTCTATAAAATTAGAAAGATCAAAATAATCCAGCGTTTTAAAAGCCTGTGCATCTGCCATTCTGGTTTGTTTGAAATATTTTTCAAACTGCACCATCGGGAATACCAATTCTTTTTCTTTTCGGCCCGATGCAAAAATGGTTCTGTAATCTGCAAACACAGGATTATTCGCTGCTGCAGCATTTACTTTTTTTGAAAGTGCAGCAGCAATGATGGCTTCTGTACCACCCTGGCTGCCCCCGTACACAACAATTCTTTTTGTATCGAGACCAAGGTCGCCATGGCTTACCACAAAATCAATGGAACGCACACAATCCATATATACACCACGATAAATGTATTTATTTTTATCGTTCATGTTATAGGTATTGAATTCTGTATTTGCAGGTAATGCTTGCCTGGCAAGCGCTCCGATACCTCTCACATTCATGCTTAATGCAGCGAAATCCTTATAATAAATAGGATATACCAACCCCAGATATCCTGCAAAATTTACAGTAACCGGAAATTTTCCTTTTAAATTAGGGATTGTTAAATAACCCTCAATCCGCACATTATCCCAAGAGGTCATTTGAACCCGGTACACTTTATGAAACCTGTCTGTTAATCCTTCATCGATCCTTACATCATATTTAGGATCAATACTTGCGAGCTTGGTTAATGTGTTAGCCCAAAACTCATCAAAATCATTGGGCTTATGTATTTCATACACCATTTTATCGGGAGCAATACCGAAAATATAAGTCGCTGTATCCTCATAAGAATCTGTATTGATAATAAAGTTTGCTTTATAAAAACCCGGCGGAAATTTATTGATACCAAGGCTTAAGCTTTTTGAAAAACTGGCCTTCTTTTGTAAGCTGATATCCATCTTCATTGATACATATTCTGCATTACCATTTTTATCATCAACAGTTATTTCAAGTGTTCCCTTCTGTGGTACCTTATGCAGATTTTTTATATATATATGATAGCCTGCTTCTTCCTTTCCTGAATAGAGACCATCTTTTTTGAAGGGCTTTATTTTTATCGTGAGATCCTCGTCCTGGCCAATTGCGTTTATAGCAACAGCATGGAATACAGCAAGCGCAAAAAAAATGCGACAGGTTATTGAGTGATAAAAGGATCCTTTACACATTTTGCACCTTTACTCTTTTTTCTAAAAAAGAAGATTTTCTTATAAAATGATTCACAGGTTCTTCAATGAATTTGAATAATGCTATGGAGATCAAATTCAGTAAGATGAATGCGAATGCTATTTTTATCACACTTGAATCAGCATATTCTGCAAGCCAGTTATATTGTTTGGCATCAAAGAAAGAAGCTAATCTTTCCGTGCTGTTTCCAACCCATGTCTTTACGAGTGTAGCTATAAAGCCAATATGTATGAGATAGAAAATGTAAGAACTCTTTCCCAGCAATACCATGGTACTGCTTCCTAAAAATCGTCTTAATGCAGAAGGCTCTTTGATGAGCCCGTAAAATAAAGAAGCAATGCCACAAGGCATTATAAGGTTATTGCTGAAAATTCCCCAGGGTTGATATAAGCCATAATGTATCTTATCAGTCAGCGGCTGCGTTGCCATGATACCAATACCGATACTCATTCCAATAATACCAAGTATAGTAAAGAATGGCCACTTTATTTTTGTTGCCTCACCGTTTTGTTTTAATACACGAAGTGCTAAAGCAATACCAATAAAAAATTCAATACATCTTCCGGTGAAAGTGTAGAGGAACATGAATGTAAAATTTCCGTAGAAGCCGTAAAAGTTTACATGACTGAAAATGAGTACCAGTATAGAACCGATCGAAAGAATGAAAAGCGGTAATTGCCAAACAGCATTTTTATTTTTTTTGATGCGTACAAAAAAAGCGGCGCTAAAAAATAAAAGCATTCTTCAACTGTCAATGTCCATCCCTGTGCCAATCCTGTAAATTTCAGGTCGTCAAAAAATCCGCGAAGGAAAAATACATTCAATAAGATCAATACAAATGAATAAGGAAAACCATTGTATACTGAATAATCATTGATATAATATGCAAATGCAAATGTTGAAATGGTGATGATGAAATACATCGGATAAATTCGGGCTATTCTGTTCTTCAAATATTTTCTGAACCATTTGCCTGATATTTCACAGGTATCATAATAGCGCAGCCCGATAAGGAAACCGCTCAATACAAAGAAAACAGTTACGCCCGTATGAAATTCATTCAATATTCTGAACAAAGGATATGCAAAATCTGACTGATTTGCATGATGAAAGAATACCATAAATGCTGCGATAGCCCTGATACCTGTAAGTGGTGGAATGTAATTATCAGCTTTCATTCGATAAAGGAGGGTTTTATAAACAGAATCGGATTAAAAACAATTTTAGGCAATAACGCTGTAAATCAAGGTTGATGTAGATAACTAATAACTAAATGCTCGCTCAGTTGTCCTATGTGAATAACTATCATAAAAAACCATCCCGTATCAGGGGATGGTTTTGCACTTACTAATCCGTGTACCTGTACAATATTTTATGCTTCTTTAGCTGCTGCAGGCGCATGCGCTTCTGCAACTTTTGCTCTTATTTTAGCTTCAATTTCATTGGCCAATTCAGGGTTATCGCGTAATAATTGTTTTACCGCATCACGGCCCTGACCCAATTTATTACTGTCGTAACTGTACCAGCTTCCGCTTTTATTGATAACATTCAATTCAACGCCCATGTCAATGATCTCACCTAATTTGCTGATCCCTTCTCCAAAGATGATATCAAATTCTGCTGCGCGGAAAGGCGGGGCCACTTTATTTTTTACCACTTTTACTTTTACTCTGTTGCCTATTGCTTCATCGCCATCTTTTATTTGTGCCTGACGGCGAATATCCAAACGAACAGATGCATAGAACTTTAATGCATTACCGCCGGTGGTTGTTTCAGGGTTGCCGAACATCACACCGATCTTTTCGCGTAATTGATTGATAAAAATACAAACCGTATTTGTTTTGCTGATGGTTGCTGTGAGTTTACGCAAAGCCTGACTCATTAATCTTGCATGCAATCCCATCTTACTATCACCCATCTCACCTTCCAATTCACTCTTCGGAACCAATGCTGCAACGGAATCTATCACCACTACATCCAAAGCACCGGATAAAATTAATCTATCGGCAATTTCTAATGCTTGCTCGCCATAATCGGGTTGAGATATCAAAAGATTATCTACATCTACTCCTAATTTCTGCGCGTAGTTACTGTCGAATGCATGTTCTGCATCAATGATGGCACACATGCCGCCTTTCTTTTGCGCTTCGGCGATGATATGTGTGGCAATGGTTGTTTTACCGGAAGATTCAGGGCCATATATTTCTATCACCCTGCCTTTCGGGATACCACCCACGCCCAATGCAATATCCAATCCGATCGAACCGGTGGAGATCACTTCCATGGGTTCGGTACTTTTTTCATTCATCAGCATCACACTTCCTTTGCCGTAATCCTTGTCTATCTTGTCCATTGTCAGCTTAAGCGCCTTCATTTTTTCTGCATTACTCATATTAGTATGATTTTAATTTCAAAATTAATCAGGAGGTAAAACTAATACATTTTAATTATACACACTAATTTTTTTAGTATTTTTTAGCTAAATAAATTGGACAGACCGTGCAAAGCCTTTTTTTATAACTGATCAAACTGATAAATGACCTGCCTCTCTATGATAAATATCATAACTATTGCTGTTAGACCATTATAATTTTGGCGCACTAAAAAAGTATTGTTATGACTAAACAGAAGAGCAGTTCTAAGAAATATGTTTATTTCTTTGGCGCCGGCAAGGCCGACGGTAATGAATCTATGAAAAATTTATTGGGTGGTAAGGGTGCAAACCTTGCAGAAATGGCGGGTCATCCAAAATTGAAATTACCGGTGCCTCCGGGTTTTACGATCTCTACTGATGTATGTACTTATTATTATGACCACAAACATACTTACCCGAATGTATTGGATGCGCAGGTAAAAGCGGCATTACAATCAGTTGAAAAAATTACAGGAAAAAAATTCGGTGATGTAAATAATCCATTGCTTTTATCTGTTCGTTCCGGCGCAAGGCGCAGTATGCCCGGTATGATGGATACTGTATTGAATGTGGGTTTGAATGAAAATACAATCGAAGGATTGATCAAACAATCCGGCGATGCAAGATTTGCTTATGATGCTTACCGCAGATTAGTGATGATGTATGCTGATGTAGTAATGGAAAAAGCAGCCGGCATTGAACCTAAGAATGGTAAAGGCATCCGTAAAGTATTGGATGAAAAATTAGAAGCCATTAAACATAAACAAGGATATAAATCTGATACAGATCTTACCGTTCCTGAATTAAAAGTATTGGTGAAAGAATTTAAAGCGACGGTAAAAAAAGTATTGGGTAAACCATTCCCTGAAGATCCGTGGGAACAATTATGGGGTGGTGTTGGAGGTGTATTTGGAAGCTGGAATGGTAAACGTGCCATTGAATATCGCCGCATTGAAAAAATACCTGACGAATGGGGTACTGCAGTAAATGTGCAGGCAATGGTATTCGGTAATATGGGTGAAGACAGCTCAACGGGTGTAGCGTTTACAAGAAACCCCGGCACAGGTGAAAATAAATTCTACGGAGAATATTTGGTGAATGCACAGGGTGAAGATGTGGTAGCAGGTATCAGAACGCCGGCTCCTATCAATAATTATTCTAAGAACGATCACAGCAGAGATTTAGATACACTTGAAAAATTAATGCCTAAAGCATACAAAGAATTAAATGCGATTCAGGACAGATTGGAGAAACATTATAAAGACATGCAGGACATTGAGTTCACCATTGAAAAAGGGAAACTCTATATGCTGCAATGCCGCGTTGGTAAACGTAATGGTGTTGCCGCAGTTCGTATGGCTACCGAAATGTTCCAGGAAAAATTGATCGATGCAAAGACTGCAGTAATGCGTGTGGGGCCAAATCAGTTGGTGGAATTATTATTACCGATGTTAGATCCAAAGATCGAAGCAGTAACAAAAGCCATTGCAAAAGGATTGCCTGCAGGTCCGGGTGGAGCAAAAGGTCGTGTGGTATTCTCTTCTGCAGAAGCAGTAGAATGGGCATCCAAAGGGGAAAAAGTAATATTGGTTCGTGAAGAAACTTCTCCGGAAGATGTGGATGGTATGCATAAATCACAAGCGATCTTAACAACTAAAGGCGGTATGACATCTCATGCTGCATTGGTAGCAAGAGGTTGGGGTAAATGTTGTATCGTGGGTTGTACAGATATAGAAATTCATGCTGAAACAAAAACATTCAAAGCAAAAGATGGATTGATCATCAAAGAAGGTGATATCATTACTTTGAACGGAACAAAAGGAACTGTTTATAATGGTGATATGCCTTTGGTTGCTATCGATCTCAATAAAAATAAATCATATAAAGACCTGATGGTTTTGGTGGATCAGATCAAAACAATGGCTGTTAGAACAAATGCAGAAACACCACAGGATGCCGCACAGGCAATGGCATTTGGTGCAGAAGGTATTGGTTTATTCCGCACAGAACACATGTTCTATGGTGAGGGAAGTGAACAACCTTTATTCTTATTGCGTAAGATGATCATGAGTAAAACTGAAGCAGAACGTCGCAAAGCATTGAATGATCTGTATGTGTTTGTAAAGAAAGATATCAAAGACACCATGCTTGCCATGAAAGGTTATCCTGTAACCATTCGTTTACTCGATCCGCCACTGCATGAATTTGTTCCCCACGATGTAGAAAAATTAAAAGAATTAAGCAAAGAACTGGGTATCAGTTTAAGTCTATTACGCAGAAGAGTTTTAGCATTGCATGAAAACAATCCGATGCTGGGTCATCGTGGTGTGCGTTTAGGTGTAAGCTATCCTGAAATCACTGAAATGCAGATCAGGGCTATATTAGAAGCTACTGCAGAGATCATTAAATCGGGCAAGAAAGCTTTCCCTGAAATTATGGTACCGGTTACATGTACCGTGAATGAATTGATCCATCAGAAAGTAATAGTTGACAGAGTATATGCTGAAACAATTGCTAAGTTGAAAGTAAAATCCATTCCATATTT
The DNA here is from genome assembly GCA_903904335.1 of uncultured Chitinophagaceae bacterium. Classification (GTDB taxonomy): domain Bacteria; phylum Bacteroidota; class Bacteroidia; order Chitinophagales; family Chitinophagaceae; genus CAIQDX01. The sequence goes on along the minus strand of CAIVCF010000106.1, from coordinate 690 downwards.
ATATGGATCTATGATCGAAATTCCAAGAGCTGCATTGCTGGCCGATAAGATGGCAGAGGTTGCAGATTTCTTCAGCTTCGGAACAAATGATCTGACTCAAATGAGTTTTGGTTTCAGTCGTGATGATGTGGGCGGATTCTTACCTAATTATCTGGATCAAAAAATATTACATGATGATCCTTTCCAAACTATCGATCAGGAAGGTGTTGGCGAATTAATTAAATTAGGAACAGAACGCGGTCGCAAAACAAAACCAAAATTAAAAGTGGGTATTTGCGGAGAACATGGTGGTGATGCAGAAAGTGTAAAATTCTGTCACCGTATCGGAATGAATTATGTTAGTTGTTCTCCATTCCGTGTTCCTATTGCACGGTTAGCCGCAGCGCAAGCCGCAGTTGAATCAGGTAAAACAAAAAAATAAAATCAGAGTAGCATTCAGCTAAACTCATTGATTGATTTTTTAAAATAAAATAAATTTTTACGACAGAAAACTATATTCTGTCGTAAAAATTTAAATTGAAATCTTTTGTGTGGCAGTGTAGTTAAAATAATGAAGTTGTTTAAACTTTTTGAGATGGTGATAAAATAAAAGATAACTCCCTGTAGTTAAAGATTTGAACAAAAAATAACAACGGTGGGAGTTATCAGTGAAAACAAAGTTAGGGAATACATTGTTCCGTTTTTAAGTGT
>CAIVCF010000105.1 GCA_903904335.1 uncultured Chitinophagaceae bacterium | reverse complement strand
GGGAAGATCCAATTTGAATTTTAATCTTGCATTAAAATTTTTATAACGATCATTTACTTCATAACCGCTTTGCGGAATAGAACCAATGCCGCGCCAAATTCTATCGCTTACATCAAACACTTTATTGATCGTTTCCATTGCCATTTTATTTCCTTCACGCTGAACATATCGTGCATATTGATTTTCTACTTTGTATTCGCCCTTTTCTAATTGACGAACAGCCATTAAAATTCCCTGCAACAAATCAACAGGCTCAAAGCCGGTTACAACAATTGGGGTTTTATATTTCTCAGCAACAGGATAATATTCTTCCATACCCATGATGGTGCAAACATGACCCGCCGCCAAAAAAGCATCGATCTTATTTTCATCATCACCCAAGATCGCTTCCATTGCTGGAGGAACTAAAACATGCGATGCCAAAATACTGTAATTGGTAACGCCCATTTTATCTGCATGAACAACACTCAATGCATTTGCAGGAGCGGTTGTTTCAAAACCTACCGCAAAGAACACCACTTCTTTTGTTGGATTTTCTTTTGCAATAACAACGGCTTCCAGAGGAGAATATAAAATACGAACATCTGCACCTTCGGCCTTTACCTCCAATAAATTTTTATGACTTCCGGGAACGCGAAGCATATCACCGAAAGAACACAAAATAACATTGGGTTGTTGAGCCAGATAGACCGCCTCATCAATAACACTAACGCTTGTAACGCAGACGGGGCAACCGGGTCCGTGAACCATTGTAATTTTTTCGGGCAACATTTCAAGGATACCGTTCTTCACCAAACTATGTGTTTGTCCGCCGCAAATTTCCATCAACGTCCATGGTTTTGTGGTGATGCGATGAATTTCTTTGATAAATTCTTCAGCCAATTCGGGATCTCTGTATTCAGATAAATATTTCATTAAAAAGAAAATTAAAAATTATAAATGATGTTCCTCAAGTTCTTCAACTTCGCCCATGTCTTTCAGGTAACTGAAAACTTTTTTTGCTTCTTCTTCATCAACAATACTGATGGCAACACCAACGTGCACCAAAACATAATCATCCACTTTTGCTTCGGGCACCATGCATAAATTAACCTCTTTGGTAATGCCGCCGAATGAAACATTTCCAAAACGGAATGTTTCATCCAATTGATTGGTGATGGAAAGTAGTTTACCGGGAATTGCTAAGCACATATTTTTTATTTTAATTGGGAAATTGAAATTGTTCTAATGCTGTTTTGTCTTTTATATTGATCATTTCTTTTTGTGTTTTCTGATGAATGCTGTAACAGGCCAGTAATCCAAAACCGATACATTCATCATTCGGACTGAGCTGTTGATGGAAATACAATTTTCTTTTGTATGAAAGGCGTTCAATCAGCAGATCATTCAGTAGTGCATTTTGAAAAACACCGCCACTGAAAGCTATCTTATCAACATAATAATGATTGCTTACCTGCGAGATCATTTTTGCAAGAGAAAAAAAGACCTTCCATGCAATGATCGCATTGTCTTCTTTTTGTTGCCAATCTTCTAATAATTCATTTAAAAAAGTATTCCAGTCCAAACGATCATTTACAAGCGGAATAGAATAATAATCGTAGGGTTTGTATGAACAAGTTCTTGCCAAAGTTTCTAATTGCATCGCCGCCTCGCCTTCATAAGTATTGTATAAACGAATACCGAGCAACGCCGCAATACCATCTAAGAACCTGCCCATGCTGCTTGTCATCAATGAAGAGGGTTGATTCAAAACTTGCTGATAATATTGCCACTCTTGCTTTGAAAAATATTTTTGAATAATGAATTGTTTATTGGGGAAACTCTTTAATAAACTCAAAGCCGATAATCTGGGTTCTTTACTCATTTTATCACCGAGCAATTGAGGAAAATAATCAAGATGTGTAACGCGTTCCATTTTTTTGTGCTGATAAATAAAAACTTCGCTGCCCCAGATCTGTCCATCGTCACCAAATCCTGTTCCATCCCAGATAAATCCCAGCACAGGCTCTTTAATATCCAATAAATTATTTTCTGCAAGCACTGCCCCAAAATGTGCAGTATGATGTTGAATGGAAGTAAGTGAAATATTTTGTGCTGCAGCAATCTCTTTGCCCTGCTGAGAAACAAAATAACCCGAATGTTTATCAATGATGATATGTTCGGGTTTTGCCTTTACTAAAGTACTTATATGATGAAGTGTTTCTTTAAAACAAGTTTGAGATTCAAGTGTACTTTGATCACCAAGATACTGGCTGATGTATAAATTTTTTTGATCGAGTAAAGCAAATGCGCTTTTTAATTCACCACCCATTGCCAAAACAGAATCATTAATCGTTGTGAACGGATTTGGAAAATAATTAGGCGCTAATCCACGACTACGGCGCAAAATAATTTTTTGCCCCCTTTCTGTAAACTGAATGACGCTGTCATCCTGCGGCGCAACAATTTCGCGGTCATAAGTCAATACAAAATCCGCAACATCAAATAAATTCTCCAAAGCATCAGCGTCTTTATAAATAATCGGAGAGCCGCTGATATTTCCGCTGGTTGCAATTAAGGGCTTACCAAAATTTTCACTAATCAATAAAAGCAAAGGAGTGTATGGCAACATTAATCCGATCTTATCGAGATCTGGCGCAACGGCTTGTTTAGAAATGCCGCTTGCAACGGTTGGTTTTAACTCACACAAAACAATCGGCGCAGATTTTTCTTTTAATGCATTGATCTCAAAAGAGCGCAGCTTCACATCGGCGCTTGCCATTTCAATATCTGCGTACAGCATTGCAAAAGGCTTTGCAGGTCTTTGTTTGCGGCTTCTTAAAACATTGATGGATGTTTCATTTGTTGCATCACATAATAATAAATAACCGCCGATTCCTTTAACTGCAAGAATACTTCCGCGTTTTAATTCACAATCAACAAGTTTCAGAATATCATCTTCATGATTACTCAAACAATTTTTTGATGAACTGAAAAAATGCATCGGAACAGCACATTCTTTACAAGAATTCGTTTGACTGAAATGCCTTCTGTTTTCAATATCGTTGTATTCCGAAAAACAACGATCGCACATCTGAAGATGACTCATGGTAGTTCTATCTCTATCGTACGGAAGATCCTTGATGATTGAATACCTCGGTCCACAATGCAAACAGGTGGTGAAGGGATAATGAAAGCGAATATTATTTTCTGACAGAACATCTTGCCTGCAAGTGTTGCACATTGCAACATCAGGAGTCAATAAAAGGTCAGGCTTATTTTCATCGGTATTTTGCAGGATCGAAAAAGAAGAAAACGATTTTGATTTTATTTTTTCAAAATGATGATGAGTGATTATTGCATTTTGGGGAGGATGAAGAATGATCTTCAGATAAAAATCTTCCGCCACTTCTTTTGAGGCATTAATTTCAATATGCACGCCGTTATTGGTATTACTTACAGAACCACATATATCAAATTCTTTGGCTAAGCGGCAGACAAAAGGACGGAAACCGACCCCCTGTACCAAACCATTGATATGGATATGATATGTGTTCATAAACAAAATACTCTTTATTATAACTACAAGAATTCATTATACGGTTTCCGGAGCCAAAACTTTTGATTTTAACCAATCATACCAAATTTGCAAACCCTCGCCATTCGTACAACTTAACTCTATGATCTCTAATTTATGATTTACTTTCTTAGCATTCGCTTTTACTTTTTCAATATCAAAAGGAACATAAGGAAGGAGATCGGTTTTATTGATGATGCAGAGCGTTGAAGAATAAAACATGTCGGGATATTTCAAAGGCTTATCATCACCTTCTGTAACGCTTATAATTACCACGCGTTCTTTTTCACCCAAATCAAACATGGCAGGACAAACTAAATTACCAACATTTTCAATAAACAGAACCGAATCATTTTTTGGTTTCATTCCTTGAACAGCATGTAGAACCATGTGTGCATCCAAGTGACAACCTTTGCCGGTATTGATCTGTACCACTTTTGTTCCTGTTGCATGAATGCGATCCGCATCATTGGTTGTTTGCTGATCGCCTTCAATAACAGCAAACTCCAATTCGCCTTTCATGTCTTTTAACGTTCTTTCTAATAAAGACGTTTTACCGGAGCCGGGAGAACTAACTAAATTTAAAGCAAGAATATTTTTCGCTTCAAAATAACCGCGGTTTCTTTCGGCCAATAAATTATTTTCATTCAAAACATCTTTTTCAACCGCCACCACTTTTTTCTGGTGATCGTGTGAATGATGATCATTATGATCGTGGTGATGACCGGGTTCGTGCATGGTTACATTTCCATCGGTATCACATCCGCAGGTTGCACACATTTTGTAAATATTTAGTGTTATAATTTTAATTTGTCAGGAAACAATCAACGACTTTACACGCAACTCTTTTCCTTCAACAATATCTATTAAATGCTGACCGCATTTGGGGCACGCATCATAAATATTTTCTAAAGGAAAGGAAGCATCGCAATCCAAACACCGTGCCTTTCCTTTGATACGATTGATCTTTTTAATTGCATTATCCAAAATGGTTTCTTTAACAGCCTGTTCCCAGGCAAAATCAAAAGCCTCCATTTGAACGGTGCTCAAACAACCGATATCGATTTCTATCTCATCAATAGTTTCTGCATCAGCACTCTTTGCCTGTTGTTGAGCAATATCAATAATGCTCATTACAATAGAAAGTTCGTGCATGATTCTTTCTTTAATTGTTTTGTTTATTTCTGCGCAAATGGCGGATATAAACAATGGAACCGAATAATGCACTCAGTGTTACGACCGCATGCATCGGCTCAACAAAATAATGGATGATGGTGTATCCGTCTGTTGTACCATGACCAGGATGGGCAAGACTGAATAAAGGCATACACAAAATAAAAAGACTTGCGAACAAAATAATTTTTTTCATATGACTCTGTTTATTTAAGAAACCAATATTAGTACGATACAGAAATTGTATTTATGATAAAAGTCATAACACCGAATGATAAAGGTCATAAGAACGTAGTATATACAGAGATTACATTAGCGCCAGAATTGGATCTTAACCTTTAATACAACGTTTAACCTTTAAAACAATCAGCATGACTAACGATGCTTCTCAAAACACTCAGCCAACCTACTATCAGGAAGTTGAGCGAAAGGGCTACTCTCGCCGAGATTTTATCGGCTTTGTTACAATGATGACCGCATTTATGGGCTTAGAAAAATCTGCTATTGGTCAAGTTGCCAAAGCATTAGAAACCAAGCCACGCATACCTGTTATATGGTTACATTTCCAGGAGTGTACCTGTTGCAGCGAAAGCTTTATCAGATCATCTCACCCAATTGTTGCAGATATTTTATTAGACAAAATATCTCTCGATTATTCAGAAACACTAATGGCAGCATCAGGATTTCAGGCTGAAGAAGCTATGAAGAACACGATGACCAAATACAAAGGAGAATATATTCTTTGTGTAGAGGGAAGTGTTCCAACCGGAGCTGATGGTGTGTATTGTATGATTGGTGGCAAAACATCAATGCAGATTTTGGAAGAAGCTGCAGCCGGAGCAAAAGCAGTAATTGCCTGGGGCAGTTGTGCTAGTAATGGTTGTGTTCAATCAGCAAAACCAAATCCAACAAAAGCAACACCTATTCATAAATTATTAAAAGGTAATGTGCCTTTAATTAAAGTACCGGGATGTCCTCCGATCGGAGAAGTAATGGCAGGCGTGATCGTTCATCTGGTAACATTTGGAAAGATCCCCGAATTAGACAGAGTAGGAAGACCAAAAGCATTTTACAGTAAACGCGTTCATGATAGTTGCTATCGCAGGCCATTCTATGATGCCGGTTTATTTGTTGAAACATTTGATGACGAAAATGCTAAGAAAGGATATTGCTTGTATAAAGTTGGTTGTAAAGGACCATCTACCTATAATGCATGCGGCGTAATGAAATGGAATAATGGAACAAGTTATCCAATTCAATCAGGTCACGGATGTATAGGGTGCAGCGAAGAAAATTATTGGGATAATGGCAGATTATATGAAAGAGCTTCTGCATTTGCCGGATTTGGTATTGAAGCCAACGCTGATACTTTGGGTAAAACTGCATTAGCCGTTACCGGCGTTGCCATTGCTGCACACGCTGTTGCAACAAATGTTCGCAAGAAGAAACTCATTTTCGAATTGGAAAAACAGGGAAAACAAAGCGAACAAGAATTGAAATCATAATTTATAAAAAAATTCAACTTGCTATATGAGTAAAAGAATTGTTGTTGATCCGATCACGAGAATCGAAGGTCATCTGCGAATAGAAGCCGATATAGAAAACGGCAAAATTAAAGACGCTTACAGCAGCGGAACGATGGTTCGTTTGCTGGAAGAGATTTTAAAAGGAAGAGATCCAAGAGATGCATGGGCATTTGTAGGAAGGGTATGCGGAGTTTGTACTTCCATACATTCCTTAACATCTGTTCGTTGTGTGGAAGACGCCTTGGATATCACCATTCCGCCCAATGCAGAATTAGTAAGAAATATCATGTTCTGCACACAATACATTCACGATCACGTTGTGCATTTTTATCATTTGCACGCAATGGATTGGGTGGATGTAGTGAATGCACTAAAAGCAGACCCAAAGAAAACATCAGAATTAGCACAAAGCATTTCAAAATGGCCAAAAAGCTCTCCCGGATATTTCAGTGATATTCAAACCAGAGTAAAAAAATTCGTTGAGAGCGGACAATTGGGAATTTTTGCCAATGGATATTGGGGTCATCCTGCGTATAAACTTCCTGCTGAAGTCAATTTGATCGGATTGGCACATTATCTCGAAGCATTAGAATGGCAAAAAGAAATCGTAAAAGTACATGCCATTTTCGGTGGTAAAAATCCACATCCAAATTATTTAGTTGGAGGTATGGCTTGTTCTATCAGCATTGATGATGTTAGCGGAATTAATGCAGAAAGATTGGCTTATGTAGGACAATTATTAAAAGACGGAAAAGAATTTGTTGAACAGGTTTATATTCCTGATCTGATGGCAATCGCATCTTTCTATAAAGATTGGGGCGCCATTGGCGGCGGCTTAGGAAATTATTTAGTGTATGGTGATCTACCGACCAATGGTTACAGAGACCTTTCATCCTATAAATTCCCCGCAGGTGCGATTTTAAATAAAGACATCAGTAAAGTTTATGATGTTGATTTGAAGAAAGATGATGAAGTGCAGGAATTCATCACACACTCATGGTATGAATACAAAGAAGGAAAAGACAAGGGATTGCATCCATGGAAAGGAGAAAGCAAGGTAAACTACACCGGACCAAAACCACCGTTCGATCATTTAGATACAAGCAAAGAATACAGTTATTTAAAAACACCTAGATGGAAGGGCAATGCAATGGAAGTAGGCCCATTAGCACGTGTATTGGTGGGTTATGCAAGAGGAAGAGAAGACTTCAAAGCTGTTGTTGATAAGGCTTTGAAAGACCTGAATGTTCCTGTAACGGCATTATTCTCAACATTAGGAAGAACTGCGGCTCGTGGTTTAGAAAGTGTATTGGTTGCGCAATGGGGATTAGATTTTTTCGATAAACTGATTGCCAATATTAAGAATGGTGACAGCCGCATGGCAGAGATGAGTAAGTTCGATCCATCAACATGGCCGAAATCAGCTCAAGGTGTTGGACATACTGAAGCACCTCGAGGTGCATTGGCACATTGGATCAACATTGAAGACGAAAAGATCGCTAATTATCAATTGGTTGTTCCAACAACATGGAACGCATCACCAAGAGATAACAAAGGTCAAATGTCTGCGTATGAATCTTCTTTAATTGATACACCGGTTGCAGATGAAAAACAACCGCTTGAAATTATAAGAACCATTCACAGTTTTGATCCATGCATGGCTTGCAGTGTTCACGTGTACGACGAAGACGGAAAACACATCAGCCGTATAAACATATTGGGAGATTAATTTCTAAACTTTTTTTATGGCAACAAAATATTTGCATATTCACAGGCTTCGCAGGGTGTATGTTTGGGAACTGCCAGTACGCTTTTATCATTGGCTCAATGCATTGGTAATTATTGCACTGATCGCAACGGGTTTTTATATTGCTAATCCTTTAGCAATACAAAGTCAACACGAAGCATCCGGTCAATATACAATGGGCTGGGTACGCTATATACACTTCGCAGCAGCATATCTTTTCTTCTTTAATTTTTTATTTCGTTTGTACTGGGGTTTTGTTGGAAATAAATATGCCAACTGGAAACAATTCTTACCGATCTCTAAAAAGTTCTTTAAAGAAATGTGGTATGTTTTCAGAATGGACATCATGATGCTGAAAGGAAAAGAACACATGAGCATTGGCCACAATGCTATGGCGGGATTTATTTATTTCTTAACCTTTCTTGCATTCCTGATTCAATGTCTTACTGGTTTTGGTTTATACGCACCGATGAGTACATGGTGGTTACCAAAATTATTTACATGGGTACCCGCCTTTTTGGGAGGAGACATCCTGACAAGACAAATTCATCATTGGTCCATGTGGTTCTTTATTTTATTTGCAGTGATACATGTGTATCTGGTTTTCTACCATGATTATGTTGAAGGCAGAGGAGAAATAAGCAGTATGGGCGGAGGATGGAAATTTATTGAAGAAGAAGTGTTTGAAAGAAATCATCATCAAACACCTAATCCTGAAAATTAATAAACGGCAACATGCTACACAACAAGAAAATTTTAATATTGGGAATCGGGAATTATTTAATGGGAGATGAGGGCGTGGGAGTACATGTTGCTAACAGATTGCAAAATGAAATATTACCGTCCGGTGTTGACGTATTGGATGGCGGCACCGGCGGTTTTCATTTGCTCTCTTATTTTGAAGGATATGAAACAATTATTCTGATTGATGCAACATTGGATAATAATCCTAATGGAACAATCAGATTGATAAAACCGCGATTTGCAAAAGATTTTCCATTGGCAATGAGTACACACGATATCGGGTTGAAAGATATGGTGAGTGCATTGCAGTTAATGGATAAGATGCCGAACATTCACTTATTTGTCGTAAGCATTGAAAGCCTGCAGCAGCAGGGTATTGAGCTAACCGAAGAAGTGGAAAAAGTAGTTCCAGAATTGATTGAAAAAATAAAAACGCTTCTTTCCGAACTTCAAAAAGAAGAATTAGAAAAAGAAGCGCTTCTTGCAATTGTTTAATTCCCGTAAACACTTAAAAATTTAATACGCATTATTTTTAATTGCTCCAGCGTATAATCATTCTCGCTTAATTCTTTTTGCGCAATGTCCAAAGAAGAGGTCTCGCAGCTTTTAAAATAATCAATAATATCTTCCTGATCGTTTTCGTCTAACCATTCATCAATGGCGTAATCTAGATTTAATTTCGTTCCGCTTGCGGCAATGGTTTCCATCTCTTCGAGCAACTCGTCCAGCTTTAGGCTTTTGTGTTTTGCAATGGTTTCCAACGGAATTTTTTTATCAACATTCTGGATGATGTAAACTTTATTGCTGCTTTTGTTCACCACACTTCTCATCACAAAATCATCAGGCTTTTCAATATCATTTTCTTCAACGTATTTTGCGATCATCTCTACAAAAGGCTTTCCGTACTTTATGGATTTTCCTTTACTTACCCCCTGGCATTTTTCTAATTCTTCCAATGTTGTAGGATACAATGTTGCCATATCCTGTAAAGAATTTTCTAAGAAAATAACAAAAGGCGGCAAGCTTTTTTTCTTTGCTTCTTTCTGGCGTAGGTCTTTTAGCATTTCAAATAATACATCATCTGATGCAGCGCCGGATTGAGATGCGTTTTCTCCCTCTTCATCATCTTCGTTAGCATCTTCAAATAAATTATTCAAAACAATTTTGAATGATGTTGGCTTCTTTAAAAACTTCTCACCTTTTTCTGTCAGCTTTACCAAACCATATTCTTCAATATCTTTTTTGATGAAATTTTCCAGCAGCATTTGTCTTATCAAACTGTTCCAGAGATGATTCTCTTTATCTTTCCCGATTCCAAATTCCAGTAAATTTTCGTGACGGAACATGGCGATCTGAGGAGTTAATTTTCCTCTCACCATATTCACCACATACTCCGTTACAAATCGGCCTTCTAGGGCTTTCACAACTTTTAAAACTTTAACCACATCTTCCTTTGCTTCAATTTTTTCTTTTGGATGTTTACAGTTATCGCAATTACCGCAATTTTTTATATCTGTGTCTTCACCAAAATAATGTAGCAAAATTTTCCTGCGGCACACACTACTTTCTGCATAGGCAACGGTTTCATTGATTAGTTGCGCACCAACCTCTCTTTCGCTTAATGGCTTATCTCGCATCAAATGTTCAAGCTTTGCAACATCTTTATGCGAATAATATAAAACACAGATTCCTTCCAATCCATCGCGACCTGCACGACCTGTTTCCTGATAATAATTTTCAATTGATTTCGGGATATTGAAATGAATCACAAAACGAATGTCCGGCTTGTCAATACCCATTCCGAATGCGATGGTGGCAACTATTACCTGAACATCTTCATTTAAAAACTGATCCTGTCTTTCGGCCCTTAATTTTTGATCCAAACCTGCATGATAAGCAACAGCCTTTATTTTATTGGCCATTAATATTTCAGCCAACTCCTCTGTTGTTTTCCGGTTGAGTGTATAAATGATACCGCTCTTTCCTTTATGTGTTGTGATGAAACGAACAATACTTTTTATGGTTTGTTCCTTTTGAATTTTTGGAACGATCTCATAAAACAAATTAGAACGGTTAAAAGAAGAAATAAAAATATTCGGATTGCGCAGTCCGAGATTCTTAACAATATCACTTTGTACTTTTGGTGTTGCTGTTGCAGTTAATGCAACAACGGGAATATCGGGGTTGATGATATCCATCATTTCTCGAAGCCTTCGATATTCAGGGCGAAAATCATGTCCCCATTCCGAAATACAATGCGCTTCATCCACCGCGAAGAAAGAAATAGTAAGATCTGAAAAGAAGTCTAAGTTTTCCTGTTTGGTCAATGTTTCGGGAGCAACATATAATAATTTGGTTTTGCCAGCGATCAGATCTTCTTTTACTTCTTTGATCTGACCCTTATTTAGGGAAGAGTTGAGAAAATGTGCCACATCATCTTTTTCACTGTAACCCCTTACCAGATCGACCTGATTTTTCATCAATGCAATAAGCGGCGAAACAATGATGGCACAACCCGGCAGAATTAAAGCAGGGAGCTGATAACACAAACTTTTACCCCCGCCAGTTGGCATGATTACAAATGTGTCCCTACCTTCCAATAAACTGTTGATCGATTTTTCCTGTGTTCCTTTAAATTCAGAAAAGCCGAAATGCTTTTGCAATCCGGCGTGTATATCATGATCTTTAGAACTTCCTTCTTTCAGTGTATGAGGCGATGTTGCCTTTCCTATGCTTTTTACAGCAGCCTTTTTTGTGGTAACCTTAATCTGCGACTTCTTTGTACTTGTTGCCATGGATATAAAATTTCTTTTCCGCAAACCGCGGACATAAACGAACTATAAGTTAATGCTTTTTTGCCGAAAAGGTTCAATAATTATTTAGAACGGTCAGGTATGCTGATACGCTGTTTCGGAGCTGTAATTCACTAACTGTTCCTGTTTGAAATAGGAACTCCTTTTTAAAAGGGTAGCGAAGTTAACAATCAGACAGAGGAAATACAACGGATTGTTGTTAAAGTTTACCTTTGCGATATGAGTTCATCCATCATACAAAAAGCGTTACATACCATCGAACTTGAAGCGTCTTCCATAAAAGGGCTGGAAGCCTTTATTGATGAGTCTTTTGAAAAGGTAGTGCAATTGATTCATCAATCAAAAGGGAGATTGGTGGTAAGCGGGATCGGCAAAAGCGCCATTGTTGCACAAAAGATCGTTGCTACATTCAATTCAACAGGAACACCCGCGTTGTTCATGCATGCTGCAGATGCTATACATGGTGACTTGGGAATGATACAAAGCGACGATGTGGTATTGATCATCAGCAAAAGTGGCGAAAGCCCGGAAATAAAAGTATTGGTTCCGTTGATCAAGAATTTCGGCAATAAATTGATCGGCATTGTTGGAAAAATGGATAGCTTTTTAGCTGCACAATCAGACATTGTTTTAAACACAACAGTTTCAAAAGAAGCCTGTCCCAATAATTTGGCACCAACCAGCAGTACAACCGCACAAATGGTAATGGGGGATGTATTAGCTGTTTCATTAATGGAATTAAGCGGATTCTCTGATAAAGATTTTGCAAAATATCATCCCGGCGGAAATCTTGGCAAGCGTTTATACTTGCGTGTAGAAGACCTTTATGTTCACAATCAACAACCCAAAGTTTTATCAACAGCAACTTTAAAACAAGTAATTATTGAAATAACCGAAAAGCGTTTGGGCGTAACAGCTGTAGTTGACAGCAATAATAAAGTGGAAGGAATTATTACCGATGGCGACCTGAGAAGAATGCTTGAAAAAAGTAATAATATATCAAACATCACCGCAAAAGATATCCTTTCTGTTCATCCCAAAACAATTGAACCCGATGTTTTAGCAGTACAGGCATTGGAGTTAATGCGGAAGCATGACATCAGCCAGCTCATTGTTGAATCCGAAGGAAACTATCTCGGCATTTTGCATTTACATGATTTAATACGAGAGGGGATTATTTAATCCATTCTTCATCATTTATACATGAAACACACATTATATTTGCGCTTGAAAAATTCACTATGAACAAACACCACTATGTTGCCATCATGGCGGGCGGTATCGGAAGCCGCTTTTGGCCAAAGAGCCGAACAACCTATCCCAAACAATTCTTAGACATTTTAAATACCGGTAAAACACTTATCCAGTGGACCTTTGAAAGGTATGCTGCATTTATTCCGAAAGAGAATATTTATGTGGTAACATCAGAAGAATACAGCGATATCGTTGCTGAACAGTTGCCCGATATTCCTAAAGAAAACATTGTAGCAGAGCCGAGTAGAAAAAACACGGCACCCTGTGTTGCTTATATTTCTTTTAAGCTTTTACAAAAAGATCCGGAAGCTTCTTTGATCGTTGCGCCAAGCGACCACATGATCATGGACGGAGAAAATTTTAAAAAGATCACCACAGAAGCATTGGCATTTGTTGATCAACAGGAAGCATTTATTACGCTCGGTATCAAACCAACTTATCCCAACACCGGCTATGGTTATATTCAATTTGATTCAAAACTGATCGGAGAAAATATTCATAAAGTAAAAACCTTTACTGAAAAACCCAATCTTGAATTGGCAAAAACATTTGTTGCCAGCGGAGAGTTCTTGTGGAATGGAGGCATTTTTGTTTGGAAAGTAAGAACGGTTGTGAATGCATTTGAAAAATATCAGCCCGAAATGTTTGAGTTGTTTGATAGTGAAAAAGAAAACTTCAACACACCAAAAGAAAAAGATGCCATCAATAAAATTTATCCTCAATGCACTAATGTTTCTATTGATTATGCGATCATGGAAAAAGCCGATAATGTGTATGTGATCCCCTCTTCATTTGGATGGAGCGATTTAGGAACATGGAACAGCGCATACGAAAATTTGGAAAAAGATTATCTCGGCAACGCCGTTACCTCTGAAAATGTAATTGTTATCGACGCAACAAAATGTATGATTAGTGCGCCGCACGATAAATTATTATTGTTGCAAGGACTGGATGATTTTATTATCATTGATACAAAAGACGTGTTGATGATCTGCAAAAAAGATAAAGAACAGGCCATTAAAGAATATGTTGCCGAAGTGAAGCGCAGCAAAGGCGACAAGTATTTATAGCAGAAATAAAAAACACGTAATGCCGCAGATTTATTCAGTTAAATCTGCGGTTTTGTTTTTGATAAATTCTTTCCACGCTAATACTAATCTTATTTCTCCGAAAGAGATGTTGTTTTCTAATTTATTTTTTAATTGAGTTATTCCTGTTCCATCATAATCATTTAATACAGGCTCTATTAAAATAATTTTTTCGCGACTTACCAATTCTTCAATTTTTATTTCACCCGAAGAAACATAATATGCCAGATGCCCTTGGATTGTTTGGATGGTGTAATTCCTTTCCGCAGCAATTTCTTTAATTGACTTGCCTTCTTTATATAAATTAAAACTCAGCAATTTTGTATCAGTCTTTGCAGTTTTAATTGTTGTAGATTTTTCTTTGCGTTGTTTTTTTGGAATTTTTTCATGGATCAGTGACGATAAATTGTTAACCTTCGAATATTTCAATATCACATCTAAAAACTCCTGCCCGAACTTTTGAATTTTTGCTTTTCCGAAACCGCTTATTTTTTCCAGTTCGTCCAGTGTTTGCGGAAGGTATCTTGCCATTTCATCTAATGTTGTTGAACCGGCAACAATGAAAATAGGAATGTCGGCTTCAGTACAGATCTTATCTCTCAAGAGCCGCAATTCCTTATACAGTATGGGATGTGGACTATCAACCTTTTTATGTATGGAACCGGCATAAGCGTTTACAGTAAAAGCAGGCAACACAAAATTATTTTTTTGTTCGTGATATACGGCTACATTAAATCCTTGTTTGCAGGATTGAATAGAATGTTTTTTTTGTGATAAAATCGTAAACAATTCTTTCAGATCTTCAGTATATGCCATTGCATATTGTTTACTGTCGGTTACAGCAGGCGATGAAAATAAAAATTGTATGAGCAATTCTGTTTGATCGACAAAATACAAAGCGGCTTTTTTAATTCTTTCCTGCAGATCGATATTTTGTTCGGGCAAAATCTGTTGCTGAAAAAATTGTTGTAATTGCGATTGAAATTTTTTACCTATTTCCTGTAGTGCGTTTAATTTTTCTTCTGCCCGTTTTAACCATGGTTTTGATTCTTTGTTAAAAGATTCGAGATGTTCTTCTACACCACGAAGAACATCATTGAATATTTTTTGCGAAGAAGAAAAATCAAATAATAAGTTTAATAATGTTGTTTGATAACGATGTTTATCAGCCAGCAAGCTTTCAGGTAATTGTGCCGCTTCTTTATTTTTTGAAAAATTTATAATCCTTTGATCTGTATGTAAACTTCCGGGAGTTATTCGGCTTAATAAAACCATTCCTTCCAAAGAGGTACAACGACTTAACGCAACATATACTTGCCCCGGTGCAAAAGCTTGCCCCGCATCGATCACGGCTTTTTCAAAAGTTAAACCCTGGCTTTTATGAATGGTGATGGCCCAAGCCAAGCGCAAAGGGAATTGAGTAAAAGAACCGATCTCATCTTCGTCAACTTGTTGCGTTTGCTTATTAACGGTGTAACGAACATTTTTCCAAATATCTTTTTTAACTTCTATTAATTCCGTTTCATTTTTACATTGTACAAAAACAACATCATTTTCTATTTTATTGATTACGCCGATCTTGCCATTAAAATATCTTTTTGACTTATCGAGATCATTTTTAATGAACATCACCTGTGCGCCAATTTTTAAATACAATGTTTCATCAGCAGGGTATGCTTTTTCATTAAAATCACCTTCAATGATTGCTTTGAAAGAAAATAATTTCCCGGACAGGTTTGATAAATCATTTGCATTTGTTTGATCAGCCTTATAATTATGAGTGGTGAGATTGATGTAACCATCTTTTTCATTTGGAATGAAAGAGGGCAAATATCTGCTGTGCAAGATTTTCATTCCCGCATCATCCATTTCATTATTGCGAACCTGATTTAAAATATCAATAAAATGCTGATCGCTTTGCCGATAAATTTTATTTAATTCAATATAAGCAGGCGGTTGTGTTTCCATCACTCTGCTATCAAAAAAATATGGACTTCTGTAATGTTGTGATAATATTTGCCATTCACTATCTGGGACAACTGGCGGCAATTGATACATATCACCGATCAATAAAACCTGTACGCCGCCGAAGGGCTCGTAATTGCGATGGCGAACCGATTTCAAAACAGTATCGATCGCATCCAATACATCGCAACGCACCATGCTTATTTCATCAATGATCAATAATTCCAACTGTTGCATCACTTTTCTTCTTTCATTATTCAAACGAACCCGGCTCATTAAACTGTGCTTATCATTCAGTGAATCATCTTTTCCAAAGCCCTTGTTTTCCGGAATGAACGGCGTAAACGGCAATTGAAAAAATGAATGAATGGTTGCACCGCCTGCATTAATGGCCGCTACACCCGTTGGCGCCACAACAGCAGTTTGTTTATGGCTTTGTTGTTTGATGTATTTTAGAAAAGTTGTTTTGCCCGTACCCGCTTTTCCCGTAAGAAAAACAGAACGGTTTGTATATTGAATAAAATCTGATGCGAGTTGAAAATTAATATTTGAAGTATCGGTAACCATCTTGTAAAGATAATTGCAAGTAATATGCACAAAAATGGTTTATTAGCTAAGAGCTGAAATGTTCTAAACTAATAAACCACTAATCTGATAAACAAATTAAGCTTTAGCCTTTTCGCCAAGCATAAGCACTTCATTTACCTGCACTTCGGTAATGTATTTTTTATTACCGTCTTTGTCATTGTAAGTTCGGTTGATGAGCTTGCCTTCAACAGCCACCTCGCTTCCTTTCTTTAAATATTTTTCAGCGATCTCCGCAACTTTACCCCATGCTACGAGCGTGTGCCATTGCGTGTCCGTTACTTTATCGCCTTTGGCGTTGCGGTAAGTTTCGCCGGTGGCTACACTGAAGCGGGCTAATTTTTTACCGCCATCCAATGTTTTGATTTCGGGATTGGCACCTAAATGTCCGATCAACTGAACTTTGTTTTTTAATGCGTACATGATTTTTTGTTTTTACGATTTACAATTTTGTTATCTCAATCAATCCCGGCGACGTCTTCCGTAATTGACAATACAAAATTGCGGTTCGGAAAAAGCGGTAGTCGGTTTTTAAGCGTTTCTATACGGATATAAACGGGTATAAACGTTTGCACACGGATAAATAATATTTTGTATATTGTTTTGTGATATTGCAACTAAAGCTTGCAATCTTCGCGTATTTCACCAGTTCTTGCATAAGCCGCCTCTTTTTATCGGGTTGCGAGGAAGTCGGAATTGAAAAAATCTGCCTCATGCAAATATTTTTTCAAAGGTTAAAAAGCAGCGGCGTTACAAGAACGTAGCCCCCCGGCTGTGAGGCAAAAGGATTATTTTCTATTCTTTTTTGCTTGTCCAAAAAAGAAACAAAAAAAGACCCCCGGAAATGATAACGACGCATTTCCGGGTTTGTTCCCTGATGTGGCTGTTGTGCTACTGTGACTTCAACTTCAGGGCAATGATCTTGGCACGAACCTGTTGACTGATTTTTTAAATCATTTTCTATGCCTGTAACAGAAACCAAAAAATGTTTAAGCTGCGGCAAAGCCATTAAAGGCAGAGCAGATAAAAAATTTTGTGACGATGCCTGCCGTAACGCTTACAACAACGAACTCAAAACAAAAAGCAATTACAGCAATTACGTTCGCAATATCAATAACACATTATTGAAGAACCGCCGCATTCTCGAAGAACTGTTGCCCGATGCAGAAGAAACTGCAAAAACAACACACGATAAATTAATACAAAAAGGTTTTGTTTTTAAATACCACACGCATACTTACGCCAACAAAAAAGGCAATATCTATTTCTTTAATTACGATTATGGGTTTTTGCCGTTGGAAAATAATTGGTATTTGATTGTGAGGAGGAAAGAAGAATGAAATCAGAAAAAGAAAGACAACATTTTGTTCCAAGATTTTATTTGAAAAAATTTTCAAATAATAATGATGAGAAAAGCATTGGTGTCTTTTTAAAAGACAATAAAAAGTTTATTAAAAGCGCATCCATTGAAGGTCAATCGCAAAAACCATTTTACTATGGCGAAGATGGAAAAGTTGAAAACTTATTAATGGAAATTGAGGGGCCAGCATCAAGAGTTTTTAATAAAATATGCGAAGATTGTGAAATTATTAAAACACCACTTGAGGATTATTTTAGGATATTACATTTCGTCATTAATTTATACTTTAGAAATCCTGTTCAATCTCAAACGCTTCTTAATTCAGATGATGGTTTCAATAAGCATTTTGAAGAATTCAAATCAAGCCCAGAAATTAAATCTCTTTTAGATAATAAACTAACGACAACACAATCTATAATTCTATCATTATCTCAAAGCTTCCGAATAGCGAGAATGTGTCTTGATTTATCAAGTAAAATAATTGTGAATAAGACATCAACACCGTTCATTATTTCTGATAATCCTACTTTAAAATACAACATGATCGCAGATAGAAGCAAAGGAGTTTCAGCAGGATTTGCATCTTATGGATTACAGATTTTTCTTCCAATAACTCCAACAACGATGTTGCTATTTTATGATTCAAAAGCATATGAAATACACGAAGATGAAAAAGATTTGCTCCATATAATAAAAGATTCAGAAATATCTCAATTAAACCTTCTTCAAGTTCTTAATTCTTCAAATTGTTTGTATTTCAACCAAGATATTAATGAATCAGATATCATCTCGTTAGTAAACCAAGCAAAAAATTATCGACTACCTAATGAGATTATTCCAATCAAATTTGGGGGTTATTTTTTGCAAACAATTTCAGAATTGAAAATTAACTTAAACCTAACGGCAATAAATCCTGTAACAAGTCAACAATTTGCAATACACGGTAAATTGATATTACCAATGCGTCAACATGCAAAAAAAATGAAAGAATTTTTAGAAAAAGAGCAGAAGAAAAATTAAATACTGTCCAAATTTTCTCTCTCCGTCAACGAGTTATTTTTTATTCCTTCAATCAATCCGCGGCAGTTTGGGCTGCCGCAACTGCAATTAAAGGGTTCCATGTTTTCATCGAGGAAAGAAGTATAATCGAGTGTAAGTTCTTCGCCTTTTGAAATATCTTTTAAAGCAACAACATTTAAACCAACATATCCTGTGTTGGCATCGCAGCAATGATTTTGCGGCGCCCATTCGGCAGGATTATCATCCCATAATAAAAATATTTCTTTGCTTACAGGATAAGCATACCGGCGAAAAATTTCTTTATCATTTTCGTTCCATGTTTTTTCTACAAAGCGACGCGTAATTAATCTTTGAGATCTTCCTTCTCCCAGAAAAATAATTTCACCGGCCTTAATATTTTTATTCGCATAAATGCCGAAACCCGCAATGGAATTGCCTTTCATCACATACAGCTTTTGTTTTCTGTTGTGACGGGCAATACCTTCGGCGATGATATGATGTAAAAAACCGGATTGACCAAACCCATCATATTTTAAAATATAATCTGCCGAACCTTCATACCCGTCTTTATAAAAAACAGAACAGGTAAAGTTTATTTCAAGAAAAAAAATGTCGCCTTTATCATTCATCCTGAAATCCATTCTTGCATAACCCACACCATTGAATGATTTAAAAATGCGTTGCGCACTTTCACGCAATTGTTTATCGAGCGCAATATCAGTAACGGGAATATTTGCATCGGGATGGAGTTCGGAAGTTTTTAGTGCATAGGTCTTGAACTTATTTCCTTCAGGAAAAATAAATTCAACCGGACGAAAAGCAGTTGATGTTTTTCCATCAGCATTTGCCGCAACCAAAACGGTAAATTCTCTTCCGTCAATATATTCTTCTACCAGCACTTTGTCATATTCATCAATAATAGCGGCAACTTTTTCCTGCAAATGTTTTTTATCAAGTGCCAGAGAATGTTCGTCCACACCCAAACTATCGCCTGCTTTTGCTGGTTTTACAAACAAAGGAAATTGTAAATGCTTACAGGTTTTTTCAACATCGCTTAATTCTTCAATTAAAAAATAAGCAGGTGTTTTTACGCCTTCGCAATACGCCACATATTTCATCAACTCTTTTGTTGGATCGTATAATAAAGTTGAGGGACCGGTGTGCGGAAGATTCAATAATTCTAAAGTATAGATCACATCAATGGAAGGAATATTCCAATCTAAATATCCTTCGCATAAATTCACAAACACATCGTAATTCTTCTTTTTTAATTCTTTGAGTTGTTTATAAACAGATAATTTATTCAACAACACATGATCAACTGTTGCCTCTGGAATCAGGTGGGACAAGTCTCTCGGCGGATCGTAATATTGATAATCCACGGATGATGTTGAGTAATCGGGTTGCAACACACAGATCTTCATGATACGAGTACCGGGGTTCTGGCAACAGCATCATTAATGATCTCTGTTACCAATTGAGAGAAAGTTTTATTTGAAAAACGTAAGATAGCACCGATTGATGTAAAGTCTTCATCTTCGCTGATACCGCATTGCGCATTTACTTCGAGGACGTATAATTTTTTAGTTTCTTTATCCATGCGGATATCGATCCTTGTATAACCTCTTCCTTTTACCGCACAATAAGCATCCCAACTTAATTGTTTTATTTCTTCGATCAATGATGCATCGGGTGATTGATACTCATAAAAGTTTTCATCTTCGGGCATGGGTGTTTCTTCTTCATATATTTCCCATAAACGATCGAAGGATAAAAATTTTTCCTGTTCAGGGAGTGAAGGATGAAATACTCTTTCAACCGGATTGTAAATAATGGCTTCTTCAGGTTTGTCGTAAGATCCAACGATGAGTGATGTAAACTCGGGTCCGTTAATAAATGATTCGGCAATTAAACCATCGGCGGTTAAATCCCATCCGCGATAACCATCAAACATCAATTCAACCTGTTTATTCAATTCACTCAGATCATTCACTACATTTTTAATCCCGACACCCATACTTCCGCCCGAAATTGATGGCTTCACAATGATTGGCGATCCCAATCTTTTAAAAATATTTTTTACGTTTTGATCTCTTTTATTAATGGCAAACCATTTTGGTGTGGGAACATTCGCATCATCAAAAGCTTCTTTCATAGAGATCTTTGATGTGGTAACCTGATAAAAATATTCATCCGCACCCGTGTAGATCAAATCTTTTTCATCCAAATATTTTAAAACAGAAACTCCCGGTGTTCCATTTATTTCATCTCCATCACATAAATTTAAAATGAGCGGAAAGAATTTTTTTGATTTTTTTTCTGCAACAATTTCATTGATCACTTCTTTATAGTCATGCATTGTTACAGGTTGCCAATGCCATTGTAAACCCAGTTCTGTAAAGACTTTGCTGTATTCGGCAATGCTTTGAGTGAAATCGTAATAATAATCAAGGTTCGCATCGTTGGTGATGAGATGCGGAGCCAATACCCAGACTTTTAAGGCAGATGATTTTTTTTTATGGGGATTAGGTGCCATCAGGAAATTGCTGTTGTTATCGTTTACGAATTTGTTCGCGTATAAAATCTGTTAAACGATATTTCTGTAAAACAGCATCGTCTAAATAAACAGCACCCTGTATCTGATGCAAACAATTTGCGGTATTGCAAAAACAATTGAAAGGTTGCGCCATATTCCATTCCGTTGATGGATAGAAAAATGAGAACTCATCACCTATTTCAATTTTTTTCAGCGCAATCAATTGAAATGTTGTTGTATCGAAAAAAACATTAGGATTACAACTATGATTGATGTATTGCAAAAACTCAGGCCGAAGCGTGATATGCTTTTCAACATCCACCTGAACGGTGAGATATGTTGGTTGTGATACTATCTCTCCTGCAGAAAAAGAAGAGAGAATATCCCCAGCTTTAAATGCAGTAAAAGCATGCAACGATCTTTGTTGCGTGAATGAATTTTGAACGATTTCAGCAAAGCCATGATTGCTGATAACCGTATACGTTGGGTTAGTAGTAGGTTGTATCATAATTGCCGTTACAGCAAGATAAAATGAATTGTTATAAACTAAAAGTTTATTTAGTAATGAAAATTAAAATGGGGATAATATATAGGGTTATGCACGTTTTTATAAAACCTATGATTATTGATTTTGATCATCAGTATCCGAAGTTTCTTGTAATGGTTGATTGTTGGTACCTCTTTTAAATTTCACAATCGGTTTATCCTGTGTTCCGGTAATGTTCATCGGAATACCAAAGATTCCCAATGGAGGTAATCCCAAACGCATCTTTAAATTTAATTGCCCATCAAAAGAGACCTGGCCCTGAAACTTAGGCCTGAAGCCCGCTACACGCATCTTTACCGGTTCTATGGTGATGATATTATTTTTGATTTTTGTTTTGATATCCACTTTTGAAATATCAGAATTATTCAAACTGTCTTTGCCTGTTTCTTTACTTACCGCAGTAAATAATTTAAAACCCTTCATCTTTACTTTCTTTACCGATAATGTTCCGCCGCCTTCCAATGATGGGAATACGGGATGCATATTGGCGTCTAACTTTCCTTTTAAATTATAATCCAATGAAACGATACCTTCTGCGCTGGCAGCAGCTGTTGCAAGGTCATGAAACAATTTTATTTCATTATAAGCTCGTTTGATATCAAAGTCTTTCGCAACAATATGATAATCGAACGTTGCTTTTTTAGGAGTGATGCTTGTATAATCGGCATCCATCACAACGGGAGCATCAATAATGGTAAAGCCGGTTTGTTTTAAACTTAGCGTTCCGTTTTGTAATAACATTTGTCCTTTGGCATCAGTTAAATTAATGCCGCTGTATCTTACTTTTTTAGCATTGGCGGTAAAACTGATATTTAAGTTGGACGGAATGATGATAACGCCTGTTGAAGACGATTTAGTTGTATCTCCTGCAAATGCCATGAATTCATTTATATCAATAAGATTGCTTTGCAGATCGAAGTTTCCGCTTAGCGGTTCGTTCTTTAATGAATAATTTAAAATATTGGACAAATAACCGCTTAATGTAAAATCAGAATTACCGTAAGTGGCATTAAACGCATCGAACCAAACTTTATCCTGTTTAAAACTGAATACACCTTTCTTAATATAAAATGGCATGGGAAAATATTGTGAATTGACTTTAATGTCTTTCACTTCTAATCTTCCAGCATTAAACAATTTATCATACAACCCTTTAGTAGCATCGCTTTGCAGACCACGTAAAGTAAAATCGGTTTTAATGAATCCTTTTACATCCAATCCTTTTTGAGAGAACACCTGATATACATTTCCAACATTTACTGTTCCCGAAGAAGTAATATCATACTTCAGATCATCAAAATTTTTGAGATCGAATTTCATTTGAAAGGGCTGCCCTTCAAACAAGAACGAAACGGGCTTTACAGTAACACGCGTTGTTTGTAAACTTCCGTCTGTATTTGTAATAACAGCATCTACGAGAATTTTTTCTACAGGATGCGGATAATATTTTGTTTGAACAGAACCATCCTGCATTTTAATGGAAGCCGTTGTTTTAGGAAATAATTTTTTTGCAGCATCATATTTGCCGTTGGTTACCACATCAATATTTATATCACCTTTTAAATCCATGCTGTCCAATGGATAGATCTGATTGATGGATGCCAAATGCAATACAGATTTCAGATCGGCATTCACATTAAATTCTTTGCCACCGTTTATTTTTAAAAAGCCTTTCAAATAATCGTCAACAATATTTGCATTGATATTCTCAACAGAGAATTTGGCATGCTGATAATTATGATCGGCGCATTCAGCGTTCATATCAAACCGAATGTTTTTAACAGCTTTTGAAACGGAGGCATATTTAAAGTATCCATTCGTAAAAGATGAGTTGAATTTGAAAGAAGGAATGCTGCTGATGATGGTGTCGGGCCTGATATTTTTAGGATTTTGCCCTCTTGCAAAAATTCCGTCAGCATTCAGATGCCTGTAATGGATGGCTACACATCAACTGCCGAGATCAGAAAATTTGATACTACAACTCCAATTATTGCATTAACCGCTTCGATCTCGATTGATATTCAGGAAAAAGCTTCACAAGTTGGCATGAATGGATTTGTAACAAAGCCATTTAATCCAAACGATCTGTACTCCGCACTTTACATAAATACAATTGCAAAAAAGGAAAAGGTTTAATTAAACTTTATTGATCAGCAAAGAGGTCATTGAAATAGAACCATACACGGTTTTATCATTGAAAAAAGAAACCTGTTCTTCTTTTTCTTTCAGCCCCAACACATATAATAAGGGTAAAAAATGTTCCGGTGTTGGAACTGATAATTGCATGGCTCTGCTTATGGAATTATAATTCTCTAATTGTTGATGATCATCTTTCAAAACCAGTTCTTTTATTTTTTGATTGGCTT
Source organism: uncultured Chitinophagaceae bacterium (assembly GCA_903904335.1). Lineage (GTDB taxonomy): Bacteria > Bacteroidota > Bacteroidia > Chitinophagales > Chitinophagaceae > CAIQDX01. The sequence continues at coordinate 9,204 of CAIVCF010000105.1, read as the reverse complement.
CTTCTGCCCAATCAAATCCTTTATCCGGACTGCTCCAATTCATCATGCCTAAATTATGAACCAGATTACCGCTGCCGATAATCAGTACTCCCTTTTTGCGAAGTGATGCAAGGTCTTTAGCCAATTCATAATGCCATTGCGGAGATTGCGTGTAATCCATGCTCATTTCAATAACAGGAACGTCCGCATCAGGATACATTTGTTTTACCACACTCCAGCAACCATGATCCAAGCCCCATGTTTCATCTAACTGCGCTTCTGTTTTTTGAATGATATTTTTTGCTTGCTCTGCTAATGCCAAACTTCCGGGAGCAGGATATTGCACATTAAATAATTCTTTTGGAAAACCATAAAAATCATGGATCGTTTTTGGTTTTTCCATCGCAGTTAAAAAAGTTCCCTTCGTTTGCCAATGCGCCGACACACAAATAATAGCTTTGGGCTTGGGCAATTCATCAGCAGCTTTTTTCCAACCCTTTGTAAATTCTGTTTCTTCAATCGCGTTCATCGGACTGCCATGACCAACAAACAGCAAAGGCATTGTTGCTGTTTCTTCAAACGATTTTGTTGCGGTATATAATTCTTTTAATTGCATGATATTTTTTGTTGACGAGCGATATCAAATCAATAATGCTTTTGTTGCCTTCGCTTCTTCCACAGGAAGAAGCGCACTCTTTTACAGCAAAGCCCTGTTCGGCAAAGGACGATTATATAAAATTACAACCAATAAGCAAACTTTTTAATGAACCAGTTTTTGATGAATTGAGTTAACAAACAATAACAAATCAATATCCCTATCAACCAAGGAAAATACAGTAACGGTAACGGTTGTAATTTGAACGCTGTTGCAAATGGTGAGAAAGGAATATAAATTCCAATCAGCATCACCGCACTTGTTAATGCGAGCACAGGCGCTGTTGCCCAACTTTGTATGAAAGGAATTTTTTTGGTACGTATCATGTGAACGATCAATGTTTGAGAAAGCAACCCCTCAATGAACCAACCCGATTGAAACAGACTTTGATGTTCAGCAGAATTTGCTTTAAAAACAAAATACATCACCGCAAATGTTGCATAATCAAATACAGAACTGATGGGGCCAATAAATATCATGAAACGTGCTATACCACCGGCTTCCCATTTACGCGGTTTTTCAATATACTCTTTGTCCATTTCATCCCAGGGAATGGAGATCTGTGAAATATCGTACAATAAATTCTGCACCAATATCTGCACCGGAAGCATCGGCAGGAAAGGAAGAAATGCACTGGCACCTAACATACTGAACATGTTTCCGAAATTGCTGCTGGCTGTCATCTTAATATACTTGATGATATTGCCGAAAGTTCTTCTTCCGTAAATAACACCTTTACGCAACACCATTAAGTCTTTTTCCAATAAAATAATATCAGCACTTTCTTTGGCGATATCCACTGCTGTATCAACAGAAATGCCGACATCAGCATCTCGTAATGCGGCGGCATCATTAATACCATCGCCCATAAATCCAACTGTATGGCCTTTCGCCTGCAATACTTTTACAACGCGGCTTTTTTGTGCCGGACTTAGTTTTGCGAAAATGCTAATCTCATCAATTCGTTTAGATAATTCTTCATCAGTTATATTTTCCAAATCATTTCCTAACAAAATATTATTGACCGGGATACCCACATCACGGCATATTTTTTTAGTAACAATATCATTATCGCCGGTCAGGACTTTTAATGTAACACCTAATTTATGCAATGCTTCAATAGAAGGCTTTGCAGAAGGTTTTGCGGGATCGAGAAAACCAATTAATCCTGTTAATATCATATTGCTTTCGTCAGCAACAGAATAAGTCAGCGGACGTTCTTCATACTCTTTAATAGCAACCAACAAAACCCGTAACCCTTCTTTGTTTAATTTTTTGGAGAGATCGAGAATGTTTTTTCGAATAGTGTCGTCCATTGGTTGAATAGTATCAACTTCAATATGTAATTGACGGTCTTCTCCGGGGTCGAAAGAAAAAGAACAGAGATCCAATATTTCTTCAACAGCACCTTTACAAATTAAAAGATGTTTGTGATTGGCCTGTTCCAAAATAACCGACATTCTTCTTCGCTGAAAATCGAAAGGAATTTCATCAACTTTTTTATATTGCTCTTCAACTTTTAAATAATCCTTTACTTCAACGTGATCAAGAATAGCAACGTCTAATAAATTTTTTAATCCTGTTTGATGATAACTGTTTAAATAACCCCATTTTAATACCTCATCATCTTCAACACCTTCAACATTTAAGTGTCGCTCTAAAACAATTTTATCTAAGGTTAATGTTCCTGTTTTATCGGTGCATAAAATATCCATGGCACCAATATTTTGAATGGCGCTTAACCTTTTAACTATCACTTTTCTTTTACTCATGGTTACGGCGCCTTTGGCAAGATTTGCCGTAACGATCATTGGAAGCATTTCGGGCGTTAAGCCAACGGCAACTGCAATCGCAAATAATAAAGCCTCTACCCAATCTCCTTTTGTTAGACCATTAATCACAAATACCAACGGCACCATTACAAGCATAAAACGAATCAACAGCCAGCTAACACTATTAACGCCTTTATCAAAACTTGTTTCCGCACGTTTGCCGGAAATAGATTTACTGATTGAGCCGAAATAAGTGTGGTTGCCCGTTGTAACTGCGATGGCTAAAGCTTGGCCGCTTTCCACATTTGTTCCCATGAAACAAATATTTTCTAATTCAAGCGGACTTTTATTTTGAGTATCTGAAATGACAAACTCTTTTTTTTCAACAGGCATTGCCTCGCCTGTTAATGTAGATTGGTTTAAGAACAGATCTTTTGATTGAATGATGCGGCAATCAGCTGGAATCATGTCACCTGCAGAGAGAAAGATAATATCTCCGGGAACTATCTCTTTAATATCGATCTCAATTTTGCCTTCATCTTTTCTTAAAACCGTCGCAGTGGTCTTCACCATGCTTTTTAATTTCTCTGCTGCTACATTGCTTCGAAACTCTTGCCAGAAGCGGATCACAGAGCTTAATAAGATCATCACACCAACCACCACAACTGTTTTATAATCACGATCGGCCGGGGATGTTAATACAACATCAATGATAAATGAAGTAGCTGCAATTAAAACCAATACAGCATTAAATGGAGTAATAAATGCCTGAATAAATTGGATATACCAAGCCGGTGCTTTTTCGTGTACAACTTCGTTGGTGCCGAATGTTTCTAATCTTTCTTCAACCTGTTCTTTGTTTAAGCCTGTTTCTTCCGAATCTAAAATTTCAAAAAATGAAATCTTATCGGCAGCAGCAACATTTTTAAGTTTTGCAGCAGCAACAGCATCAACAGAAATAACAGTATTTCCATTATTAAATGGGATACGCGCCATTATTTTTTCTTTTACGCCTGTGATCATATTCTGCCTCCTGAAAATTTTAAGTGAATATTCATTTTCCAATCAAAAACAATCGCATTATTCGATTAATTTTTGATTACCATTTATTTCATAACTGACCGACGACCGGAGGCTTTATCTTGGCAGAAGAAAAAAGATGATAGCGTTTTGTTACAATAAAAAAAGAAGGAGTTGAAAGAAATGAGAATGTATTGAAACGATTCATGGTCGCATTTTTAAGCTGTTCGGTAATTTTTTTGCCGACTGAATGCTTAAAAATCACAGTCGGGTCAAAAAGTTGTTTTGTTTAAATTGAATTTACTCGGTCCCGAATCCATACAGTTTGTTTTTGTTTACAATAGAGGTTCTGTGTAAGAACGGCTGCAAAGGTAGAGCTGCATATTCTTGCGGCAAAATAAAATTTGAGGTCATTGAAAAATTCAATCAATTCTTTCTTTCAAAATCCGAATCATTTTTTCTTTTGAAGCGTCAGAAAGTGTGCCGGAATAATGATCATGAGCATGGTTGCTGTTGGTACAAATCATTTTGCTTTGTTGTTCAAACAAACGACAGAAACTACAAACAGACAAATGGATCTGCAATTTTATTTTTTCAAAAAACGAAAGTGCATGTTCTTCTTTTTTCGACAGAAGATAAGTTGCTTTTTTACACGATATGTTGATCAGATCTTTCAAATTAGGCTAAGGGTTTATCCAGTTTTTCTCCAAACAGCTGCGCAGCTGCAGTTTTGCACGATGTATCAATACCCAGTAGTTGGACGGCGTTATATTCAAAACCTTACAGATCTCGTCAGAACCAACTCCTTCCATGAATTTCATAACAAAAACGGCTTGCTGCAATTCCTGCAATTTGTTTTTACATAATTCTAAAATAGAATAGAATTCTTTGGTTTCTACGGGCTGTGTATAATCAATTCCCCAATCTAAAGGACCGCTTTCTTTTGTCCAATGTTCTTCATTATTAAAATAATGATCTGTATTATCTATTTCAGCGGGGCGTACAATATTGTTTGATTTTTTCCTGTAATGATCGATGATCTTATTCTTACAGATGGTAAATAACCAATTTTTTTCAGAGGCTTCGCCTTTATAAGAATCGCGAGCCTTCCAGGCACTTAAAAAAGTTTCCTGTACAAGGTCTTCTGCCAAACCTGAATCGTTTACACGAACAACTGTATACGCATATAATGCATCAGCATATTTTTTAACCCAGTGCTCCGGATTGAAAGAAGAAAGATTGCTCATAAATAGTGGGTGCTAAACTAGTCATAAAGCAGAGAAATGGCTTCTGATTCCGAAAAATGGAAAATAATTGCTGATTTTAGACAAAACAGACAATCTTTAAAAACACAACTATTTGATTTACAATGAATTGATGTTTTGGCACAGAATTGAATACAACCCTATCAAACAAACAATTCAAAACTCAAAAACTTAAAACCATGAAAACTCAAATCAAAATCGATCAAACAATCGCCAACACATTGTCCGTATTTTTTGTTACAATCATGATCGTATCAGCTATTTCAGCGTAAAAACAAAAACACAATTCATAAAAACAAAACTGAAACCATGAAAAATCAAATCAAAATCGACCAAACGATCGCTAACACATTATCTATCTTTTTTGTAACAATCATGCTGATCTCTGCAATTACTGCATAAGTTTTTTATATGCCTTATCAGCGAATAGTTGTTCATTTTTTAATACCATATCATGAAAAACAAAAATAATAACATGCCATTTTCAATAAAACTTTTCCATGTTGAAAGAAACGGAAGGTTTGTGTACAGAATGGTAGAATATCACAATAACAGGATAACCAAAGAATTTGAAGCGGACAAGATCAAAATCTGTCTTGAACATTTTCATCTTCCATCAGACGACGATTATGTTGTTTACTGGATGTTGAACAGCGAAGAAATAAATCAGTGTGAAGAAATGCCATTTTCTAAAAACTAACAACCATCATTTTAATATAGATCAAAAATAATTTTTCATACAGTTTGTTTTGGTTTTAAGCCTCTGTTTACGCAGTGGCTTTTTTGTTTGCAGAAACGACCTAATTATTTCAGAATTGCTACAGAATTAATGCGGTAATTTGTAGATAAATATTTTGTTTTGAAACTGCTGATCATCGAAGATGAACTTTCATTGAATCAAAGCATGGTAGAATTTTTGTCTGCCAGCGGATATTTATGTGAATCCGTTTTTAATTTTAAAAATGCAGTTGAGAAAATAGAATTGTACGATTATGATTGTATCATTCTCGACATCATGCTGCCTGGCGGTTCGGGGTTGCAGATTTTAAAATACCTGAAACAAAATAATAAAACAGACGGCGTAATTATTATTTCTGCAAAAGATTCACTGGAAGACAAGATTCACGGCATTGAATTAGGTGCCGATGATTATTTGACCAAACCATTCCATCTGTCAGAATTGAGTGTTCGCGTTGCCGCCATTATCAGAAGAAAACAATTTCAGGGACAATCTATCATAATCGCAGGAGATATTGAAGTGGATACATTGGGAAAATCAATTTCTATTCAACAGCAGAATGTTGAACTCACACAAAAAGAATTTCAATTATTGCTTTTCTTGATCATCAATAAAAATAAAGTGATCTCAAAGAATGCCATCGCCGAACATTTATGGGGTGATGATATGGATATCGCTTCCAACTTTGATTTTATTTACGCCCACATAAAAAACCTACGAAAAAAAATTATTGCCGCAGGTGGCGAAGACCGCATAAGAAGCATTTATGGCGTTGGATATAAAATGCAGTTACCATGAAATTATTTACAAGATATAACCGCATTAATATAACTGCCACTATTTTCACTTTTGTGTTGGGCAGTATTGCTTTTTATTTTGTATTGGATTATGTGCTGTCAAGACAATTGAAAGAGACACTCCGCTCTGAACAATTTGAGATCATACACTTTGCTGAACAACACAATGCGCTTCCCGAAATTCAAAATACGAGACATCAATGGATCACAATTGAAAAATCATCAGAAATAATAGCAAGACCGCTTTTTAAAAATAGCAATTTTTATAATCCAAGAGAAAAAGAGAACGAATCGGTAAAGCAACTATTCTTTTCTATTCAGGTAGCGGGGCAAAATTATTTGATCACAGTAAATAAATCCGAAGCAGAAACAGAAGACCTTTTGAAATTGATCATTTTGGTGACGATAGGGATGATCGCATTGATTCTATTGTTCAATTATTTGATCAACAGAAATCTCATCAACAGATTATGGCAACCTTTTTATAAAACGATTGATGAAATTAAAGAGTATCATATTTCAAACAGGCAGCCATTGCAATTATCTTCAGAAACGATTGATGAATTGAATTTGCTGAATGTGAGTTTGAATAAAATGACACAAAGCATTTATGAGGATTATACCGCACTGAAATCATTCACCGAAAATGCATCGCATGAAATGCAGACACCGCTTGCGGTTATCCGGTCCCGCATTGATTTGTTACTACAGCAAACAGAATTAAAAGAACAGAGTTTGCAACAGATACTTTCTATTGAAGACGCGGCACAGCGATTATCAAAACTCCACCAATCATTGTTATTATTAACCAAGATAGAGAACAAACAATTTGTTTTGAATGAGTCTGTTGACCTTAAAAAAATAATTATAGAAAAGATACAGGAAAGAGAAGAGTTGATCGAGTCGAAACAATTACAAATTGAAACGAATTGCAAAAATGTCACACTTTCATTTCATCATCATCTTGCAGAAATTCTTTTTAATAATTTATTGAATAACTGTATTAAGTATACACCGGAAAAGGGCAAAATAAATATTGAACTGACTGACGAATTTGTTTGTTTTAGCAATAATGCAATAAACGGATCGCTCGAAATAAAAAAAGTATTCCAGCGCTTTTATAAGCCATCAGATTCCGGTGAAGGAACGGGATTGGGCCTTGCTATCATCAAAGAGATCTGTCGCCTTGCAGAATTTAATATCACATATACTTTCAACAATCAGCAACATATTTTCAGGATAGAATTTAAAAATTAATTGCACTATCGACAATGAAAAAAAGTATCAATTTCGTTTTTTTAATTTTATTTTCTTTCACTGTTTTTGCACAGGAAAAAACATTGGATTATTATATCAATGAAGGATTGCAAAACAGCCCTGTATTTAAAGATTATAATAATCAGAAACTCAGCAATCTCATTGATAGTATGCGCATTCTTGCCGGGTATAAACCACAGGTAAGCGGGCAAAGTACTAATTCCTTTTCACCATCTTACAATGGATGGGGTTATGATTATGCAATAACCAATGGTGTAAATTTTGCACAACAAATTGTTGCCACACAAAAATTAGTGAGTAAAGAAAATCTGGCTAATCAACATGAAGCGATCAGGTTATTGAATGAATCTATCACTATCACCGGAAAGATCACAGAACAAGACCTTAAGAAATCAATTACCGCCCAATATATCAGCGCATTCGGCAGCGGGCAACAATATCAATTCAACAAAGAAATGTTGGATGTTTTACAAAAAGAAGAATTGATCTTAAAAAAGATGGCCGAGAGTGGCATTTATCGTCAAACAGATTATTTAAGTTTTCTGGTAACTGTTCAACAACAGCAATTATTGATCAGCCAGTATCAAATCCAATTTGAAAATGAAGTGGCGGCATTAAATTATCTCTGCGGATTGAAAGACACATCTGCTGTGCTTTTAAAAAAACCGGAATTACAGATCGCTGCTTTGCCCGAAGCAGAAAGCTCTGTATTCTATCAGCAGTTTGTGATAGATAGCCTGAAACTAAAGAACAGCGCAGCGCAGATAGAATTCAACTATAAACCGAAAGTGAATTTATATGCAGATGGAGGATACCTCAGTTCTTTTGCCGAACAACCCTATAAAAATTTTGGTGTCAGTGCCGGTGTAACTATTTCGGTTCCGATCTATGATGGAAAGCAAAAGAAAATGCAGGTGGATAAATTAGCTATCTCAGAACAAACCAGACAAGGCTACCGCGATTTCTTTAAAAAGCAATATGAACAAAATATCGCAAAACTGTTTCAGCAACTGCATTCTACACAAAAAATAATTGATGATGCCAACAATCAGATCAGGTACACTGAAATCTTGATTGAAGCCAACAGAAAATTATTAGAATCGGGCGATGTAAGAATGCCGGATTATATCCTGGCAATCGGTAATCATCTCATGGCAAAAAATATTGTCACACAAAATAATATCAATCAATTACAGATCATCAACGAAATCAATTACTGGAACAGAAAATAAACGATCATGAAAATCAATCAATCAATAATTACTGCAGTTTTTTTTATTTGCATTTTGGCAGCTTGTAAATCGGAGCCGGCAAAAAAAGAGGCAGAACCGAAAGAAGAAAAGACAGAATCGACAGGAACACCTGTAACGATTACTTCTCCCGAAAAAGGAAGCATGACGGATGTTGTTGAACTGAATGCTGTTTCTGCATTTCTTTTAAAGAGTTTTGTGAAAGCCAATGCTAATGGCTATTTGCAGATAGTGAATGCTCAGTTGGGAAAATATGTAAACAAGGGACAGGAGTTATTTGTGATCAAAACAAAAGAAGCACAAAGTCTGGGCAACACGATCAATGCATTGGACAGCTCCCTTCATTTTGAAGGTGTGATCCATATCAAATCACCCGGTAGCGGATATATCACACAATTGAATTATCGTATTGGCGATTATATTCAGGATGGAGAACAATTAGCAACAAT
>CAIVCF010000104.1 GCA_903904335.1 uncultured Chitinophagaceae bacterium | reverse complement strand
GTCCCTTGTGGACGAATTCCCCCATCTGGGTATTGCATGGGCATGTGTAGCATGCCCATCGCTCCCGCGCTGGGGGTGGGTGCCCCCAAAAGATGAATTGCCGACGGATTTGCCGACAATTCGCTCCATATAATTTTGTCCCGATTTTCCTCAATAAAACGGATAGCACCTGGATTCGGATTACGCATTAAAAAAAACCAATTTATTTTACTTCTATTTTCAACTTGAATAAGCTCATTAAAGAGCATACTTAAATATGATTTGTATTTATTGAATCTTTCTGGGCCCATTAGATTTTTCTTAGTTCTGTAGTCCAAAACCTGAAGAATATGTCTTCTGCTAATCTCTCCGATTGGGATTAAGTTTAATCTCAGGAGAGTCGCAGTTTCTTTAAATCCATTTAAAATAAATTTTACATCATTCAATGTTGTAGTTTCTCCGGCCATTCTAATTCTGGCAGCTTCTAATGCCTCTAAAAAAGGCATATTTGGAGATATTTCATAATCATCTCGCCTTGGTGTAACCAGACTATTTGTTATTGGATTATAGCCTTTTTCTTTCAGTAAGGATAGTTCACTTTCTAATAAACCTTTTGTGGCATCCCTTCTTTCACCAAGTTTTTTAAAACAATTCATGCCCTTAATAATGATCAATTTTCCTTTTGGCCATCTTTTTAATTGGGTAGGATCATAAAATCGATAGCTGATAAACCAGTTCCTTTTAATTGATGCTTGAGGGGATTTCCAATTTTTTGGAGTAACATTTAATTCAGAGCATCTGCTCTCATTGGGAAGATAAATCATAGCATTGTTTTTAAAGTGTTAACGATTTAGTTAACGTTTACAATAAAATGCTATGAGTATAGAGTTTTAGAAAAGGCTGAAACCCATATTGCTATTAGGTTTCAGCCCTGTGGTGTGGGCCGGGATACGCCGCCACACTTATTCATTCGATTAAAAATCTTTTTATTACTTTTTCTAAAATCCTTTGCAGGATAGCGTTTCAAGCGTTTTTAAAGTCACAAAAATTCAGTAATTTTTTATTTAATTATTTACTGAAAAATTGTGCTGGTCTCAGCAAGTACACTTTTGAAACAATTTAAGAACTTTTTTCTAATACAAAAATAATATTTTTTTGGACTAAAAATTAATATTTTTTACCAAGGGATTTTTCATTTAAATACCTGATCCAATCTCTTTGTTTTTCTGTTCCGGAATATTCCGATAAAGTCCGGAAAAATTTTTCATAACTAATACTTGCTAAATTTTTTTTTCCTTTATCGGTTAAGTACTCCTCATCATATTGTTTAAAAGCTTTTTCAAAATGCGTGTTTCCCCAGCGGATAAAATGTTACAGATTTATATTCGTCACAGTCATTGTTGAGAGCATAATCAAAGGCCAATAAATGATTCCTCCATATCTGTCTGTTTTCATTCTTTATTAATGCTTCATTTTACCCTTTGGCAAATAATCCGGAATCTTCTGAATTTGTATAGAAAATAGAAGAAGGGGTCTTTATTGCAGCCTATTTTTTTTCCTTTGACGAATATCCAGCTTCGGTGTAATTTCTTTCAATCCCTAAAAATCTCTCGTTTCCATTTTTCCTTTCACTTAGTTCAAATATTGTAAAGTAATCACGGGGACACTAATTTATAACTCGTGCTCCTTCCTCCTGCCTCTTCTTTCTCTAAAACATTTTTAGTAAGTAAATCCTGTATGTCTCTTAATGCAGTGTCATTGGAACATTTTGTAATCTTTGCCCATTTCGAAGTGTTTAGTTTTCCAACAAATCCATCAAGAAGCATATTCATCATTAATTTTTGTCGCTGATTAAATTGGTGTACCGAATTTCTTTCCCAGAAACTTGCTTTTTTGAGTATCAAGGCTAAAGTATTGGATACTTCTGCGAAAGCTCTTTCTAAACAACCTAAAAACCATTGTATCCAAATTGTAATATCCAACGATCCTTTTTGTGTTTGCTCTAATATTATATAATATTCCTTTCTTTCTTTTCTGATTTGTCCACTCATACTATAAAATCGCATAGCCGTAGCATCTGATCTTGCTAAGAGCATATCTGTAATGGCTCTTGCTATACGTCCATTACCATCATCAAAAGGATGTATGGTGACAAACCATAAATGAGCAATCGCGGCACTTAATAAGGTATCTCTATTATTTTTTTCATTTACCCAATCTAAAAATTTCAACATCTCCTTTTCAAGTAATGTTGCTTCAGGTGCTTCATAATGAACAGTCTCTCGTCCCATCGGTCCAGAAACAACCTGCATGGGGTCATTTTTAGAATTATCTCGCCATTTACCAACAGCAATTTTTTGCATTCCACTATAACCCGCCGGAAAGAGGGAAGCCTGCCACGCAAATAAACGTTCTTTAGTTAATTGTTCATTATAATGTTGAGTTGCATTCAGCATCATCTCAACAACGCCTTCCACATTCCTATCTGCCGGGACTAGCCCCGCAATATCCATTCCTAATCTTCTTGCAATAGAGGAACGGACCTGTTGACTATCTAAAACTTCTCCTTCTATTTCACTTGATTTAATTACATCAAGAGTTAGTGTTTCTAAATTCGCTTCTGCTTGTAATCCGAAACCAAGGGCTTCCATTCTGCCAAGTAATCTTCCTTGCTGATGCTGCAATTTCGAAAGCAAGGGGTTGATGATATCTTGGTTCCATTCAAAAGATGGCCAATTGCTCAATTCGTGTATATATATAGCCATAAATCAAGTATTATGCGGCAAATGTAAGAGATATTTACTGAATGCCAAAATATTCACCGCATAAAATGCGTCTAATAATAGCTTTTTCACCGCAATTAATCTGAGTTGAGCGCTTAGCTTATAAAAAGTCTTTTAAAAAATTTTCAAACGCTCAATTCATTTTCATTATTGCAGCCTTTTCAGCTTCAGTGGGCGAATAGCCCCCTTCTGTATAATTTACTTCAATCCCTAAAACCCGTTATTTTTCGATATATAACCGCTCCTTAATCATTCTCCCCTTTGATTATTTCTATTCTAAATCAGGTATATAAAAAGAAAAGATAGGCAATGAACAATAGTCTTTTTTTGAACCAAGATGTAATCCAAATAAGTAGAAATGACTTATTTAATCATACTATTATTGATAGAGAAAAAATATTGAAAATTATTTATTGGGGATACCCAAGAGGTATGAGGGGAAATCATTTAATAAACATATTGAATAATATTGACCAGATAGTAGAAGAATTAAACAGACTAAATATAATCAATAATTTAAATTCAAACGACTACATTTTATTTCATCAATGGAGCGGTGGAATTAATGGTTTAGGAAGTTCTACATACACGAAGTTGTTATATTTTTGTAATATTTATTTCAATTCAATTCATTCAATGATTTTAGATGAACGAATTATAAGAATCTTTAATAATAATGTATTTATTGAATTCGTTAATTTATCACCAATATCAAATTATCAATTCCATAATTACTACATTAAATATCTTGAATCATTAAATAATTTATCATTGCAGATGAATACTAATGAAGAAAATATTGAACAATTTCTTTTTATTTTTGGCAATAATTTAAATTAATAGGATTAGGTAGAATGTAATTTTAAAATTAGTAAATGATTATTTGATTTAAATAACTTAGGTTCAGTAATTATTCCAATATCAACCTTGATTACATAAAAGACGGGATATTGACCACCATCCAACAAAAAACAAAGAAGAAGGTTACTATTCCTCTTCACGAGAACGTTAAGAAAATCATTGAAAAATATAAAGGGATATTACCCATTTGTCCAACCAATCAGGAGTTTAATAGAACATTAAAGGATTTGGGTGAGAGGATACCCGAATTGAATGTTCCCTTTTCCAAACAAATTACCCGTGGAAGAAAGATAACGGTGGAAGAGACTATGAAATGGGAAAAGTTAATGACCCATACCGCTCGCAGATCGTTCTGTACCAACAATTATTTATCTGGTCTTCCTGTTTTAACCATTATGTCCGTATCGGGTCACAGAACCGAAAAGTCATTTAGGTCTTATATCAAAGCTACTGGGGAGGAACACGCTCAAATAATGAAAAAACATTGGGATAATAACACCAAAAGGGATGAGAAAAATAATACCGAAAAACCTTGAGAAAGGACATTCTCCGCGCACTGTTCCGAGCACGGAATAGAAAAACCCACGACCAGCGTGGGTTTTATTTTGTTAAAGTGGTGTGGGCCGGGATCGAACCGGCGACACAAGGATTTTCAGTCCTTTGCTCTACCGACTGAGCTACCGCACCATCCTGTAAAGGGCTGCAAATATAAGAGGTCGGGGTAAAAAGAAAAAATCAAATTACAGCCTTATCATAATTATCTGTACGCTCATCTTCAAAATCTGCTATTAGAACTCGCAATTCTTAGGTGTTCTCGCAAAAGCGATCACATCTCTGATATTGGTCATTCCGGTCACGAATTGTACCATTCTTTCAAAACCCAAACCAAATCCTGCATGTGGTACTGTACCAAAACGCCTTGTATCTAAATACCAGCTCATTTCTTCAGCAGGAATATGCATGTCTTTCATTCTTGCCTCTAATTTATCTAAACGCTCTTCACGTTGAGAACCACCCACAATTTCACCAATGCCAGGTGCTAAAATATCCATCGCCGCTACTGTTTTACCATCATCATTCATTCTCATATAAAATGCTTTGATGGCAGCAGGATAACCTGTAACAATCACCGGTTTCTTAAAATGTTTTTCTACCAAATATCTTTCATGCTCACTCTGCAGATCGATTCCCCATTTTATATCGTAAGTGAATTTTTTCTTTTTGTAATGATTGCTTTCCAATAAGATATTAATAGCATCGGTATAAGTGATTCTTTCAAAAGCATTGTTTAAAACGAATTCTAATTTTTCGATCAACCCTAATTCACTGCGTTTATCTTGTGGTAATTGTTTTTCTTCTTCTGCTAATCGTTGCGATAAGAATTCAATATCATCACGATTGTGATCCATAGCATATTGAATCAAATATTTGATGAACTCTTCTGCCAAATTCATATTATCCTCGATATCATAAAAAGCCATTTCAGGCTCGATCATCCAAAACTCAGCGAGGTGGCGGGTTGTATTGGAATTCTCTGCACGAAAAGTTGGACCGAAAGTATAGATCTCACTAAATGCCATCGCACCTAATTCCCCTTCTAATTGTCCGCTTACGGTAAGATTTGTTGGTTTGCCAAAAAAATCTTCATTATAGTTAATTGATCCATCAGGATACTTTGGAGCACTACCATCAATTGGCAAGGTGGTCACTTGAAACATTTCACCGGCGCCTTCCGCATCGCTCGCTGTAATGATAGGTGTATGCAGATATACAAATCCTTTATCATTAAAAAACTGATGAACAGCAAAGGCCAAAGAATGACGAATACGAAAAACTGATCCAAAAGTATTGGTACGAAAACGCAAATGAGCAATATGTCTTAAAAATTCTAAACTGTGTTTCTTGGGTTGTAATGGATATTTTTCCGCATCGCTGTCACCCAATATTTCTAAGCTCTTTGCTTTTACTTCAATGCTTTGTCCTTTACCAACAGAAGCCACCACAATACCATTCACCTTTAAAGAAGCGCCTGTAGTGATTCTTTTTAAAGTAGCATCATCCAATAATCCCAATTCAACCACTACCTGTACATTATTATTGGTGCTGCCGTCGTTCAATGCAATGAATTGATTGTTGCGAAAAGTACGCACCCAACCCATCACCGTCACTTCATGTCCCGTCTGCTCACTTTGCAGCAGTTGTTTGATCTTTGTTCTTTTGTTAAACATCGTTGCTTGTTTTTGTTACCGGCGATACCAACACTATTTGACTACTGTTGCGTCGCACTCTTGTACTTTTGTAATGCTTTTGAGCTTTTTAGAGCGGCAAAGATAAGTTAATGCAGTTGCCAAACATATTCCGCAAGGGCCAATCAAGTCATTTTTTGCGCAAAAATTTGTTTGTTTACAACAATTTGCCGTAACATTGCAGTGGAATCGAACTGATTTCGTCTTCAAGAAAATCCCACAGACTCATCAGTTTATCTCTTTTGCAACACGCAACCGATTTATTTTTCAATCTCTATCAGACTGGATTAAAACAATTAGACAAATTGAACCCTCTTTCACATAAATGATTATATGTACGATATTTCGCAACTAAATGATATGCTTGTCCCTGAATTACTGGACATAGCCGACGAGTTAAAAGTACCCAACGCAAAAAAATTAGATAAAAAAGAACTGATCTATAAAATTGTTGATATGCAAGCATCTAAAGCAAGTGATGGGAAAGACGTTAAAAAAACGCGTACCCGCAAGCCGATAACCGTGAAGGCTTCAACTGCCAATATCACCGAAGAAGCAGAAGTGATGCAGGAAGCACCGCAGCATCCTGATCAGGATAAAGCCGCTGCAAAACACCGCGGCCGTAAAACAAAACCGGCAGAACCGGAAGTGATCGATGATGCACAATTAAATTTAGGTCACCAGATATTAAAGGCAACAGAAGATCCCGAAGATGCAAACGGAAATGAAGCAACAGAAGAAGCGACCATCACCAATGAGAACGGGAATGAAAATGTGAACGGAACACCTCAAGAAACACCACAACAGCAGCCGAGACAAAATCATCGCCGTGAACCTGCTTTCAATATTGAGTTTGATGGTGTGATCTCAGGCGAAGGCGTATTGGAAATGATGCCGGATGGTTATGGTTTTTTACGTTCTTCTGATTATAATTATTTATCATCACCTGATGATGTGTATGTATCTCCTTCACAAATAAAATTATTCGGATTAAAAACAGGCGATACTGTTTCAGGATATGTTCGACCTCCGAAAGAAGGTGAAAAATATTTTGCATTATTAAAAGTGGATGCGATCAATGGCAAACGTCCGGATGAAGTGCGTGACCGTGTTCCATTTGATTATTTAACTCCATTATTTCCATTCGAGAAATTAAATTTATTTACTTCTCCAACCAATTACAGCACTCGTATCATTGATATTTTTACACCCATCGGTAAAGGGCAGCGTGGATTGATCGTTGCACAACCGAAAGTGGGTAAAACAGTTTTATTGAAAGAAGTGGCGAATGCAATTGCTGCCAATCATCCTGAATGTTATTTGATGGTAGTGCTGGTGGATGAACGTCCCGAAGAAGTTACCGATATGGAACGCAGTGTGAAAGCCGAAGTGATCGCATCAACATTTGATGAACCTGCAGAAAAACACGTGAAAGTTTCTACCATTGCTTTGCAAAAAGCAAAACGTTTGGTAGAATGCGGACATGATGTGGTGATCCTTTTAGATTCCATCACCCGTTTGGCAAGAGCACATAATACGGTTGCTCCATCAAGCGGTAAAGTATTAAGTGGTGGTGTGGAAGCGAATGCGATGCAGAAACCCAAACAATTCTTTGGTGCTGCGAGAAAAATTGAACACGGCGGATCATTGACCATTCTGGCAACTGCTTTAATTGAAACAGGAAGCAAGATGGATGAAGTGATCTTTGAAGAATTTAAAGGAACCGGTAATATGGAATTGGTATTAGACAGAAGATTGGCCAACAGAAGAGTATTCCCGGCTATTGATCTGGTTGGTTCTTCTACCAGACGCGATGATCTGTTATTATCACCCGATGTTTTACAACGTATGAATATTTTGCGTTTGTACATCAATGATATGAATACGGAAGAAGCGATGAATGAATTATTAAAAAGAATGCGTGGTACAAAAGATAATGAAGAATTCTTATCGAGTATGAATCGTTAAGAGTTGTAAATGAAAAGTTTTAAGTTATAAGAAAGCCGATTCAATTTTGAGTCGGCTTTTATTTTTTAAATATCATACAGATCACCCGCTAAATATTTCATTCCCGAATCACACGCTACTGTAACGATAGTATGCCCCGGCCCTAATTGTTTGCCGATCTCAATGGCAGCATAAATATTTAATCCGCTGGATGTTCCTGCGAATATCCCTTCTGTTGAAGCTAAAGCTCTTGCAGTTTCTCTTGCTTTTGTTTCTTCGATCGCTCTTACTTCATCATAAGCATCTTTTTTTAATAATGGAGGAATGATACCGGTTCCGATCCCTTCCACACGATGACTTCCTTTAATGCCTGTTGATAATAATGCAGCAGATGCAGGTTCTAATGCGATCAATTTTATTTGTGGATACGCCTTTTTTAATTCGGCGGTTGCGCCGCAAAACATACCACCCGTTCCAACACCTGCACAAAAAACATCGATAGGTTTATTCAATTGCTGAATGATCTCTTTACCCAAATTGGCATATCCGATCTCAGCATCTTCATTTAAAAATTGCCTCGTCCAGTAATAGCCGTACTCTTTTATTAATTGCTGCACACGGTCATTCATCTTGGTAAAAAGAGATGGCGTTATTTTTCCGCCTTCACTTTCAATGATCTCAATATCTGCACCAAATAATTTTATGGTCTGTAATTTTTCTTTTGCAAATGCATCAGATGAAATGGCTTTTAACCGATATCCTTTTACTGCACAAATAAATGCTAATGATGATCCTGTACTGCCACCGGTGTATTCCACTAAAGTGCCGCCGGGCTTGATATCGCCGCGACGTTCGGCTTCTTCAACGATTGACAAAGCCATCCGGTCTTTATAAGAACCGGTTGGATTAAAGTATTCCAGCTTTACATAAATATCAGCGCAATGTTCAGGAACAATTTTTGATAATTTGACCAATGGTGTATTACCGATTGTTTGTAAAGTTGTAGCACTGATGTTTGAAGCCATGCGTTTATTTTTATTTTGTCATTTCATTTTTATATACGACCCCTCCTTTCATGACGAACTGAACATTTTCTAAAACAGAAACATTGTCGATCGGATTATTTGTTACTGCAATGATATCTGCCCATTTACCAACAGTAATCGAACCCACTTTTTCTTTCCAGCCTAAGAGATCTGCTGCATTAACCGTTGCGGCCTGAATAGCCTGCATGGGTGTTAATCCAAACTTTACCATGTACTTGAATTGTTTAGCATTCCATCCATGCGGATATACACCGGCATCTGTTCCG
Source organism: uncultured Chitinophagaceae bacterium (assembly GCA_903904335.1). GTDB lineage: Bacteria > Bacteroidota > Bacteroidia > Chitinophagales > Chitinophagaceae > CAIQDX01. The sequence continues at coordinate 1,772 of CAIVCF010000104.1, read as the reverse complement.
AAAGTTATTTTTACGCCTGCCAGTACTGCTTTACGAAAACTTTCACGTTGTGCTTGTCCCACCAATTTTTCTTTATTTAATATTTTATCAGGATACCCCAACTTTTTATATTCCGACATAATATATTCATCATTATAAATATCGGCATCAAGATAAGTGCCATGTTCTTTCATTAAAGCAATAGCCTCATCATCTAAAATACTTCCGTGTTCAATCGAAGCAACGCCTGCTTTCACTGCCATCTTGATCGCTTCAGTTCCATGTGCATGAGCACATGCTTTCTTGCCCCATAATTTTGCTTCTGCAACAATGGTATTCATTTCTTCTTGTGTAAACTGAGGTGCACCTACACTTTCTTCTTCACTCAAAACACCGGCACTGGCACCAAACTTTATTACATCGGCACCGTATTTAATATTGTAACGAACCTGTTTGCGTAATTCATCCACACCATTTGCCACACCATTCATTTCTTTAGGACCTTCGAAATTGAGGTACGGAGAAAAACCATTCAAGTCGCCATGACTTCCGGTAGAGCCGATAAAAAATGTTGCAACCAATAACCGCGGGCCGGGAATATCTTTATTATTGATGGCATTGCGCAATGCTACATCAACTAAACCACGGGAACCTACATCTCTGCATGTGGTGAAACCAGCATCGAGTGTGCGTTTGGCGTAGATATGGGCTGTGATGGCATCATCTACGGGCGTCTTTCGAAAGATATCTCCATAATAGTCTCCGCTGGGCTGTCCGGTTATATGTGTATGGCAATCGATCAATCCGGGTAATACCGTTGCTTTCGATAAATCAATGATTATTGCATCATTAGGAATGGGAATATTATTGCCAACAGCTTTGATCGTATCATTTTCTATATAAATGATTTGATCAGATAATACTTTACCATTTTCAGTATCAATTAATTTGCCCGCTTTGATTATGATCTTTTTTGTTTGCGCAGATAAGCTGATAAAAATTAAACAGCAACTTACTAAAAGAAATGATCGTACTCTTCTCATGTTATTTTATTTGTTTGAAGGTAGAAGAAAAAATAAAGCAGGAAGATTTTCTTCCTGCTTTTTAATCTTTCAATTTTATTTCAATAAATAAGTATCGAATAATTTTAGAATCCTTTTATATTCATCTGTCCAACTGCTGGGTTCTACAAAACCATGATCTTCCACAGGATAAATGGCAACATCCCAATTATCTTTTCCCAATTCGATCAGCCGTTGATTCAAACGAACGGCATCCTGAAAATTCACATTCACATCAACCATACCATGACAGATCAATAAATGATTTTTTAATCCGCTTGCAAAATTGATGGGCGATGATTTTGCATAAGCGATACTATCATTAAACGGTTCATTTAAAATATTTGCAGTATAACCATGATTGTAATGCGCCCAATCTGTAACAGGCCGCAATGCAGCGCCGGCTTTGATTACATCAGGTGCTGTGAACATCGCCATCAATGTCATGAAGCCGCCGTAGCTGCCGCCGTACATACCAATTCTTGTAGAATCAATCCCAAATTCTTTCACTAAATATCTGGCAGCATCCACTTCATCATCCAGATCTTTACCACCCATGAAACGATAAATCCCTGTTCTCCAATCTCTGCCGTAACCACTGCTTCCCCTGTAATCAATATCGATAACTGTATAACCTTTATCGGCCAATAAATTGTTGAACATGTATTCCCTGAAATACTGGCTCCACCAAAAATGTACATTCTGCAGATAACCTGCACCATGTACAAAAAT
>CAIVCF010000103.1 GCA_903904335.1 uncultured Chitinophagaceae bacterium | reverse complement strand
TTAAAGGAGCTGATGCAGAAGTTTTTCATGCAGATATCCCTGAATATTATTTGCCTGAAAAGAAAGATGTGTATACGAAGATGGAAGCATTGATCTGGCATTTTAAGATTATCATGGGTGAAACTGAAATTCCAAAAGGAGAAGTATATAATTCAGTAGAAGGTGCGAATGGTGAGTTGGGATTTTATTTGGTAAGTGATGGCGGAAGAACACCGTACCGTTTACATTTCCGTCGACCATGTTTTGTTTATTATCAGGCATACAGTGAATTAACGAAGGGTGCAATGCTGAGCGATGCTGTGATTACCATGAGTAGTTTGAATTTGATAGCAGGTGAATTGGATGCATAACCCCAGCCCCTGAAGGGGGGGTGCGCATTTATTAATAGTTTATAAATTAAAATATTCCCCTTTAGGGGATAGGGGTTATGAAGTTTAACGAAGAACAACTCACAGAGTTCAAAAGATTAGTGGCTCGTTATCCGGAAGGAAAACAGAAGAGTGCTTTATTGCCTGTGTTGCATCTGGCACAGGAAAGTTTTGGTAATTGGTTAAGTGCGGAAACATTGGATTATGTGGCAGAGCTTCTGCAATTGCAATCTATTGAAGTGTATGAAGTGGCAACATTTTACAGCATGTATAATTTAAAACCTGTTGGCAAATATACTTTTGAGGTTTGTCAAACAGGTCCGTGTATGTTGCGTGGAAGTGATGATATTATCAAATATATCGGACATACATTAGGGATCAAACCGGGAGAAACAAGTGCAGATGGTTTATTTACTTTAAAAACTGTTGAATGTTTGGGTGCTTGCGGTTATGCACCGATGATGCAGATGGGTAAGCATTATCGCGAACACCTGACCAAAGAAAAGATTGATGCCATAATAAATGAATGCAGAAAAAATGCGACAGCTAATAATTAATTAAAATGAAAGCAGTAATTAGTTTTATTTTTCTGTTTTGCTTCATTGCGGTAAAAGCTCAAACAAAAGATGAAAAGGAGCTTACCGAAAAAACCTATTTATTGAGTCATACTGTTTTTGGAACAAAGGATAGTGCGACATTAGAAAAATTATTGGCAAAAACTGTTTCCTATGGTCATTCGCATGGCAACTTGCAAACAAGAGAGGAAATGATCAAAGGAGTAACACATAACCAATCGGTTTATACCGATACAGTTGTTTCGAATATTAAAATTTTTATTGAGGATAAGACAGCTATTGTGCGTTATCTTTTTAAAGCAAAAGAAAATAAGAAAGACGGTTCGGTATCTGATTTAAATTTCAGCATGCTGTTGGTTTGGATAAAAGAGAATGCAACGTGGAAATTAATGGCAAGACAGGCGGTTTCTTTAATTTGATGATACAATAAGAAGAAGTATCAGCGAAAAATGATAATATGATTTTATGAAATTGCATCCTTACATATCATTTGATGGAAATGCGGAAGAAGTGTTGAACTTTTACACAAAAATTTTCAATGGCAACATCGAAATGATGATGCGCTTTGGCGAAGCTCCTTTTCCAACGGATGAAAAAGATGCAAATAAAGTAATGCATGCCCGTATCTCATTTGATGACAATGTTATTATTATTTCGGATAGAATGCGGAAAACGGATTTGCCGGATTCAATCAATGTTCAATTGTTTCTGCACTTAAACGACGAACAAAGATTGGAATATATTTTTTCGGAATTAGCTCAAGGCGGAACGGTAATTATGCCTTTGGCCATTCAATTTTGGGGAAATAAATATGGCATCGTAAAAGACAAATTTGGTATAGATTGGATGTTGGACTGCGAAGTGAAAAAATAGGCGGATAGAATTGTTGCAGTACAAGTGTGCGACGCAACGATGTTGAACAAAGAATAAGAGTTGATTAAAAAATAAATAGCGAACAGCTGATCAATGGGAGTAAAACTATTATTAGAAAAAGCACATGTGGAAGGCATTCGTTCTTACGAAGTGTACCGTCGTGAAGGAGGCTATCGCAGTGTGGAAAAGGCGTTGAAGACAATGAGCACCGATGCCATTGTGGAAGAAGTGAAGAAAAGCGGATTGCGCGGAAGAGGCGGTGCAGGGTTTCCTGCGGGAATGAAATGGAGTTTTATTGCAAAGCCGGAAGGCGTTCCGCGTCACTTGGTTTGTAATGCAGATGAAAGTGAACCCGGTACTTTTAAAGATCGTTATTTGATGGAATTCATTCCGCATTTATTGATCGAAGGTTTGATTGTTTCCTCTTACGCATTGGGTTCGCATGATACTTATATTTATATCCGTGGCGAATATGCATGGATCGTTGATATTTTAGAAAATGCGATCAACGAAGCAAAAGCAAATGGCTGGCTCGGAAAAAATATTTTAGGAACCGGATTCGATTGTGAGATACATGTACAACGCGGTGCCGGTGCTTATATCTGCGGTGAAGAAACTGCGTTGATAGAAAGTTTGGAAGGCAAACGCGGCAATCCAAGATTGAAGCCACCATTCCCGGCAGTAAAGGGTTTGTGGCAGAGACCAACAGTGGTGAATAATGTAGAGACATTAGCATCAGTTGTTCCTATTATCAATTTGGGCGGAGAAGAATATGCAAAGATTGGTGTTGGAAAAAGTACAGGAACAAAATTAATTTCAGCTTGTGGTAATATCAACAAACCCGGTGTGTATGAAATTGATATGACCATCAGCGTAGAAGAATTTATTTACAGTGATGAATATTGCGGCGGTATTCCAAATGGCAAAAGATTGAAAGCTTGTATTCCAGGTGGATCATCAGTACCTATTCTTCCTGCTAATTTATTATTGAAAACAGCGAAAGGCGAAACGCGTTACATGAACTATGAAAGTTTAAGTGATGGTGGTTTTGCAACAGGTAGTATGATGGGTAGCGGTGGATTCATTGTATTGGATGAAGATCAATGCGTGGTAAAAAATACGTATACATTGGCAAGATTCTATCGTCATGAAAGTTGCGGACAATGTTCACCTTGCCGTGAAGGAACAGGATGGATGGAAAAATTATTATTGCGTTTAGAAAAAGGTCAAGGTAAAATAAGCGATATTGATTTATTGTGGGATATTCAGAGTAAGATAGAAGGCAATACGATTTGTCCGTTGGGTGATGCAGCAGCATGGCCAGTTGCAGCAGCGATCAGGCATTTCAGAGACGAGTTTGAATGGCATGTAACACATGCAGAAGAAGCACAAAAAAGAAATTATGGATTGGCGCATTATGCAGATGCAATACATGTGCCAGTAACAGCATAACATTATGAGTGATCAACTTTTTAAAGTAACTATTGACAACATCACAATAGAAGTTCCAGCGGGAACAACTATTTTAAATGCTGCCCGACAGATTGGTGGAGAGGTTGCACCTCCTGCCATGTGTTATTACAGCAAGCTGCAGGGCAGTGGCGGTAAATGTCGTACCTGTTTGGTGGAAGTGAGCAGAGGCTCTGAAAAAGATCCTCGTCCCATGCCTAAATTAGTTGCATCATGCAGAACAACGGTAATGGATGGAATGGAAGTAAAGAATATCACTTCACCAAAAGTGATTGATGCAAGAGTAGGCATTGTTGAATTTTTATTATTGAATCATCCGCTTGATTGTCCAATATGTGATCAGGCAGGTGAATGTCATTTGCAGGATCTGAGTTATGAGCATGGGAAAGAAGGAACGCGTTACGAATTTCAAAAAAGAGTTTTCAAAAAACATGATCTCGGTCCGTATATTCAATTGCACATGACACGTTGCATTTTATGTTATCGTTGTGTGTTCACAGCAGATCAGTTAACGGATAAAAGAGAACATGGCGTGTTAGATAGAGGCGATCATTCTGAAATTGCAACATTTATCGAGAAAAATTTGGATCATGATTTCATCGGAAATGTGATTGATGTTTGTCCGGTGGGTGCATTAACCGATAAAACATTCCGTTTTAAAAATCGTGTTTGGTTTACAAAGCCTGTTGATGCACACAGAGATTGTCCAACATGCAGCGGACAAGTTCAATTATGGATGAGAGGTGATGAAGTGTTTCGTGTAACAGCACGTAAAGATGAGTGGGGTGAAGTAAAAGATACAACCGATGGCAAGCCCGGATGGATCTGTAACACTTGTCGTTTCGAAAAGAAACATATTAATGATTGGGTGATCGAAGGGCCTTCAAAAGTCAATCGTCATTCAGTTATTGCACAAGGTCATTATGTGGGGTTGACAATACCAAACGAAACAATGCCGAAAGTGATGCATGGAAGGGGGCCTAAATTATTGATGGATATTCATTCGGTAAGTGAAGTAAATGCTGCTGATATTGAACTGAGTTTGTTAGAAGGTCCGGCAACATCAAAAACTTTTAATCATTCTGAAAAGACCAATGCTTAATAATGACAACACTACTCGCAATAGACTGGGCATTATTTACTGAGAAACTGATCTTGATTGCAGTGATCATTTTTGCAAGCTTAGGCATTGCATTGTACATGACTTTTGCTGAAAGAAAAGTAGCAGGTATTTTGCAGGATAGGCCGGGACCCAATCGTGCCGGACCTTTCGGAATATTTCAACCCTTTGCTGATGGTTTGAAACTGATCATGAAAGAAGAGATCATTCCCAACACTTCGAATAAAGCATTATTTGTGTTAGGTCCAGGTTTGGCAATGCTGGCAGCATTGATGACATGTGCAGTTGTGCCCTGGGGTAATAAACTTGAAATAGCAGGAAGAACAATTGCTTTACAGATTGCAGATATCAATGTAGGTGTGTTGTACGTTTTTGCAGTTACCAGCGTCGGTGTTTATGGCATCATGATTGGAGGATGGGCATCGAATAATAAATTTTCTTTACTTGCTGCGTTGCGGGGTGCATCTCAGGCCATCAGTTATGAATTGGCGATGGGATTGAGTATGATCGCAGTGTTGATGACAACCGGAACATTGCAATTAGGCGAGATTGTAAAACAGCAAATGGCTCCGGGTCATTTGTGGAATATTGCGTATCAGCCATTGGCATTTTTAATTTTTCTGATCTGCGCTTTTGCAGAATGTAACCGTACACCATTTGATCTACCTGAAGCTGAGAGTGAATTGAATTCAGGGTATCATCAGGAATATTCTTCCATGAAATTGGGGTTCTATTTATTCTCCGAATACATCAACATGTTTATCAGCAGTGCGATCATGGCAACATTATTCTTTGGCGGCTATGATGTGCCCTTTTTGAATGAAAGTTTATTATCACCGAATGTGGCAGCATTGGTGGGCATCATTGCATTGATGGCGAAAATAGTTTTCTTTATTTTCTTGTTCATGTGGGTTAGGTGGACAGTACCGCGTTTCAGATATGATCAATTGATGAATTTGGGATGGAAAAAATTAGTACCATTGGCATTGGCGAATATGTTGATCACCGGTGCAGTTATTTTGTGGTTGCAAAAATAATGATATGAGTATTTTTATTTTGACAAATAAAAATTTGAAAGGCAGTTGGCGCAATCTTATGATTGTGTTATACACAGCTAATATTATTTGGGCATTTCTTACTGGTTTTTTACGTCAAAATAAAATGGTTAATGAAGATGGGGCTTCTTTTTTGGTTATGGGATTTATCAGTGTTGCATTTATTATAATAATTGCTGAGATACTGTTTCATGTTTTGGTAAATAGAAAAAAAGCTGAATTGAATTGATTCCGTAAAAGTGTGCGACGCAAGAGAAGTGATGAGTGAGATAAAGTTGGTATCAATAGTTTATAAAAATATTTTTGCAAACATTTAAAAGGTTGTCCCCCTTCAGGGGATAGGGGTATGCAGGCATTAACAAACAGATCGAAAATATTGGAACGTAAACCGATGACGTTCCTTGAAAGTATATACTTGTGGAATATACTGAAAGGAATGATGATCACATTCAGCCATATTTTTAAGAAGCAACCAACCATTCATTATCCTGAACAAACAAGACCATTCAGTCCGGTATTTCGCGGATTGCATGTGTTGAATAGAGATGAAGAAGGTCGTGAAAGATGTACTGCCTGCGGATTGTGCGCTGTTGCTTGTCCGGCTGAAGCGATCACAATGGAAGCTGCTGAACGTTTGCCCGGAGAAGAAAATAAATATCGGGAAGAAAAATATGCAGCACGTTATGAGATCAATATGTTACGTTGCATATTCTGTGGTTTGTGCGAAGAAGCTTGTCCGAAAGATGCGATCTATTTAAGTGAAACATTTACGCCGGCAAGTTTTACAAGACAAAGTTTTATTTATGGGAAAAAAGATTTGTTGATACCTGATCCTGTAACGCAGCCTGCAGAATTTGCAGCAGCGAAAGGGGAAGGAATAAAAAATTAAAAAATCTGCAAATGTGCGAATGTACAAATGGAAGTCAATCTGCACATATACACATCTGCTAATTTGCAAATTATAAAATGAGTGCTACACAAATAATATTCTGGTTTTTATCTGCACTTGCATTGGTAAGTGCGTTGATGGTATTATTCAGTAAGAATCCTGTTCACAGTGTGTTGTGGCTGATCGCTGTTTTCTTTGCCATTTCCGGTCATTATATTTTACTCAATGCACAATTTTTAGCGATCGTGAATTTGATCGTTTATGCTGGAGCCATCATGGTGTTGTTCTTATTTGTGATCATGCTGATGAATCTGAATAAAGACATGGAGTCCCAAAAAAATCTGTGGATGAAATTGGCAGGTACTATTTCGGGCGGATGTTTATTGATGATATTGGTATCATTGGTACGACAATCACCTGAAATCGCAGGTAAGATAGCCGAAGTAAAAACAGGAGATATCGGCTTGATCGGTAATCTGGGGAAAGTATTGTTCAATGAATATGTGGTGCCGTTTGAAATCAGCAGCGTGTTGTTTTTGAGTGCGATGATTGGTGCGATTGTGATTGGAAAGAAAGATTAATTTTTAAAGATATAAGGTACAGGAAGCAAAGATCAAGTATAAAACTTGGAACTTGGAACTTGTAACTTGTAACTTGGAACTTGAAACTTGTTCAATATGCCAATTCAATATTATATCATTTTATCGTTAGCATTATTCTGTATCGGAATTGTGGGAGTGTTGGTTCGCAGAAATGTGATCATTGTTTTCATGTGCATTGAATTAATGCTCAATGCAGTGAATTTATTGTTAGTTGCATTTTCAAAAATGCATCATGCTATTGCAGTTGTGAATGATAAAGCATCAGCCGCAGGGACCGATGCACAATTATTTGTTTTCTTTATCATGGTGGTTGCAGCAGCAGAAGTAAGTGTGGGATTGGCGATCATAGTGATGATGTATCGTAATACACATTCGGTGGATGTGAATTTTTTAAATAGACTTAAAAACTAAGCTGAACGCAGAAAACTGAACGCGTTTTGCGTTTTGCATTCTGCATTTAGCATTTAAATAGGATATGAATAATTTAGTTTACTTAGTTCCGTTGTTTCCGTTAATCGGTTTTTTGATTAATGGTTTGGGAAGAAAATCACTTTCCAAATCATTGATAGGTATCATTGGAAGTGGTGCAGTATTGGCATCATTTGTTGTGAGCCTTGTTTTATTTTTTGATGTAAAGTCGCATGGTGGTTTTGTAGTTGATTATTTTAATTTCATCAATGTTGATTCATTAAAAATTCCTTTTGCATTTCAGATAGATGCTTTGTCATCTTTATTCTTATTAATTATTACAGGAGTTGGATTTCTCATTCATGTGTATTCAACCGCTTACATGAATGATGAAGAACCACAACATTTTGGAAGATATTTTGCCTATCTTAATTTATTCATCTTCTCCATGTTGTTATTGGTGATGGGCGCCAATTATGTGATCATGTTCATTGGTTGGGAAGGTGTTGGATTATGTTCTTATTTATTGATCGGGTTTTGGTTTAAGAACGACAATTTCAATTATGCAGCAAAGAAAGCTTTTGTGATGAACCGCATTGGCGATCTTGGTTTTTTATTAGCTGTATTTTGGTTGATACAAAAATTAGGAACAGCAACTTACAGTGATGTGTTTGCTCATGCCTCTTCATTAAGTTCTTTTGATGTTACAGGAATAACGATTTTATTATTTGTTGGCGCGATGGGGAAAAGTGCACAAATTCCTTTGTACACTTGGTTACCCGATGCAATGGCCGGTCCAACACCTGTATCTGCATTGATACATGCTGCCACTATGGTTACTGCAGGTATCTATATGATCGCACGCAGCAACGTTTTATATTCCATGAGTGAAGTGACCATGAATTTAGTTGCAATCATTGGATTAACAACTGCATTGTTCAGCGCAACAATTGCACTCAAACAAAATGATATTAAAAAAGTATTAGCTTATTCAACAGTCAGTCAGTTAGGTTATATGTTTTTAGGATTAGGTGTTGGTGCATACACAGGTGCTGTGTTTCATGTAATGACACATGCATTCTTCAAAGCTTTATTATTCTTGGCTGCCGGTTCAGTTATTCATGCCATGCATCACGAACAAGACATTCGTAAAATGGGCGGATTGAAAAAATATTTACCCATCACGCACATCACTTTTTTATTGGGATGTATTGCCATCTCCGGTATTCCTCCTTTCAGCGGTTTCTTTTCTAAAGACGAAATATTAGCGGCTGCATTTGCAAAGAATCCGATTTATTGGGGATTAGGGGTTGCAGGAGCTGCGATGACTGCATTCTATATGTTCCGTTTATATGCAACAACTTTTTTAGGAACATTCAGAGGAACACATGATCAGGAACATCATTTGCATGAAAGCCCTTCTGCCATGACCATTCCTTTAATTGTATTGGCATTGTTAAGTGTGATCGGAGGATTTGTTGGAGTGCCTGAAATTTTAGGTGGTCATCATGAATTAAGATCTTTTTTATCTCCGGTTATCACAACAGAAGTCGAACATCATATTGAACATAGCACAGAATATTTGTTGATGGGAATTTCTGTTGCAGTAGCTGCAATCGCGATCATTTTTGCCATCAATAAATTCAGTAAAAACCCTGAATTGGAAGAAGCAACAGGTTTTGGAAAAGTTTTATCCAACAAATGGTATGTGGATGAATTGTATGATACAGTATTTGTGAAAACTACTCTAGCAAAAGGTAAATTCTTAAAAAATATTATTGAAAAAAATATCATTGATGGTGGGGTGAATGGTGTAGGTAAGTTGGTGAATTATTCATCCAGACAATTGCGTTTGATCCAAAGCGGATTAGTGAGCGGTTATATTTTATTTATGGTATTGGCGATAATCGTGGTGGTGTTGATTTGGGTGAATGACGGATATATTTATAAATTTTTCAGTACACTTTTTTAAAAGCTGAAAGGCGAATAGAAATATGATTCCAGTTTTATTGATATTGATTCCTTTGTTAAGCGGATTGGTGACTTTCTTTTTGAAAGATGAAAGAGCCGCTAAGAGTTGGTCGCTGCTTTCATCGTTAATTACGTTGGCAGTTGTTAGCAGCGGGTTGATTATATACGATCATAAAACCGAATCTAATTTTGATGTTGCATGGTTACCTGCTTTGGGAAGTCGCTTCAGTCTTGAATTAGACGGCATGGGCAAAATGCTTACTTTATTAACTGCCATTTCTTTTCCCGTTGTATTTGCAACAACCTATAAAAACAATCATAAACAGTCAGGAAGTTTTTATGCATTGATGCTTTTAACACAAGCAGGATTGATGGGCGTTTTTCTTGCAGCAGATGCATTGTTATTTTATTTCTTCTGGGAATTGGCATTGATACCCGTTTATTTTTTATGTTCTATTTGGGGCGGAGAAAAAAGAATTGCAGTTACGTTTAAATTTTTTATTTATACATTCATCGGTTCGCTTTTAATGCTTGCCGGTATTTTGTATTTGTATTTTCAAACTCCCGATCATTCATTCGCAATAAAATCTTTGTACAGTTTACATTTATCAGTAAAAGATCAGAATGTCGTTTTCTGGTTATTCTTTATTGCATTCGCTATCAAGATGCCGGTATTTCCTTTTCATACATGGCAGCCTGATACTTACGAACAATCCCCAACAGCAGTAACCATGATATTGAGTGGTGTGATGGTGAAGATGGGAATCTTTGCAGTGATTCGCTGGTTGATACCGATTTTCCCTGATGCAATGGCACATTTCAGCACTGTGATCATTATTTTCTCTGTTATCGGAATGATCTATGCTTCATTGATCGCTATTCAGCAGGATGATATCAAAAGATTGATTGCCTATTCATCCATCGCACATATCGGCTTAATGTGTGCAGCCATATTTACGCATAATAAAATTGGTTTGGAAGGAGTGATGATACAAATGTTCAATCATGGAATTAATGTCATTGGATTATGGGTTGTGGCAGATGTGATAGAACAACAATTAGGCACACGCAAATTAAGTGAGCTGGGTGGCCTTGCACAAAAAGCGCCAACATTAGCAATATTGTTGGTTGTAATGGCATTGGCAAATATAGCTTTACCATTGACCAATGCATTTGTGGGAGAATTTTTAATGTTCAACGGTTTGTTCCAATATAATGTTTGGTTTGCTGCAATTGCAGGAATAAGCATCATACTGGCAGCGGTTTATACGTTGAATATGATTCAAAAAATATTTTACGGAAATACAGTTTCAATAACTGTTAATGCGCATGATGCAAAAAACAATGTGCAATGGATACTGATAGTTTTGGTTGTTGTTGTTTTAGTATTGGGCGTGTATCCGGAACCATTAATTAATTTAACCAAGGATACTGTAAACACAATTTTGATAAATCGTTAAAGTGATAGGGTAGGGTTGTAAATCATATCAACTCATAACTCAAAACTTATAACTTATAACTCGATATGAACGCTATTATAATTTCTGCTTTATTAGGTGTGGTGATGATGTTCAGCAGCATCCTCATTCAGAATAGATATGCCATCAGAAATATTGCTGTTGTCGGATTATTGATTTTACTGCTTGGCAATTTATTGAACACTTACACTGTTTATAGTTTCGATATCGATACGCATAATATGTTGCGCTTTGATAAATTCGGATTATTTTTTAACAGCATTGCCATTGCAGCAACTTTATTGTATGTTATTTTAAGTGGAAGCGATATTGTGAAAGTGGGCAATTATCCGGCTGAATATTTTGCATTGATATTCTTCTCGCTCTGTGGGATAACGATCTTATCATCTTATAACACTTTGCTGATGTTGTTTCTGGGAGTAGAGATCATGTCCATTCCTTTATACATCCTTACAGGCTCGGATAAAAAGAATTTAAAAAGTAATGAAGCTTCTTTGAAATATTTTTTGATGGGAGCATTCTCAACAGGCATCATGTTAATGGGCATTGCTTTATTATATGGCGCTTCGGGAAATTTTAATTTAGAATATAATCATGCTGCCAGTAATGGCAATGCATATAATTACGGTATTCTGGCACCTCTGGGATTGTTAATGATATTTATTTCAATGGCATTTAAAGTTTCTGCTGCCCCTTTTCATTTTTGGACCCCTGATGTGTACGATGGTGCTCCGAGTGTATTTACTTCTTTTATGGCAACCATTGTTAAAGCAGCAGGATTTATTGCATTCATAAAATTGTTCGGAATCCGGATCGCAGACTTAGGCCCGTCTTCAATAATAATTCTTCCTGCGATAATCATTGCCACTTTATTGGTTGGAAATATAACGGCCGTATTTCAGCAAAGCGTAAAACGAATGCTTGCTTATTCCAGTATAGCTCAGGCAGGCTTCATGCTGTTTGCATTGTACGGAAACAATGATCTTAGCGCAGAAGGTATTTTATTATATGCTACAGCTTACAGTATAGCCACCATCGGTATTTTCGCCATTTTGATAAAGATGAAGGACTATACTTTCGATGGTTATAACGGACTTGCTAAAAAGCAACCGATACTCGCCGCAACCAACACAGTGTTTTTATTATCATTAGCCGGGATTCCTTTAACAGCCGGATTCTTTGCAAAATATTATATGCTTGCTTCTGCTTTGAAAACTTATGGACATGGTGCATTGTGGCTTGTCATCGTTGCAGTCTTATTTGCCGCAGTTAGTGTTTATTATTATTTCCGTGTTATTCAAGCTATGTATTTTAAAGAAGGAGAAGCCGAAACAAGTGAGATCAGCAGTAACTTTAAAGCTATTTTGGTAGTATTGGCTGCACTCATCATTCTGATAGGGATTAACCCTTCGTTACTTCTTACCTGGTTCTATTTTTAAGCAGAAATGATTTGGTGATTGAATTTTATCCTTAAAATATTCCCCTCATCATTTTCTTTGATGGTATTTAAGAATCTCAATTATCTTTATTCAGTTGTTGAATAAAATATTTACATGACAATCGTTGATTCTTTTCAATTAGCATTCAGAACGGTAAAAGGAAATAAACTCCGTACCGGTATTACCGTTGCCATTATTGCATTTGGTATTATGGCGTTGATCGGTATCATTACCGCTATTCAGGCAATGAATCAAAGTTTAAAAGAAAGTTTTTCTTCCATGGGGGCGAATGCTTTCAGTATACGCTTTAAAGAATCGAATGTTCATTTTGGCGGAAGAGGTGATCAGGTTACCAAAACACAACGAGGCAAGAAAGAAAAAAAGTCAAACCTCAATAAATACATTGTTAAGAACGACGCAGAATATTTTAAAGAGAATTTTAAATTTCCTGCACAGGTATGTATTTATTTACGAGGTCCAAACAGTCAGGAATGTCGCTATCTTGACAAAAAAACAAATCCTGTTGTAAATATTTGGGGTGGTGATGAAAATTATCTGGCCGTAAATGCATTTACTATTGTTGAAGGAAGAAACCTCAACAACTTAGATGTGAATAGTGGCAGAAGTGTTTGTTTGCTTGGCAATAATGTGGCAACAAAATTATTTGGTAATAATCCTGAAAAATGTATCGATAAGATCATTCGGGTTGGCGGTATGCCTTACCGTGTGATCGGTTTGTTGAAAAGCAAAGGTTCCAGTGCGATGCTTCGCCAAGATGATGTGATCATCACTTCATATAACAATGCAAGACGTTTACAAAATTCAGCCAAATCTTTTTTAATAGGGATCATGGTTGATAATGTTACACAGCTTGATCCCGCAGTTGGCGAAAGCACATCTGTTTTTAGAGCCGTAAGAAAATTACAACCAACCGATGCGGATAATTTTGTGATTGAAAAAAGCGACAAATTCGCTGAACTATTTATTTCATTATTAAGTGGGATCACAGGTTCTGCAGGAGCGATTGGTATGATCACATTAATTGGTGCTGCCATCGGCTTGATGAACATCATGTTGGTTGCTGTAAATGAAAGGACACGTGAAGTTGGATTAATAAAAGCGATTGGCGGTAAAAGCAGAAATGTTCGTCAGCAATTTTTATTTGAAAGCATGATCATCAGTCTGATGGGTGCTTTATGCGGAATTATTCTCGGCGTTTTGGTAGGTAATCTTTTTGCTTCATTTATGAATACAGGATTTGTTGTGCCGTGGGCATGGGTGATTGGCGGTATTTTAATTTGTTCTTTAGTAGGATTGGCTGCAGGTATTTATCCGGCCATGAAAGCAGCGAAATTAAATCCTATCAATGCTTTACGATACGAATAATTATTTTTCTTTTCGCTTAAAAAATAATTTCAATTTATCGTTGATGTAATAAAGTACATCTTCTTCCTCCGTGTGTTTACGAAGCCAGGTATAAGAAGGGCGGTATTGTTGAACGAATAAACTCAGCGAATCGGTAGAAAGTGTGGTGTACTTATTTACCAATGCGGGAGTAAACCGATAATTGATATATTGCTCCTGTTCCATTTGGTCAAACAAATCAATTATTTTTCTTTTCCTTTTCTCTCTGCCGTAAAAACGGTCAAGGTTTAAGCCGATTCCAGAACCGGAATTACCATTTGAAAAAACCGGTAATGTGTAATCACCTATCGTCTGAAAAAAATCATTTCTCCTTTTTAAGCTGTCTGACTGATAAGCAGAGAATTTCATATTGCTGTACACGGTAACCTCAGCCAAACTTTTTGTGAGAGGACGCAGTAATAAATGCAAAGTATCTTTTTGCAGAATTTTTTCATTCACCAAGACAGTATCAAAATTATATCCAACATAGGCGAAAGATAAAAGCTGGTTTAGTGAAACGGCTATTTTAAAAAAGCCATTCTTATCAGACAGCACCGTTTGATGGGTGCTTATATTTGTTATGCTGGCGAAGGATAAAGGGCTGCCCGAAATGCTGTCTTTTACAGTGCCGGCAACAAAAATTTTATTTTGTGCAAAAGAAAAAGAAACGAGGCAGCTTAGGAATATAATAGAAAGATATTTCATTATCCGGGTTAGTTTTGATGAAAGAAAACAGGGCTGCAAACGTTTGTTATAAAGGCAGGTGCAATATCGTTAATAGCATAGCAATATTTGTAAAAATCATTGATAAATGGAAGTTAAACCATTAATGTAGCTTCTCAAAAAAAGCTAACAGGCGTTATTAAAAGGGAAAGATTTTTTATTTTTCAATCTGATTGGCTGCATCGAAATATTCACTACTTTGCCTCTGAATGGGTGTAAATTCTGTACCACTTATTAGATCGAATAAATGTAAGTATTCAGCTTAACAGATATTTTTCTGTTTGTACCGAAAACTTGTTTGTTCCTTTGGATAAAATACCTAATTTGTAAGCCCTTTTAAAAACTTTTGAAACAATGTTTTGTGTTTTCAAAACATTTTTCAGTAGAATTGTAGACACAAATTTTTTTATTATTGTAATTTCTAAAAACTAAAAATCAATTGACCATGGCTGACATCAAACCAACTGCCGCTGCTGCTCCCAAAGCAACAACTTCTGTTCAACCGAAGAAGAGTGGTAATTTAATCTCATTGATTGCTCCTATTTCCTGTATCGTATTAGGTTATTTAATCTGGCGTTTTGTGTTAGGAGCTCCTTCCAATTTTATGAAACCCGATCAAGATGCAAGCCATTGGTTTTGGCCTGATCATGCAAATCCAAAGGGCGCATTAGTAAAAATGTATGAAGGTGGTATTCTTGTACCATTATTGATTGGTGCGTTTTTGACTGTTATCACTTTCGTTATTGAAAGATTTTTAACTGTTTCAAAAGCTTCAGGTACTGGAAGCATTCCTGAATTTATCCGTAAAGTGCAATTTCATTTGGCAAATAAAGATGTTGACAAAGCAATTGTAGAATGCGATAAACAAAAAGGAAGTGTTGGCAATGTAATGAAAGCCGGTTTACGCAGATACAAAGAAATGATTCATAACACCGAATTGGCAACGGAACAAAAAATATTAGGCATTCAGAAAGAAGTAGAAGAAGCAACAGCTCTTGAATTGCCAATGCTCGAAAAGAATCTCGTATTCTTATCAACAATTGCATCTATTGCAACCTTATTAGGTCTGTTGGGTACGGTAATGGGTATGATCCGTTCATTCTCTAAATTAGGTGACGAAGGTGGTGGAGAAGCTGCACGTCAGTTATCTCAAGGTATTTCTGAAGCCTTGTTTAATACGGCTTTGGGTATCGGTACATCTGCTGTGGCAATTGTATTCTACAACATCTTTACAACAAAAATCGATGCTGTAACTTATGGTATTGACGAATCTGGTTTCACCTTAACTCAAAGCTTTGCTGCCAATTATAAATAATCGCAGATTATTTATGGAAAGTGAAAAGTTTTGAATCTTTAATTGTGAAAACATTTTTTAAATAACAAACAATGGCCAGACCTAAGATACCTCGAAAGAGTACAAACATAGATATGACGGCGATGTGCGACGTGGCCTTTCTTTTGTTGTCATTTTTTATCTTAACAACAAAGTTTAAACCGGCTGAAGCCATAACCGTTACCACACCAAACTCAGTGGCGGCAAAAGCAGCTCCTGATAAGGATATTGTACTTGTTACCTTAGATAAAAACGGCAAGGTTTTTCTTTCTCTGGATGATGAACAAAAGAAAGAATATATTGCCAATACGCTGAACACAACCAAAAATCTGGGATTAAATGTAGCCGCCTTTAAGAAAGCTGCTTTTATTGGTGGATCTTTCAGCCAACTGAAATCGTTTCTTGAAATCCCTGAGGAAAGCAGAAAAGGAGATGCCTTGCCTGGTATACCTACTGATTCTACAAAGGGATCTAACGAAATGATTGAATGGATGCGTTTAGTAAATGATGCCTATCAGGGGAAAAAGATGAACCTTTTGTTAAAAGGAGATAATCTTGCAAAATATCCCGCTTTCAAAAGCGTGATAGATGCATTCAAAAAGAATGACTTCTTAAAATTTCAAATGGTCACTAATCCCGAAAGCGTTCCCATAGGCTCAGAATTATGGAAGAATAATCAGAAAGGTGAAAAGAGAGATGACTAGATAAGTAAACATTATTTCTAACAAAAAAATGACTGCATTATGGCAGAATTAGATACCTCGAGTGGCGGTGGACATAAAAAAGGCCCAGGGGTCAAAAAAGCGAAAAAACTATCTACACGTGTGGATTTAACACCCATGGTGGATCTTGGCTTTCTGCTCATTACGTTTTTCATTTTCACAACAACCATGAGTCAGCCAACGGCTATGCGGCTTTTTTTACCTAAAGATGCCGATAAACCGGAAGATCAGAATAAAGCAAAAGAATCCGGAGCATTTACTATCCTTTTAGGAAAGGATAATCATGTCTTTTACTATGAAGGAATATTAAATACAGCGAATGCCTCTGCCAATTTTAAATCTGCCAATTTCGGGTCAGGTGATGATGGAATACGTAATGCCATTCTTCGCAAAAAAGCAAATACAAATGAAAAAGATTTGGTAATTGTAATTAAGCCGGGTGATGAGTGTACCTATAAAAACGTGGTAGATATTTTAGATGAAATGTCTGTTAATGTTATTAAGCGTTATGCATTGGTTGATATTTCGGATGTAGAAAATAAATTGGTAAAACTCTCTGAAGCTTCAGCACCTGCTAATTAATTTATGAAATTCTCAGCAATTTGAATCTTATTATTAAAGACCTAACAAATGGAAGTAAATAAAATTTTAACCGCCGATTTCCTTGATATTCTTTTTGAGGGAAGAGACAAAGAATATGGCGCATATAACTTGCGCAGAACTTATAATAAGCGTCTTCAGTATGCTTTAATAGGAACTGTATCAATTTGTGTTGTGCTGATTTTTGGCTCTTTACTGGCCAATTCTGTTAAGAAGAAGCACAATGATATCCTGGTTCAGGACGTTTCATTGGAAAATATGAAAACAGAGGAGAAAAAGCCTGAACCACCACCACCTCCTCCTCCTCCAAAACAGGAACCTCCAAAGGTTGAGATTACTAAATTCACTCCTCCCAAAATTGTAAAGGATGAAGAAGTAAAGCCTGATGAAGAAATCAAAGAGGTGGAAAAATTAGAAGACACCAAGATTGGTACCATCAATCAGGAAGGTGAAAAGGATCAGGGTGTTGTTGCACCTGTTGTTGAGAAAGGTACTGGTGTTGTAGAAGCTCCTAAAGAAGAAGACTACGATAAAGTTTTTACTGTAGTTCAGATTCCTGCTGAGTTTCCTGGCGGCTTACCTGCATGGCAAAAATATCTTGAAAGAAATCTTAACAGGGACTTGCCTGTTGAAAATGGAGCACCTCCCGGAAAATATACCGTGTATGTAACTTTTATAGTTGATAAAAGCGGCGGTATCAGCGATGTCGCTGCAGAAAATGACCCAGGCTACGGCACAAAAGACGAAGCAATAAGAGTTATTAAACGAGGGCCATCCTGGAAGCCTGCTGTTCAAAACGGACGAAATGTAATTTATCGTCACAAACAAGGTATTACATTTGTGGTTTCAGAAGAATAAGCAACTTTATAAAGCATTTCAATCATATAAACAATGATTTAATCCCTTCTTTTTTAGAAGGGATTTTTTTTATTTTGTACTGTAAAATAGTCCTGTAAACGTTGCTCCTCTTGCCAAAGAAAAAGTGCATCTGTCAACAAGGTTACAGGTGATAAAATAATCACCTTAAAACTTTCAAAGATGGAAGTAGGTAAAATCCTTTCCGCCGATCTGCTGGATATCATTTTTGACGGCAGAAATAAAAATTACGGTGCATACAATCTCCGTAAAACTTATCCGAGAAGACTAATGGAAGCATTATTGATAACAACTGCACTTTGTGTTGTTACAATTGGTATTCCACAATTGCTTTCACTTAAATCAGCAAAAAAAAATGAGCAGATGTATGTGAAAGATGTTTCATTGGAAGATCTTAAACAAGAAGATAAAAAACCTGAGCCACCGCCACCACCTCCTCCTAAACAAGAACCGCCTAAAGTGGAGATCACTAAATTCACTCCTCCTAAAATTGTAAAGGATGAAGAAGTAAGAGAAGAAGATGAAGTGAAAGAAGTGGCAAAAATGGAAGATACAAAAATCGGTACCATTAATCAGGAAGGGGTAAAAGATGAAGGCTTGATTGCAGCGCCGGTAGAATCAAAAGGTACAGGTGTTGTTACAGCACCCAAGCCTGAAGAAGATTATGATAAGATTTATACCATTGTGGAAATACCTGCAGAATTTCCGGGCGGTGTAACAGCATGGACAAAATATCTCGAACGTAATTTGAACAGAGATCTCCCTGTTCAAAACGGTGCACCTTATGGAAAATATGTTGTTACATTATCTTTTTTGGTTGACAAAACAGGTGTGATCAGTGATGTACGAGCTGAGAATGATCCCGGTTACGGAACAAAAGAAGAAGCAATAAGAGTTATTAAAAAAGGACCGAACTGGAAACCCGCTGTTCAAAACGGACGAAATGTAAATTACAGACATATTCAGAATATCATTTTTGTTGTTGCTGAATCCAATGATTAAATTTCTTATGTTTTAAAGAAAATGGGTTGTTCATGAATAATGAGCAACCCATTTCGTTTTGTACAGCTGCTTTCATCTATTTTTGAAAAAAAAATAAATGCTCGGTAAACTTTCCGGTTGGGATGATACCATTGTTGCTTTAGCTACTCCACAAGGAATTGGTGCTATTGGCGTTATTCGAATCAGCGGTGATAAAGCAATTGATGTGATCAATACTATGTTTCCATCCAAAAATCTCGGAGAACAATCATCACATACATTACATGTAGGTGTACTGAAAGATGGAAATGAATTGCTTGACGAAGTAGTGATTTCATTATTTAAAGCACCAAAATCTTACACAGGCGAAAATGTAATTGAGATCAGTTGCCACGGTTCTCCTTTTATTCAGGAAAAGATCATTCAATCTATTTTATCGAAAGGCGTAAGAATGGCAAAGGCAGGTGAATTTACACAAAGAGCTTTTCTGAAAGGCAAATTGGACCTGGCACAAGCTGAAGCAGTTGCAGATTTAATTGCAAGCAATACCGAAGCCAGTAAAAATGCGGCATTAAAAAATATGCGTGGCGGATTTTCAAACTCGCTTCGTCAATTACGAGAACAATTGATCCGTTTTTCTGCAATGATTGAACTGGAATTGGATTTTTCACAGGAAGATGTAGAGTTTGCAGACAGAAAAAAGTTGTATGAATTAATAAATGCACTTCATCAAAACACGGAGCAACTTTTACAATCTTTTGCATTGGGAAATGTAATTAAGAATGGTGTGCAGGTTGCTATAATCGGAAAACCCAATGCAGGGAAGTCAACATTGTTAAATACTTTGTTGAACGAGAACAGAGCCATTGTAAGTGCAATTGCCGGCACTACAAGAGATACGATAGAGGAACTCTTGAATATAGATGGTGTATTATTCAGATTAATTGATACTGCAGGAATTCGACATCATACAAAAGATACAATTGAAAGTATCGGTGTAGAAAGAAGCCTCGAAAAAATGCATCAGGCAGATGTAGTGATCTATTTATTTGATGTGAATGAAATGGATGCTGATGAATTAAAAAAAAGAGAAGATGAATTGAAACAAAATAATATCAATTATCTATTGGTTGGGAATAAAACGGATTTGAATGCAAATTTTTCAACTGAAAAATTTGCATCTTCCAATAATATTATTTTCATTTCTGCAAAAGAGAATTCATGTATTGATCAGTTAAAAAAATCATTGGTAACAATTGCAATTAAAGGTGATATCAATACAGAATCAACTGTTGTAACTAATACAAGACATTTTGAAGCTTTGCAGAAGTTAAGTGTTGCTTTACTGGATGTTCAAAAAGGATTGGATGATAATATTGCCGGCGATCTGTTGGCTCTTGATATTCGTCAATGCCTATATTACTTGGGTTCTATAACAGGGGAGGTTACCAATGAAGATCAATTGGATTATATCTTTTCTAAATTTTGTATCGGGAAATAGCCCCTTCACGATAGATGCGCGTTCTACGGTGATTACATTCATTATCAGTGTATTTCATTTGCCTTTTCTTGCCTTCCTTCCCCTTTAGTAGCCTTATTGTTGTGACTATAACGGTTACTATTTTTAAAATAGTAGGAAAATCGGCATTTTGGTGATACTCAATAATACAATATGATACAGGGATTTTGGGGAGTAGTAACAGAAATAAAACACAAACAA
Source organism: uncultured Chitinophagaceae bacterium (assembly GCA_903904335.1). Lineage (GTDB taxonomy): Bacteria > Bacteroidota > Bacteroidia > Chitinophagales > Chitinophagaceae > CAIQDX01. The sequence continues at coordinate 9,436 of CAIVCF010000103.1, read as the reverse complement.
AGTCAGAACCCTTCAACTATTTATAGATAAAATAAGGATAAAATAAGGATATTTCAATAAAATTACTACTTTTATGGATAAAATAAAGGTAAAATAAGGATATATGCTTAACTCAAAACTTGCTTTCGATATAGTGACCATGCAAAAGGTAATACAGTCTATTGGTAAGATTGATGCATTTAAAGGTAAGTGGAGCAGCATTGAAAATAAAAGCGATCGTTATTTACGGGAACTAAGAAAGATTGCTACTATTGAAAGTATTGGATCATCAACGAGAATAGAAGGAGCTGTCTTAAATGATGATGAAGTACAGCAGTTGATAAACAACATCAAGGTCACTGAATTTAAAAGTAGAGATGAAGAAGAAGTATTCGGTTATTATGAAGCATTGGATATTATTTTAGATAATGCGGCAAGTATACAATTATCAGAATCATACATTCTGCAACTGCACACAATTTTATTAAAGTATAGCAGCAAGGATCAGAGACATAAAGGAGCCTATAAAAATTTACCTAATTCAGTTGTTGCAAATTATCCTGATGGAAGTCAGCGAACAATATTCAATACAACAGCACCGCATCTCACACAAAAAGAAATGCAAGAAATGATTGACTGGGTAAATCAATCATTAAAAGAATCAACTGTTCATCCATTATTGGTGATAGGATTATGCGTGTATGAATTTTTATCTATACACCCTTTTCAAGATGGTAACGGAAGACTGTCAAGATTACTTACAACATTATTATTACTAAAGAGTGGATATGAATTTGCTCAATACATTTCATTTGAACACATTATTGAAGAGCGGAAAAAAGAATACTATCAAACATTGATGCATGATCAAAGTAACAGAGGAACAGATAAAGAAATCATCAGCGAATGGATCTTATTTTTTCTAAGCAACCTTGAAATATTAATTGAAAAGTTAGAGGTCAAATATTCTTCTTATAAAGAGAGAGGCAATTATATTAATGAAAGACAACAACAAATACAACAATACATTGAAACAAATCAACCAGTTAAATTAGGAGATATTGCAAAAGCATATCCTGATGTTTCAATTAATACACTAAAAAAAGATTTACAATTATTAGTGCAGCAACAAATGATAAGCAAAGCAGGTGAGAAGAAGGGAACTGTTTATGTGAAGCGGGTTTGAAGTTATAAATATGGCGGGTCAAATATTTATAACTACGAATTTAGTCGTAAATTATTACTATTCCTTTACTTTTTTCGCTAAAAGCACTAATAGGGTCAATGTTCAATAGGTGCTGCGAAAAATGTGTGAGGGTGTTTCCTGTATCGCGGTGCTACTTTATTTTTTTTATATTTACCAAGATTAGATTTGCAATGGGATTTAAATGCTCTACTATTTTATAAATGATTTCAGGCGAACATGTAAATATATTTAAGACAGTTTTCAGAGGGCGCAACGATGTCTTTGCAATACGATGGGAGAAAGAAAATAGAAGTGGCTATATGCCTGCTTATTTCTTTGATCCATATAGGTTTCGAACTCATAGAATAAAAGGAGGGACATTCCAAAATTTTTCAGACAAAACTTATTTGCCTTTAACAGATGAACAAATTAAAAAGCATCTAAATGGGGAGCAATTAATTGGTATATATCCATTATTGCAAGACAATACTTCTTGGTTTATTGCTGTAGATTTTGATGAAGGAAACTGGATAGGCGAATGCCAAATAGTTTTAAAAGTCTGTAAAGAGAAAAACATTCCTGCTTATCTTGAGCGTTCACGATCTGGAAATGGTGGGCATGTATGGATTTTTTTTAAAGAACCTCTTGCTTCACTTTTGGCTCGTAAAGTTGTTCTTGCTCTTTTACTAGAAGCTAATATTATTTCGCAATTTGATCGAGATTCAAGTTTTGACAGATTGTTTCCGAACCAAGATTTTCATTCAGGTAAGGGATTGGGTAATCTTATTGCGTTGCCTTTGTATAAAAATTCCTTGCAACAGGGAAATAGTTGTTTTATTGATGTCAATACATGGCAGCCTTTTAACGATCAATGGCAATTTCTAAAAGGTATTGAAAGGGTTTCAAAAGCTAAATTTGATGATCTTTTCAATAAAATTGATAGTGTAGAAATTGGGAAACAAACTCAGCAAGTAGCATCAAGTAAACTAACTATAACCTTAGATAATCAGATACAAATAAGCCGGAATACAATTCCAATTGCCCTAACTAACTTTTTAAAGGAGGAATTGAATTTTGCTAATACTGAATTTTTTGTAAAAAAGAAATCTGGAAGAAACACTTTTGGTACAAAGCAATATTTTAAGTTCATCGAAGAGACAATAAATTTTGTAATACTTCCCAAAGGATTTATTGGAAGAGTTATTAGGTTTTGCAAGCAAAAAAGTATTGAATATGATTTTATAGACGAAAGAAAAAAGCATGTTACTGTTGATTATTTATTTAATGTACAATTGAGACCTTATCAAACAGCGACTATAGAAGCATCTTTTAAAAAAGACATTGGTATAATTGTAGCTCCGCCAGGTTCAGGCAAAACCGTAATTGGATTGAAAATAATAGCAGAAAAAAAGCAACCCGCATTAATAGTTGTTCATAGGAAGGAGTTGGCTAATCAATGGATAGAACGGATTGAAGCCTTTTTAAATATTCCCAAAAATGAAATCGGTAAAATTGAAAGAGGAAAAGTGAAAATTGGTAAAAAGATTACTATAGCTACAATACAAAGTTTGACCAAAGAAATAGAAAAAATTGGCAGTAAAAACGTTTGTGATGCATTTGGAGTAATCTTAGTAGATGAGTGCCACCATATTCCGGCTGCTACGTATCGAAATACACTTTCGAAATTTAATAGCTTTTATTTATATGGACTCACTGCCACACCATTCAGAAAATATAATGAAGGGAAAGTGATTTTTATTCATTTAGGAGAAATTATTTCAGAAATAAAACCGATTGATACTGGCAATAAAGTGAATCCGAAAATAGTCATTCGTACTACTTCATTTAATGTGCCCTTTAATTCCCGCACAGACAAGTTTGAAACTTTGTCTAAAATATTAGTTCATGATTCATCCAGAAATCAATTGATTTTAAAGGATATTGATACAGAACTGAAAACAGGAAGAAAGGCAGTAATTATTACAGAAAGAAAAGAGCATATAGATTCGTTATATCAATACCTGAAACAATCTTATGAAGTGGTTACACTTTCAGGTGAAGATTCAGGGGGAAATCTAAAAACCAAATGGAAAATTCTCCGTGATGGAAATTATCAGGCATTAATAACAACGGGGCAGTTTTTTGGCGAGGGTACTGATTTGCAAAATGTAAATTGTTTATTCTTGGTTTATCCGTTTTCTTTTGAGGGCAAACTGATACAATATATTGGAAGGGTGCAGCGTTCGGATACAACACCAACTATCTATGATTATCGAGATATTGAAATTGATTACCTCAATAAACTTTTTCTTAAGCGGAATGCATATTATAGAAAATTACAGAGCCAAATTACATTATTTGATGATGCAGTTGAAGATGGTGCAGTAAAAGAGAAGGATATAGTACTGATAAATAAAGAGTTGAAAATTCCGATCGATATTTTGGAATTCAGGTATGGTAGTATTGCTTTTTCCTATCCTTTAACTGAAGTTAATTCATCGTTAGAATTTGAAATTGAAAACAATGAAATGCGACCTGAGTTTGAGGTTCTCAAACCTTCTTTTATTAAAACATTACACTCAAAAACAATACTGGTTAATATTTCCGTTGAATATAAGGGCAATGAATTATTATCGCAATTGGCAACATCTAAGGATCTAGATAAAATAAATAAGGAGTTGATAGATGGCGTTCGTTTCCGTTTTGTTGATAAGAAATTTTTAAGCAGATTAAGTCGTAATTTAAGTAACCAGGAAAATCCTGTTTATTATGATGCTTCAGAATTGAATTCTCTATATGACTCAGGGGAAGAATTATTAAAAGATATTTTGAAACAAAAACAGTTCAAACACTATTATCAACTTAGATACTTGGCAGAACATCATGCTAGAGATATACTAAAAATCAGGTTTATACTTCACCCTTTTTCATTCGTTTTTCTACTTTGTGGTGAAGAACAGATGCATATAATATTGGAAACGCTAGATACTGAAGAAGCTACATATCTGTGGCATAGAGAAAAGGAATCTTACTCAATACTGGAATGGCTAAATGAAATAGATCGGCAGTTGAATATTATTCATAAGGAGGGGAGACAAGTATTTCTTGAAACAAAACCTGAAAAATTTAGTCGAATACTTCATGATTATTCTGATAGTAGGAAAGGTTTTATTATTTGGAAAAATTTATTAGAGGAGCAAATCGCATAATTTAGTATTCCTAGGGAAAAAATTTCAATTTGCAAAACACGATATGCGAATTAAAGTATCGTAATAATGACTTAAGCTGAGCAAAAAAAAAGGCAGAGAGGGTATGATCCACTGATCGAAAGCCCAGATAAATAATTAATCAATATTGATAAAGAGAGGCTTTCTTTCAAGAAAAAATAAATGCGGAATTCGTTGTTTTTATAGCAGTCTGAATTTAAAATGTTCCTACTTTGTCCCTAATTCCGTTAGATCGTGCAGGAAATGTGCGGAGGGTGTATTCTGTATCGGAAAGTAAATTCACAAAGTATCCTAACGTTTATTAGTTTTTATCAGCAACAAATCGCTTTTTTACACAGCTTTGCTCTATTTATTCGATAAAACACTTCATTCACATAATTTTATTGAATTTTTGCCATTTACAATAGATATTTGCAAGATTATTTCTAAAACCATTCAGCATGAGTAATATGCCAAGTACATTATTTGATAAAGTGTGGGACCCACACGTTGTGAGAAAAATTGAAGATGGCCCAGACGTTTTTTTTATTGACCGCCACTTTATTCATGAAGTTACAAGTCCTGTTGCTTTCTTAGGATTGGAAAGCAGAAATATTAAAGTGATGTTTGCTGACCGCACTTTCGCGACAGCAGATCATAATACGCCTACCATCAATCAACATTTACCTGTTGAAGACCCATTGTCAGCAAATCAGCTAAAAGCATTAGAACTCAATTCGGCAAAATATAATATTTCGCATTGGGGATTGAATAATCCCAAAAATGGTATTGTGCATGTTGTTGGTCCTGAGAATGGCATTACACTTCCCGGCATGACGATCGTTTGCGGTGATTCTCATACTTCAACACATGGTGCATTTGGTGCCATTGCATTTGGTATCGGTACTTCTGAAGTTGAAATGGTTTTATCATCTCAATGTATCATGCAACCCAAACCTAAAAAGATGCGCATCACCATTAATGGAAAATTAGGAAGAGGTGTTGTTGCAAAAGATGTTCCTTTATTTATTCTTTCTCAAATTTCTGCAAGTGGTGCAACAGGCTATTTTATTGAGTTTGCAGGCGAAGTGTTTGAAAACATGAGTATGGAGGGAAGAATGACTGTTTGTAATTTATCAATTGAAATGGGTGCACGCGGTGGTATGGTTGCACCTGATGAAACAACATTTGCTTATTTAAAAGGAAGAGAAAAAGCACCAAAAGGTGATGCATGGGATAAAGCATTGGCTTACTGGAAAACATTAAAATCGGATGCTGATGCTAAGTTTGATATGGAATTAAGTTTTCATGCAAATGATATTGAACCGCAAATTACTTATGGTACCAATCCCGGTTTAGGTACAGGGATCACTAAAAATATTCCTTTGTCAACTGCAGTAAAAGATGGCGGGGCATCTTATAAAAAATCTTTGGAGTACATGGGTTTTGCAGAAAATGAAAAGCTTATCGGAAAAAAAGTAGATTATGTTTTTTTGGGAAGTTGCACCAATGGAAGAATTGAAGATTTCCGTGCATTTGCTTCAATCGTGAAAGGAAGAAAGAAAGCTGATAATATTACTGCATGGTTGGTTCCCGGTTCTCATATTGTGGAAAGTCAAATTAAAGAAGAAGGTATTCTGGATATTTTAAATGAAGCCGGATTCTCTTTGCGTCAACCCGGTTGTTCTGCATGTTTGGCAATGAATGATGATAAAATTCCCGCAGGTAAATATGCTGTAAGCACAAGTAACAGAAATTTTGAAGGAAGACAAGGCCCGGGTGCAAGAACATTATTAGCAAGTCCTTTGGTTGCAGCAGCAGCGGCAGTTACAGGCATTGTGACAGATCCCAGAGATTTGATGTAATAATCAATAGAAAAATTTACAACGATAACATAAAACATATAATTCAAAATCATGGCTTACGATAAATTCACCATATTAAGAAGTTCGGCTGTTCCTTTACCGATTGAAAATGTAGATACAGACCAGATCATCCCTGCACGTTTTTTAAAAGCAACCAAACGAGAAGGCTTTGGAGATAATCTTTTTCGCGATTGGCGTTATAATAATGATAACACCCCTAAAAAAGATTTTATTTTAAATAATCCGATTTATTCAGGTAAAATATTGGTTGGCGGAAAAAATTTTGGTAGCGGAAGTTCACGTGAACATGCAGCATGGGCAATTTATGATTACGGATTTCGTGCAGTGGTATCAAGTTTCTTCGCTGATATATTTAAAGGAAATGCATTGAACATTGGCATTTTGCCAGTAACAGTGAGCCCTGAATTTTTAGAAAAAATATTCAAGGCTATTGAAGCTGATCCGAAAACAGAAATAGAAATAAGCTTACCTGATCAAACCATTACGATTGTAGCAACAGGAGCAAAAGAGTCATTTGTCATCAATGGATATAAAAAGCATAATATGATCAATGGATTTGATGATATAGATTATTTGCAGGCCATGAAAGATGAGATAAAATCATTCCCTGCAAAAAGTATTTATTAAACCTGTCTTAATTAAAACAAATATTTTTTTGCGGATCAAAGAACACAAAGTACAAGAGTGCGACGTAACAGAAGCTACATTGCAGTACAAAGTTGGCTTAATAAAAAAACAAAATGACACAACAGCAACGCCATATTGAAATAATGGATACCACGCTCCGCGATGGTGAACAAACCAGCGGAGTATCTTTTTCGGCATCTGAAAAATTAACGATTGCGCAATTATTATTGACTGAAGTAAAAGTTGACAGGATTGAAATTGCTTCGGCACGTGTATCGGAAGGCGAGTTTCAGGCCGTAAAAAAAATAACAGAATGGGCGAAAGCACATGGTTTCATTGATAAAGTGGAAGTGCTCACTTTTGTGGATGGTGATGTTTCGGTAAACTGGATGTTATCTGCAGGTGCAAAAGTGATGAACTTATTAACCAAAGGTTCTTTGAATCATCTCACACATCAGATAAAAAAAACACCCGAAGAACATTTCGCCGACATTGCTGCAGTAATCGCTTTGGCAAATATAAATGGGTTGGAATGCAACGTTTATCTGGAAGACTGGAGCAATGGTATGCGTAATTCGAAAGAATATGTTTTTCAATATCTTGATTTTTTGGCAACACAACCCATCAAAAGAATTTTATTACCTGATACACTCGGTGTTTTAATCCCATCAGAGACAAAAGAATATATTTCATCTATTGTTGAACGGTATCCGAACATTCATTTTGATTTTCATGCGCACAATGATTATGATCTCAGCATTGCCAATGTTTTGGAAGCAGTAAAAGCCGGTGCTCATGGATTGCATCTTACAGTGAATGGTATGGGCGAAAGAGCCGGTAATGCGCCCTTAGCAAGTGCTATAGCTGTACTGAATGATTTTATGCCTGATGTGAAAACATCTGTTGCTGAAAAATCTTTGTACTCAGTAAGTAAGCTGGTGGAAACATTTTCAGGATTTAGAATTTCTGCAAATAAACCTGTAGTTGGTGAAAATGTATTTACACAAACCGCAGGGATACATGCTGACGGCGATAAAAAAAATAATTTGTATTACAATGATCTGATGCCTGAACGTTTTGGGCGAGAAAGAAAATATGCATTAGGCAAAATGAGCGGTAAGGCAAATATTGAAAATAATTTATTGCAATTAGGCATTCAATTAGATGATAATGATCTCAAAAAAGTTACACAGCGCATTATTGAATTAGGCGACAGAAAAGAAACTGTTACACAAGCAGATCTTCCTTATATCATTTCTGATATCTTAGACAGTAACAGTATAGATGAAAAAGTCAAAATAAAAAATTATGTACTCACCCATTCAAAAGATCTGAGACCTTCAGTTACTTTAAATATCAGTATTAATGGTGAGTTATTTGAAGAACATGCACAAGGTGATGGACAGTACGATGCATTTGTAAATGCGTTATACAAAGTGTATGATCAAAAAAAAATCGTCTTGCCTGTTTTGGTCGATTATGCTGTTCGTATTCCGCCGGGTGGTAAATCAGATGCACTTTGTGAAACCATTATTACATGGTCACACAATAATAAAGAATTCAAAACTCGCGGATTAGACAGTGATCAAACTGTTGCAGCTATTAAGGCAACAGAGAAAATGTTGAATCAGATTTAATTAAATAGTGTACAATGATTATGGCTAAAAAAAATATTTTAATTGTTCCGGGTGACGGAATCGGACAGGAAGTAACCGCAGTCGGTAAAAAAGTGTTGGATGCAATTGCAGCAAAATTTAATCATGAGTTTACTTATGATGAAGCATTGATAGGACATGTTGCTATTGAGGCAACGGGCAATCCTTTGCCTGATGAGACATTGGCAAAAATGAAAAAATCGGATGCAATATTATTCGGGGCAGTCGGTCATCCGAAATATGATAATGATCCATCGGCAAAAGTCCGCCCTGAACAAGGCTTGTTGAAGATGAGAAAGGAGTTGGGTTTGTATGCAAATCTTCGCCCGATAAAATTATTCGATGAATTATTAAGTGCATCAAGTATTAAACCTGAAATACTAAAAGGTGCCGATATTTTATTTTTTCGCGAATTGACCGGTGATATTTATTTTGGCGAGAAAGGCCGAAAGAATAATGGAGACACTGCATTTGATGTTGCAGAATACAGTCGTTATGAAGTAGAGCGTATTGGTCGTAAAGCTTTTGATGCAGCAGGAACAAGAAAGAAAAAGTTATGTTCTGTTGATAAAGCAAATGTTTTGGAAACAAGTCGTTTATGGCGTGAAGTGATTCAGAAATTAGCATTGGAATACCCTGATGTGGAAGTAGAATACCAATTTGTTGATGCAACAGCCATGTTATTAATTAAAGATCCTTGTCGTTTTGATGTTGTTGTTACCGCAAATTTATTCGGAGATATTTTGACCGATGAAGCCTCACAAATCGCAGGTTCTATGGGAATGCTTGCTTCAGCTTCTATCGGTGATGGCACTGGTGTTTATGAACCTATTCATGGATCGGCACATGATATTACAGGCAAAGGTGTAGCCAATCCTTTAGCATCTATTCTTTCTG
>CAIVCF010000102.1 GCA_903904335.1 uncultured Chitinophagaceae bacterium | reverse complement strand
TAGAAGATACAGATGCTGTTTGTGTTTTTGTAAATGATAAAGTGAATGCTGAAGTCATAAAAATATTGGCATCAAAAGGTGTGAAGACAATTGCATTACGTTGTGCCGGTTTTAATAATGTTGACCTGAACGCAGCCAAAGAATATAATATTTCTGTTTGCCGTGTTCCTGCTTATTCTCCTGAAGCCGTTGCCGAACATGCAGTGGCGATGATCTTAACACTCGATCGCAAAACACATAAAGCATACAACCGTGTTCGCGAACAGAATTTTTCTTTGAACGGACTCTTGGGTTTTAATCTGTATCAGAAAACGATCGGTGTGATCGGGACAGGCAATATCGGAAAAGCTTTTTGCAAGATCATGTTGGGCTTTGGTTGCAAAGTTTTGGCATTTGATATAGTTGCAAATAAGGATTTGGAAACATTGGGTGTTGAATTTCTTCCTTTGATGGATGTATTAAAGCGGTCTGATGTTATTTCTTTGCATTGTCCGTTGATGGAACAAACACATCATATCATCAACAAAGAAACCATTGCGGTTATGAAAGACGGTGTAATGTTGATCAATACAAGCCGTGGCGGATTGATTGATACCAAGGCTGTGATCACAGCATTAAAATCCAGAAAGATCGGTTATCTCGGTATTGATGTATATGAACAGGAAGAAAAATTATTTTTTCGCGATCTGTCAGAAGATATCATTGAAGACGATACCATCCAGCGTTTGATGAGTTTTCCCAATGTATTGGTAACTGCTCATCAGGCATTTTTTACTGAAGAAGCATTAGGTCAGATCGCAGATACTACGCTCAGCAACATTCAGCAACTGTCTCAGCAAAAAATATTAACAAACAAGGCAGCGCAATTAGTGTAATATTTATCTGTAATTCTATAAATTACATTTGTATTAACCCTGTATGAAGCAATTTGCAATCACATTCAGCACAATTATTTTGTTTATTTTTTGCATGAACGCCTGCAAAAAAGAAATGAGCTATGAAACCGGTAACGGTGCTAATGGCAATTCTGCAGGTACCATCACTGATTCATTCGGTAATTGCCAACAGATTATTGCAAAAGGAACTTATAAAGTTGATACGGTTTTGACAGACAGCAACTATTTATTGGTTCAATTAAATATTACCAGCAGAGGCAGATATAAAGTTAGTACAGATTCCAGTAATGGCTTTTGGTTCATCGATTCAGGTTATGCATTGAATACCGGCTTACAAACGGTAAAAATAAAAGGATACGGTAAGCCATTATTGCCGATCGTTGCAACAAAAACGGTTACATACGACAGTACTTTCTGTCAGATCAATATCGATTGCGGTGCATTGCCGTTGATATCAAACGCTGATTATTTTCCAACAACTATCGGCAGTAACTGGACATATTTTGTTGGTACCAGTTTAACGGATACTTTCACAACAACCGTATCTAATTTGTATGCTATCATCGGTACAAATGCATACAGCATATTCACCACGCCTTACCCTACTTATAATGATACTTCTTTTTATCGCAAGGACGGAAGCGGGAATTATTATCAGTTTGTTTCATTACTTGACACTTCTTCCGGTCCTATTGATTTTCCGTTTTTAAAAGATTATAAAAATGTGAATGATACCTGGGAAAGTGATACGGTGCAGGGTATATCATACGGGCAATATGTTACCGTAAAATATGGTTTTACCATCATTGCTAAAAATCAGTCATTCATTTTTAATAATATCACATATAATAATGTGATCAAAGTGCGGGAAGATTATTATGAGAAAGCTTTATCGTCACCTTCTTTTTCCACATCACTCGATTATGATTATGCTTATTATGCGCAAGGTATAGGATGGATCGCCACGCAATATCCAAATGAACCAATCTATAATATAACGGTGAAAAGTAGACCGGTGATAAAATAATCAATTCAATTCTTTGTTATCATCAACAGGTTCCGTTCTTACTGAAATAACTGCATTATGTCCTTCAGTCTTGTGTAAGAATTTATTCTGGAATACTAACAAGGCAATCACACCGGTTGAAATAGAAGCATCTGCTATATTAAAAACGGGTTCAAAGAATTCAAAATCTTTTCCGCCGAAATAAGGGATCCATGATGGATAATGCGCATTGGTGATGATGGGGAAATACAGCATATCCACCACTCTGCCATGCAGGAATTTTGCATACCCGCCGCCATGCGGAAAAAGTTGTGCAACATTCGCTCTGAAAAAATCGCTGTTATCGAATATCAATCCATAAAACATGCTGTCCAATAAATTACCCAATGCACCCGCATAAATTAAAGCAGCACAAAGAATAAATCCTTTGTGATATTTTTTTTGAATGAAATCCTTCAATAAAAAACTACCCCAGATTACAGCCACTAATCTGAACAGCGTTAAAAATATTTTACCGAAGCCGCCGCCGAATTTCCATCCCCATGCCATGCCTTCATTTTCTACAAAGTGCAGGCGGAACCAATTGCCGAGTATCTTGTGTTCTTCACCCGCAAAGAAATTTAATTTGATATAGAATTTCAATGCCTGATCGGCGATGATCACAGCCAAAATAATGAATACAACATTTCTTGCTTTCACGCTCAGATAAATTTAGGTTGGCAAATATAAAAGAATTGACGGAGTGAAACAGAATAGCCTCTAAACTGAGTGCCAAGAGCTTTGTTAAATAATATTATTGGTTACTGATAGAATAATTATTTTATATACCTCCCAATGACCGGCATTTTCTCAAACTCTTTCTTTTCGATTTTTAAAATAAAAGCGGTGAAAGACAGTATCAATACCAGTGCGAAAGCTGTGCCCAATAACAATCCCGGAACAAAATGAACAAATAATGTATGAACCAAAAACAACAACACAACAATCGCTATATAAGCTGATAATTTTTTCCATGCATAAGGAATGAGATAATATTTCTGCCCGAGTATATAACTGATCACCATCATAAAACCATAACAAACAAAAGTTGCCCATGCACTCCCGTTATAGCCAAAAAGCGGTATCCACCAAATATTCAATATAACAGTAATAGCAGCGCCTGCTAATGTAATCCATGCGCCATACATTGTTTTATTGGTGAGTTTATACCAAATGGTTAAGTTGTAATAAATGCCGAGAAACACACTACCCATCGATAGAATAGGAATGATACTTAAACCTTCACTATATTCCTTTGCATTGCTACCATAGGCAAAATATTTTATCAAGGAAAGATTAGTAGCAATTGCCAACCACATTAAACAACAAACAATTACGAAAAATTTCATCACTCTTGCATAAGTTTTCTTTGCATCATCATCTTTCGATTTATTAAAAAAGAAAGGTTCTGCTCCCATCCTAAAAACCTGAATAAAAATGGTGATCAATATTGCCACTTTATAATTTGCCCCAAAAACGCCTAATTGATGTTGCGCTTCTTCATGACTTAGTTTTACAACTCTGGTATACACCAATCTACTTAGCAACTCATTGATCATACCTCCAAACCCAACAATTATTAATGGATAAGAATAATTCATCACTTTCTTCCACAAATCAATTTCAAATTCAAATTTGAAATCAATGAATTCTTTAAATAATAAAATCAAAGTAATAATGCTTGCTACAATATTGGCAATGATGTAATAACCAATATCGATAGAAGGACTATAAAATTTTAAAAAAATACTATCCGGGTTGTGTTGTGCGATCTTCGGACAAACACCTAAAAAATATACTGTTAAAAAAACCGATGTTAGAATATTCAATACTTTAATAAAAGCAAATCTTCGGGGGCGCCCTTCCTGCCTGAGTTTGGCGAAAGGAATAACTGTAAGCGTATCGAAAAAAAGTATCCATGCCATCCATCTTACATAATCAGCATGTTCTTGCATGTCAATTAATTTGGCAACTTGCGGCGATTGCCAAATTAATATCCCTGTAAACAAAATAGTGCTCACGATAATTGAACTCATGAACAAATTGTACAAATGTTTTTTATTGGTTGTTTGTGCAAACCTGAAATAACTTGTTTCTAATCCGTATGTGAAAACAATATTTAAAAATGGAATTACCGCATATATCTGTGTGATAGCTGCAGTTGATGAAGGCTTGTATAACCAAAATAAAAAAATATTTGTGGCATAACCTAAGAATCTGCTGGTAATGGTTGGCACGCCATACCACAATGTTTGTCCTGCTAATTTTTTTATTCCGCTCAAGGATTTCTAAATTATAAATGCTAAAGTAAACATTAATGGTTATGAATGAATATATCTGCAGGTTCAATAATCATCGGGCCTGATCTTTCTCCTGAATGATTTATTAAAAGACTCTTTTTTCTTTGATTCCAAACGTTTTTCCTTGGAGGCTTTGCTTGCTTTTGTAGCGATCCTTGCTTTCTTTTTTAGCAGTGCTTGATGGATCAACTTATTCATTTTTTCAATCACCAATTCTTTATTGCCCAACTGTGTTCGATCTGATTGCGATTTTACAAGCAATTCATCCTGTTTATTAATTCTATTGGCTAATTTTTGTAGGACGATCTGTTTCTGTTCTTCACTCAACAAATGAGATGCAACAATATTCCATCTTCCTTCTACCATGGTCTCGACCTTGTTCACATTTTGTCCGCCGGCGCCACCGCTTCTTGCCGTTCGAAATTCTATTTCAGATGTTATATCTATCTTCATTGCCGTAAAGTTAATTGTAAAACTGTTAAGTAAAATGAGAGTCGTAATTCAACGTGTAAGCGAAGCTTCTGTTACGGTTGACGAAAAAATTACAGGTAAAATCAATCAAGGTTTATTGGTATTGGTGGGTATTGAAGATGCTGACAACAATGAAGATATTGAATGGCTCAGCAATAAAACAGTTAATCTCCGCATCTTTAACGATGAGCAGGGTGTAATGAATAAAAGTGTTTTGGAGATAGGTGGTTCTATTTTATTGATCAGCCAGTTTACTTTGCATGCATCAACAAAAAAAGGCAACAGACCTTCCTATATCAAAGCAAGCAAACCTGATTTTGCCATTCCTTTGTATGAAAAAATGATCCTTCAGTTGAAAAAAGACCTGAAAAAAAATATTGAAACAGGCATATTTGGTGCTGACATGAAAGTGTATCTATTAAATGACGGACCGGTAACTATTGTAATAGATTCAAAAAATAAAGAGTAAATTTAATTCGTGAAATAAACATAATATGAAAGATATTGAAACAAGAATAGATATTGAAAGACTAATGACTGCTTTTTACGATAAGGCTTTTGCAGATGATGTGATCGGTTATTATTTTACCGAGGTTGCACATTTGAATCTTGAAAAACATTTACCGGTGATCGTTAGTTTCTGGGAAACTGTTTTACTAAAATCAAATAATTATCATAATAATGCGATGGAAGCGCATCGCCATTTACATAAATTATCCCCTTTTAAAGCTGAGCATTTTCAACGCTGGGTAAAAATATTTACCGAAACAATAGATGAATTATTCAGAGGTGATGTTGCAGAGAATGCAAAACTAAAAGCAACCTCTGTCGGTTCTGCCATGACGCTGATCTTTGCAAATCCAAACACTTGATACATGACCATCTCACAAGCGCAACAGGATGTTGATCAATGGATCAAAACCATTGGTGTACGTTATTTCAGCGAACTGACCAATATGGCAATTTTAACTGAAGAAGTGGGTGAATTAGCCAGAATCATGGCTCGCACTTACGGCGATCAATCATTTAAGAATTCTGATCTTCAAAAGAGTCTTCCTGATGAAATGGCTGATGTATTATTTGTTTTAATTTGCCTGGCAAATCAAACAGGCGTTGATCTGACAGATGCGTTACAAAAGAATTTTGAAAAGAAAACTTCTCGTGATGCAGATAGGCATCAAAACAATAAAAAGCTGAAATAATATCTGCAGCACAAGTGTGCGAAGCAACAACAGCTTAATAGATAAACAAAAGCTTGTTCAAAAAAAATCACCTGCATTACATCATACTTTCTTGCTTATTGTTTCTTGATCCTTGCTACTTGCCTCATTGCCTCTTCTTCCTATATTTGCAGCCTTATGAGTACGCAATTAGACAATAATTTTCAGGCAATCATTTCTCACGCCAAAGAATATGGCTTTGTTTTTCAGAGCAGTGAAATTTATGATGGATTAAGTGCCGTATATGATTACGGCCCATACGGCAGTGAGCTGAAAAAAAATATCCGCGATTATTGGTGGAAGAGTATGACACAACTGCACGAAAACATTGTGGGCATTGATGCTGCCATTTTTATGCATCCAACAACATGGAAAGCAAGCGGCCATGTTGATAATTTCAGCGATCCCATGATCGATAATAAGGATAGCAAAAAAAGATATCGTGTTGATCATTTATTAGAGGGATTTGCTGATGAATTAGAATCAAAAGGAGAAACACAAAAGGCAAAAGATATTTTAACTGCAATGGATGCCTTGCTGGCAGCAGAAGATTATGCAGCATTAAAAAATTTGATTGAAGTAAATAAGATTAAATGTGCCATCAGCGGCACTTGCAACTGGACTGATATCCGCCAATTCAATTTAATGTTCGATACCAAACTCGGCTCTGTTACAGATGAAGCTGATACGATCTATTTACGCCCCGAAACTGCACAAGGAATTTTTGTAAACTTTCTCAATGTACAGAAAACTGCCAGAATGAAAATTCCATTTGGTATTGCACAAACAGGCAAGGCATTCAGAAATGAAATTGTTGCAAGACAATTTATTTTCCGCATGAGAGAGTTTGAACAAATGGAAATGCAATTCTTTGTTCGTCCGGGCACTGAAGGCGATTGGTATAAATATTGGAAAGAAGCAAGGTTACAATGGCATTTGAGTTTGGGAATTGATGCGGCAAAATATCGTTATCACGATCATGTTAAATTAGCACACTACGCCAAAGAAGCCTGCGATATTGAATTCGAATTCCCGTTTGGTTTTAAAGAAGTGGAAGGCATTCATTCAAGAAGTGATTTTGATCTAACCCAACATCAATTGTACAGCAAAAGGAAAATGCAATACTTTGATGCCGATATTGATGAAACAACAGGAAAACCTTATGGCAACTACATTCCGTACGTTGTGGAAACTTCTATAGGATTGGACAGAATGTTTTTATTGATCCTTTCAAACGCTTATCATGAAGAAACAATCAATAAAGAAGATGGCACAACCGATAGTCGTGTGGTATTGCATATTCCGGAAAAAATCGCACCCAATAAATTAGCCATTCTTCCCTTAACCAAGAAAGATGGCTTACCTGAAATTGCACGCGACTTGATGAACGAATGCAAACCTTATTTCAAATGTTTTTATGAAGAAAAAGATGCGATAGGTAAACGTTACAGAAGGCAGGATGCCATCGGCACACCATTTTGCGTAACCATCGATCATCAAACAAAAGAAGATAATACAGTTACTATCCGCTACAGAGATTCTATGTTGCAGGAAAGGATCTTATTAAGCAAAGTAAAAGATCTGGTACTCGAAGCAATTATGTAGGTGATAGTTCATAGTTAGAGAGATGCAATAATTTTTTTGTACTAAGCTTTTGAATTGCTATGAAGCTGCGGTTGCGTCGCACACTTCAACAATCGGAATATTATTGAACAGTTATAAAACAAAAGGCTTCAAATTATTTTGAAGCCTTTTGTTTTATTTCCTTTTACTGAAAATAATTCCACCGGAATTTATTCCGCTTACAGTTCCGTCAACATTTAATTGAAACGTAATAAAATCTTTCCCGTACCATTTATTTTCAAAAACAATTTTGAAAACATCAAAATGATAATGCTCTAAAACTGCTTTCAGTTTTGTGTTGATCAAAGCTGTTAACTTTCCGTCTTTCAATGAAACATCAATAAAACCATACAATTCATCTTCATAATGTCCGGTATAATTTTCAAGAGGCAATGATGATTTGGTATTGGCAATTTGTTTTGGTGTATTTAAAGAATCTCTTTTTTTTCCTTCTGCTTTGATACTGTCGTATAAATGTAAAAATTCAGTGCTCCAATCTCTGTTACCTCCCAATTCGAAAAAATCCAACGCTTTAAACACCAATGCATGCCTTAATTCTGCATGATCTAAATTTCCAAATACATAAATGCCGAATTTTTTATCGGGTAATTGGGCATGAATTGCCGTTGCGCCGCTCAGGCTTCCTGTATGAAAATTAATTTTATATCCTTTATAATCCTGTTGAAACCAGCCCATGCCATAGGTCATGAAATTAGGTTTGGTAACATATTGTGTTGGATAAAATTCTGATTCAGTAACCAATGTTTGCGGCTTCAATAAAAATATCCAGGTATCGGGTTTTACCAGTCTTCCGCCTGCATATTTGCTGCTGTCGATCATGCACTGCATCCACAAAGCAATATCATCCGCACAGGATGTTACAGAACCTGCCGGTGCGATCGGGTCGGCTGTATCTTTTGCAATAACGGTCACTTTTCCATCAATGATAAAATGTGGCTTTGCTGCATTCTCATCGGTCACTTCGCTCAGCAAAGCCTTGGTATGATTCATCTTCAGCGGATCAAATATTTTTTCTTTCACATAAACATCCCATGGTTTACCGGTTATTTTTGTGATCACTTTTCCGGCGATCATGTAAAAAATATTTTGATAGATGAAAGAAGAACGGAATGAATAACTTGGTTTCACCAATTTCATCTTTGCCAATATTTCATCGGATGATAAAATATTATCTGCCCATAAATAATCGGCATTACCCACGCCTGAATTGTGAATGAAGAGATCCCTGATGCGTAATTCTTTTGTTACATAGGGATCGTATAGCTGCAATTGCGGCAAATAATTTATTACCGGATCATTCCATTTTACTTTGCCTTCATCCACTAAGATCGCCATACAAACAGCGGTCATTGCTTTGGTGGTAGAAGCACAGGAAAAGTAAGTTTTCGTATCCACTTTTTTATCGGTACCGATCTCTCTTACACCGTATCCCTTTGTAAAAATGATTTGGTTGTTTTTTACAACAGCCACAGACATGCCAGGCACTTTCCAATCGTTCATCGCATTCTGAATATATGCATCAAATACAGCGATACTATCGCTTAAATTGATTTTCCTTTTTTGAGAAAACCCATTTGCATATACTGATAGAACAAACAATAATAAGAAAGCATATTTTTTCATGTGCTGATTTTTAAGTTGAAAGATTATCCGTATAATTCCAAATGAATATCTTTTTTATCATAACCCATGGCCTGTATTTTTTCTTTGGCTTCATCGATCATGTTCTTCCATCCGCATAAATAAAATTTTGCAGGATCTTTTTCAGCAGCAATTAATTTTTCATAAACACTGTGTACATATCCTGTGTACATGCCTTCGCCAACATGTTGCTCTCTTGAGAAAACAGGATGAAAGAAAAAACCAGGTTCTTTCTTTTCCAGATCTTTCAATTCATCAATATATAATCCGTCATGCAGTTTACGGCAACCGAAAATGAGGTGTATGTTTTTATGCGCCACTTTATTTTTGTGTAAGTATTGAACCATCGAACGAAAAGGTGCAATGCCTGTACCTGTGCAAATGAGAAATAAATCCTTATCCAATTCTTCGGGCAAAATAAATTTACCCTGCGGACCGCGAAGCTGAAACTCGCTACCCACCTGCACTTCATTGAACAAATAAGTAGTGCCTGCACCACCATGCAGCAAAACGATAACCAATTCTATCACATTAGTCCCATCGGGTGCAGATGCAATGGAATAACTTCTCCATCGCTTATTCTTTTGTTCATGAATAGGCAGATCAAGTGTTACAAATTGTCCCGGATGAAAATCAAATTTTTCCATCGCCGGCATTTGAATAAAAAATCGTTTTGTAGAAGCCGTTTCGTTTTTTATGTCAATCACTTTCCCGGTTTGCCATTCTAACTGCATATCAAAATCAATTTTGGTTCAACAATGTATTAAAAGATAAAGAAACAAAAAAGCCGGCTATCTGACCGGCTTTTTATGCAATCGTTCTCGAATATCGATTTTACTATTTTATAACAACTACCTTACTTCTGTACACTTTATTGCCGGCTTGTACTTTTAATACATAAGTACCGGCCGCAAGATTCGCAGAAGAATATTGCTGACTGAATTGTCCGCTGAAACTTGAATATGAATTGCTCAAGCAAATTTGACCGGCATCGTTGATCAGTTCAACATCAACATTTGCTTTTGTATTGATAGTAAATCCAACATGGAATACGCCATTATTAGGGTTTGGCGAAACAATCAAACCGATATCGGCAGCAGAAACATTTTGTACAGCAGTTACCACAAAATTATAACCGGCAGATGTTTTGGTACAGCCAATTGCATCTGTAACTGATATGGTATAAAGACCTGACTTTGTTGGCGTATATGTACTTGCATTCGCTCCTGATATTGCTGAAGCGCCTAAGAACCATTGATAGGTTGTTGCATTGGTAACACTGCTCACAAGATTATTACCCGATTGTGTGATAGCCGGTGTTGCAGCGGTTGTTGCCGTTATTGTGCCCACATCACTTACACAATCGGCAGTACTGATTTTCATGTCATACAAGAAGTAATAATAATTTTGATAATTGGCAGAACTGCCTGCATCTTGAACACTGTTACCTGTAATAGTAAATACATTCGAAGGACCGACAGGATAAATGGTTGCAGAAGCATTCAGGTTTCGGAAAATGGTTGTGTTTACAGAAACATTCGGATTAATAATGATGGCATGAGAGCCTGCGGGAACAGAGAGATTCAAATAATAATAAGCACCTGAATCTGCCGCAACATCAGGATTGGCGCCACTTCCGGATGGTGGTGTCGCTGTTGGTGTTGTTGCATAAGCATCAATTGTTGTGGAAGACAATGTTAGATAATTATATCCTGAGCTGGTAACATTGGAAAGATCGGCCACGATAAAAGTAAGTTGTCCCGGATTGCCGATATATAATTTAGCATAGTCAATTGTAACGGGAACCGAAGCATTGATATAAACATAGTTGCCGCTGAAATTATTATATCCTCCACCAGAATAAATCGTTTTATTCAACAAGCCGGCACTTCCTTTAAATCCTGATGATACATAATATTTACTGTCGGATGTAATGGTTGAGATTGTTGCAGATGATCCTGATGAAACTACAGATCCTGTTGGTGATGTGTACCATAAATAATTCGCTGCAGTATTAGGACTGGTAACATTTACATAAGCAGTAATATTACAAATTTCTCCGGTTCCCGCAGGTGTAGATGGTTTAGCAGCAATGGTAATACTTTGTGTTAATGTATCATTGCTATGGTTTTGATCGGTACTTAACCCCGTATATGCAGTTAATGTATATGTTGTACCTGCTACACCGATAAACGTGTTTTGAAAAGTATAATTAATAGTACTGCCCGCTGTTATTGTACCCGGATACGTTCCGGTAATAGTTGTAGTGTTAGAGCCATTTTTAATCACAGCAGTTAACGGAATATTTGTTTGATCGTTTGAACCCACATTTTTTATGGCAACAGTAATAAATTGTGCAGGATTGGAACAAGCCCCTGCTGCAGGTGATACAATGTTTGCCAATGCAAGATCATTGCTTGGAGATACAACTTTCACTCTGAAGTCTTCTGTTTGTCCAACAGCATAAGTTCCGCAGGGATTAATATCACTTGCATTACTTGTTTCCAGAACGATCACTCTCATCAGCAAATAATTACCGATAGTAAGATTGGCAGGGGTTGTTACTGTTGCAGTTGTTTTACTGGTACCGCTATTTATGATCGCACTTTGTGCAACCTGTTCTGTCGATTCAAATATTCCATTACCGTTATAGTCAATATAAGCACGTACTATTCTGGCATTCGATGAAGCATCTCTGGTTTTGAGGGATATGGTAATTGGAATTGATTTAGACGGTTCAATATTGGCAGTAAGTTTTGTTGAATCAACATATCCTGCATTTGAGATATTCTTTGTTGCAAGCCCTGCGAAAACAATACTGTCAATAGCTGCTCCTGCTGTACTGCTCGTTGCACCGGATGCACAAGCTGCAGTTCCGCCGATGCTGCTGACGATGAGTGAGAAAGCTTGTGTACCGCCTCTTACCAATGTACCTTTATTTGAAACAGTAATGGTGTAGGATTTTCCGGGAACAACACTATCGATCTGCACTTGCTCAATATTATTTACTTTATCGTCGCCTTTGGTGGCTGCTGTTGTTGGATTGGTTGGATCCAATATCCACGGAAAGAAGGTTGTTGAACCGTTACTTATTCGCAAATCAAGATCATTGACTAATCTGGGTGTTGTATTATTTAAAAGATTTGTTGAAATGGGTGTTGCAGGAGGATCGGTCCAAACAATTGTCGCTTTCAGCGGTCCATTACCCGATGCGATCACATTCAAAGTATAGGGAACTCCGTTAGTTAATGTTTTTTCAATGATCGTGTCTGTTTTATTCTGGAAAGAAGATGTAATGATACTTGATGCTTTTAATACATCCAATAAACCATAACCATACACATAATCAGGACCTGATGAAGTTCCTGCTTCATCCGCACTTTGAATGGCTAAAGCTTTTACAGTAGAAGCAAGCATAAATGCACCCGGATGTTTTTGTTTATAATATTCCTGCAATAACAATAAGGAGCCTGTAACATTGGGTGTTGCCATCGAAGTTCCGCTTAATGATGCATAAGCGGTGGTTGAAGTAGAAATAGATGAAGTAACATTTACTCCATCGGCAACCAATTCAGGTTTGATCCTTCCGTCATCGGTTGGTCCCCACGAACTGAATGAAGCGATCTGCACATCATTGGGTGTACTATAACCATTGGGTATCCCATTAATCGCACCAACGGAAATAATATTCTTGGCTGTTTGTCCCATTGAAACAGATCCGTAAGTCGGATTATTGGCCATGGCAGAAGTCCTTGTTGCTTTGTTACCACCGTTATAAAGATACGTTGCACCAACAGCCGGGCCTTGACCGTTTGCATTATTCCCATTTGAATTTCCTGCAGCAAAAACTGTTAAATAATTAGGTGCATGATATAATATAGAATCATACATCTGTGCAGAATTGTCGTAATATCCGCAATAATAAGATTCTACTTTGCTTACTGTAGTATCGCCATTCCAATTCCAATTTGTGCCGTCGTACAGCCATCCTCCTGTTATTCCATAAGAATGATTTGACAAAAGAAGATTGGAGGCTTCTGTTGTCATATTGGAAGTTTCATTTTTTAAAAAAGTATAAGCGATCAATTGCTTTAATCCAAATGCCATTCCCTTTGCGATCGGATTTACCCCTGATGCAATCAATGTTCCGGTTGTATGTGTGGCATGATCATCTAATGTTAGTCCTGCAGAATCTTTTTGATAAACGCGGCCAATCAATTCCACATGATTTTTTAAAATCAATCCGCCATCCCATGTACCTAATTTGCTCGTAACTGCGTCTGAAGAACCCGAAAGATTTAATCCGGAAGTTCCGCCTGGCCATAACTGATTGGCTCTGGTAGTAGCTGCAGCAATAATGTTATTGAAACTTGTATAATAAACAGGATTACCTGAGTTATCTAATCTTTGTAAAGCAAGTACCGTTCCGTTTTTACCAGTCTTATAAATAGGCCAGCCTTTTTGGTTT
>CAIVCF010000101.1 GCA_903904335.1 uncultured Chitinophagaceae bacterium | reverse complement strand
AAATTGATTATCAAGGTGTTATATTAAGACAAAATCACAAACTTTTCAAATCGTGTTAGGCCCAAAAATACCTGAAACCCAATACAGACAAGACTTTCAAAGAACTTATATTTACAACATCAAAACACTAGTGTAAAAATATTATCATGAAAAAAGTACTGCTGATCGCATGTCTTGTTTTATTTAATAAGGCATATTCTCAACAAGACACACTTGAGAAAGTGGCTCATTCAATTTGTGATTGTTTGGCGAAGAATAAAAAAGAGGTGCAATCAGAGACCGAATTTGAAGCGATCATAACAAAATGTATTATGGATTCGGCGGGAGAATTCGTGTTTTCAAAAATAGCCAATGCAGATGGTAATGGAGATCAGCGTGGCTACGAATTTGGGAAACAGATAGGCATTGAATTAGTGAAGATAGGATGTAAATCTTTTATTGATATGTCCGTAAAAGTAGCTGAAGGAAAGAAACCTAACACTTCAAATGAAAATAGTATTAAGTCAGCGGAAGGCGAAATACTTGCAGTGGAGGAAAAAGATTTCTTGAATCTTACCATAAAAACTTCTGCGGGGCGAACCTACAATTTTATTTATTATTCTTATGTACCCGGTTCTGATGCATGGATAAAGACAGCTTCCATTTCTTTGAAGGGTAAAAAAGTTAAAGTATCGTGGAAAGAAAATGAAACATACCAGCCCAAAGCAAAAGATTTTATTACTGTAAAAGAGATCACAGCATTAGAATTTTTATAAAAGAAAAACCCTTCAAGTACTGAAGGGTTCTCTATAGGGCTTCATAGTTTTATTTAATCCTTTTCGCTTCTGTTTCCAAACTGGTTTGTCTTTGACGTGCCGATTTAATTTGATTGCTTCCAAAGCGATAAGTAAAGTTTAGTCGAATGGTTCTGCTTTCCCAAGTGCCATTTCCATCCAGATACAGTCCCCCGAAATCACTATGGATATGCCAGGGTGATGCGGTGGCCAATACATCTGTTGCTGATAATTTCAAAGTGGCTTTTTTATCAAACAATTGTTTTTGAATTCCAATATCTAATCCGCCCTGCGCTTTGGTTGTACCGGTAGCACCCCAAACACCCGGACCATTGAACCAACCACTCATTTCGGCTGTATAATTTTTCCCCAATGTGAAACTTTGTTGCAGGTAGGCGCCATAGATCGGGATCTTTAAGGATACTACTTTGTTGTTGAACTCGCCATCAAATAATAGATAGCTGTACCAGAAATTCACATATCCATTCCACCATTTTTTGATGGGTAGCGAAGAACCGATACTAAAACTGATGATCTGTTCCGTTGCCAGATTTTGTTGCTGCACATAAGTGGCATTTTTATTCGTGGTATCCAATACTTGAGTGGCATAATCTTTCACATGACTGTAACCGATGGTTGTATTGACCATCGACATGAATGTATGTGTTAACTCAATATTGTCGGTGTATTGCGGACGAAGAAATGCATTTCCTTTTTCATAAGTTAATTCATCTAATTTATTTTCAAACGGATTCAGATCCTGATAAGTGGGTCGGTCGATTCTTCTGCTGTAAGTTAAATTCAGTGTGTTCTCTTTATTGATGGTCCACGTTAAAGCGGCGCTGGGAAAAAGATTGGTGTATGATCTTTTCACACTGTCATCATTTTGTGTTAAACCATCTGCTCTGGTTAATATGCCATCACTATTGGTTTGTTCGATCCTCAATCCAGCCTGTATGCTCCATTTCGTATTCAATTGCCTTTGATAATTGACATATCCAGCATTTACATTTTCTTTATAAACAAAATTGTTACTCTTGTTCAACACATGAATATCCTGCCCGTTGATCACATCATAAAAATCAAATGTATTTTTTGTGATCACATAAGAGAACTTCAGTCCATAACCGAATTTGCCTTTCCATTTATTTTCTTCTACATCCACTTTCGCAGAATAGATATCAATATCAACCGGTGTATTATTCTTATAAATGAAAGCTGAAAGCAGGTTCATACCTTTATCGTAATAATAATTGGGCTGATAACTGTTACTTCTTCCCTTGAAGGAACCATAATCTGCATCCACATTGATCTCTTTACCGCTGGTATCGGCATACTTATAATTCATATTGAAGTTGGCATGATTTCGATTGGAAGGGATTGAATTATATGCTGTTAATGTTTTTACATATTGACCGGTTGGATAATAAGAGATGGGTGTATTACTTGAACTGTTCCAAACACTGTTACCGAAATTGGTAGTTGCCATTACACCGAATGTATTTTTACTATCGATAAAAAAATCAGCACCTGCTTTTATGTTTATATTTTTCTCGTCATTGTTTTGTACAGTTTTCTGATCGTATAAAGTATCACTTTGAATTCGATATAAATTCTGAGTGTTTTCATATTGTCCGACACTGCCACTCACATTGCTGAACAGGTTTACTTTTTTATTTCTGTAATTTACATTTACCGAAGCATTTCCTTTTGGCGTTAAGCCCTGAACAATACCGGCAGTAGCACTTCCATTGGTGCCGAACTTTTTATTTTTTTTGAGTTTGATATTGATGATACCTGCATTACCGCTGGCATCATATTTTGCACTGGGATTACTGATCATTTCAATCGACTCGATATCATTGCTGTTGATGCCTTTTAAATATTCGGCTAAATTTTTTGCATCTAATTGTGTGGGCTTTCCGTCAATATAAATTTTGGTTCCTGTTTTTCCTTTCATGCTGATGTTGTCATTATTATCCACCTGCACACCCGGACTTTTCTGCAATAATTCCAATGCATTACTGCCCGTTGCATTGATGCTGCTTTCTACATTGAAAATTGTTTTATCAGCTTTTATCTCGATCATAGGTTTTTTGGAAGTAACGGTAACGTCCTGCAATTTTTTTACTTCTATTTTTAGAACAGCAACAGGTAATGAATAATCTTTACCCGCCTCGACATCAAAAGCTGCGGCGTATTTTTTTTCATATCCCAAGCTTTCATAACGCACTAAAAATTTACCTGATTTTGTAACAGCAATTTCATAGTTACCGGTAGCATCTGTTAGTGCAGCCTTCACCAAACTGCTATCAGCTGCTTTTAAAAGGGATACTGTTACTGTTTGTATGCTTTTATTAGTAGCATCCTGCACCTTACCGCTGATGATTGATTTTTGCTGGCTTTGTGCAAGACCGCTGACAGTAAATGCCGTTAAACCGGCTAAAAGGACAATTAGTTTCATATTATTTTGGTTTATTTTCATTTCTTATGCAAATATTAGTACTTTGTTTTGCATAGTACATGACTTTGTAATGAACGGTAATAATTCCTGATAAAAGGCATAAGAATAACAGCGCAGAAATTTGATATCAATACGCTTGGGGACAGAGAAAGTTACTTTAGCTGAAGCGGTTTGTGACAAATAAAAAGAGGAAAGGATAAATGGTAATGCAATAAAAACCCTCAGCAAATATTTGCTGAGGGTTTCTTTAAGGACTTTTTATTTTTTACAAAGTCTTCAATACATCATTCATGCTTCTAACAGCATCGGCGCTTTTGTTGAAATTCGCTTGTTCTTCTTCAGTCAGCTGTACATCAACAATTTTTTCCCAACCGTTTTTCCCAATTACTACAGGCACGCCAAGGCAAATATCATTTTGACCATATTCACCTTCAAGTAATACGCTACAAGTACGAAGCTTCTTTTCATCTCTCAAAACTGATTCAACCAATTTAGCAACTGCTGCACCCGGTGCATACCAAGCTGAAGTTCCCAATAAACCTGTAAGTGTAGCACCGCCAACCATTGTATCTTTTACAATTTTATCCTGTTGTTCTTGTGTAAGGAAATTAGTAACAGGAACACTGTTCCATGAAGCATGTTTAATTAAAGGGATCATTGTAGTATCACCATGACCGCCAATTACAACGCCGTTCAAATCAGATGGGCTGCAACCTAAATGCTGACTGATTTGATATTTGAAACGGCTGCTATCCAATGTGCCGCCCATACCAATAATTCTGTTTTTTGGTAATCCTGTAGATTTTAAAGCATGGTATGTCATTGTATCCATTGGATTGCTTACAATAATAATAATTGCATTGGGAGAATATTTTAAAATACTTTCTACAACACCTTTAACAATTCCGGCATTGGTGCCAATTAATTCTTCACGTGTCATCCCGGGTTTACGAGGAATACCTGAAGTAATAACGACAACATCACTATCAGCTGTTTTTGAATAATCACCTGTTACACCTGTAATTTTTGTATCAAAGCCAAGAAGTGTTGCAGTTTGCATCATATCCTGAGCCTTACCTTCGGCAAGACCTTCTTTAATATCTAATAAAACCAGATCACGGCAAATTTCTTTACGTGCGATATTATCGGCAGATGTTGCTCCAACTGCTCCTGCACCTACTACTGTAACTTTCATAAGAGAATAAAATTTATGATTTGATTGAATGATTTTCGCGGCAAATTTACAGTAAGTTCAGATGCAATCGGGTGTTGATTGTATCTAATTCATCAATTATTTAATGATTTCTATCAGCTCTTCTGTTTTTACACCTGTCCGGAATTCTTTTTTAAATACACCCTTGGTATTATAAATAGCAATAAAAGGAGTGAATTCAACCTTGAAAAATGAAGGGATGAAATATTTCGGGTCTCTTGACAATTTCACATTATTGAATTTATCCAATTCGAATTTCTTTGCAAATTCATTGATCTCTGCCAAAGAACGAAAGCCTACCCAAAGAAAAAAAGCATTACTCAGACTTTTCATGTTCTTTACTATTTCTTTTGCTTCATATTGGCAATGGCCGCAATCGGGACTAAAATAAATGATTACAACAGGCTTGCCTTTCGGCAGATCTTCTTTTGTAAATAAAGTACTATCCGGACTTGTATAAACATTAAAAGAAGGTATCACCGGATTTTTGAGATAGGGAGGTGTGGGTTCTTTCTCAGTTTGTTCGTATGCAACAAAAGGCATAACAGCCATTAATAAAAAAAACAACATATTCTTTTTCATGGACTAAAATTAATTGTTCTTATCTCTTAAACACAAAAAAAACTGTAATAATTTATTACAGTTTTTTGAAAGTAAGTTCAGCAAAAAAATCAATTATTAACTGATGGTTTTCCAGTGGCTTTTGAAACTGGCTTCTTTACACCTTCTGTTTTTAACTCTTTTTTAGTTGAATTAAGCTCTTTTCTGTCGCCTCTGATTTCTTTCTGATCATGTTTGGCGGCTTTTGTTTTTCCATGTGCCAATTTAGTATTTCGCTCAGCTCTTTCTTCTTTCAATTCTTTTTTTTCTGTCTTTACTTCTTTTAACTGGCTCTTAACCACAGGACTCTGTGCCGCTGCGCTTAAGGTAATGAATGCTCCAAAAGCAATTAATGCAATTTTTTTCATGGTTTATTTTTGAAATGAATTCAATAATACCCATGGGTCTAAAACCGTGCCGCGATTTAATTAGATTTATTACCGTTGGCTTCCATCATCCGCATTTGTTTGGCATCCTGTAAAAATTCAGAAGCGAAAATAAAATTATTCAGCAATTCATTTTTACTGAAGATGATGTCTTTATTGCTTCCTTCCCATTGTTTAATACCATTATGCAGATAAACAATATGGTCACCAATTTCCATCACGCTGTTCATGTCATGTGTAACAACAATGGTGGTGATCTGAAATTCGTTCGTAATTTCTTTGATCAGTTTATCGATCAATAACGATGTTTGGGGATCCAGGCCTGAATTGGGTTCGTCACAAAACAGATATTTCGGGTTCAATACAATGGCACGAGCAATGCCCACACGCTTTTTCATACCGCCGCTGATTTCAGCAGGATATTTATTGTTTGCATCTTTTAAATTCACACGTTCTAAAACTTCATTCACACGTTTCATCCTTTCAGCCAAAGTAAGACTGGTAAACATATCCAACGGAAAACGAACATTCTGTTCAACGGTCATGGAATCAAATAAAGCAGATCCCTGAAACAACATACCGATCTGTTGGCGTAAAGCTTTGCGTTCATGTTTATCCATCTTCAACATGCTTTCTCCCTGATACAAAATATCACCTTCATCAGGTTGAAATAATCCTACCATGCATTTTGTCAAAACCGTTTTACCGCTGCCGCTTGTTCCGATGATAAGATTACATTTACCCGCTTCCATCACAGCACTGATGTCTTCCAGTATCACGCGATCGCCAAAAGATTTCTTTATATTTTTTATTTCAATCATAAATCCTATCCCTAAGGGAAGTATTTTCTTTATAAAACTTCTATCTGATTTTTCAACAGATCATCAAATGTATCCCTTCTTCTTATCAAATGCATTTTGCCATTTTTAAATAATATTTCAGCAGGTTTGAAACGGCTGTTAAAATTGCTGCTCATTTCAAAACCGTAAGCACCTGCATTGTAAAAAACAAGATAATCGCCTTCTCTTACCTCATTCAGTTTTCTGTCCCATGCAAAAGTGTCTGTCTCGCAAATATTCCCGACAACTGAATATTTTTTTTCTTCTCCGTCGGGATTGCTGATGTTTTTGATACGGTGGTAAGAATCATAAAACATGGGCCGTATCAAATGATTGAAACCACTGTTCACTCCTGCAAAAACTGTTGCAGTACTCTCTTTCAACACGTTCACTTGTGTAATCAAATAACCGCATTCACTCACTAAAAATTTTCCGGGTTCAAACCAAACCTGCAATGATTTTCCATTTGGATTGGGACGTTTGTCAAAAGCTTCTTTCACTTTTGCAGCCAATAATTCAATATCTGTTTCTGCATCACCGTCTTTATACGGCACTTTAAATCCACCGCCAAGATCAATGAACTCCAACTCCTGAAACCGGGGAATGATATCAAACAACACTTCAATACCTTTTACAAAAACCTCCACATCTTTTATTTCGCTGCCGGTATGAATGTGCAGGTCTTTAATGAACAAATTATATTTTGTAACAAGTGCTATTATCTTTTCGATCTGGTCAACAGGAATTCCGAATTTACTTTTATCGTGGCCTGTTGAAATTTTTAAATTACCACCCGCTAAAATATTCGGGCGTAAACGAATGCCAACAGGATAACTGTGACCGAATTTTTTTCCAAACTTTTCTAAATTGGAAAGAGAATCAATATTGATATGGACACCGAGGTCTTTGGCTTCTTCGATTTCTTCAAAAGCAATTCCGTTGGAGGTGTATAAAATTCTTTCCGGTGTGAAACCTGCGTGCAGTGAAAGTTTCACTTCATTGATGGAACTGCAGTCAATATTCGACCCCAAAGATCTCACATGTTGCAGGATATTGATATTCGTCAATGCTTTGCAGGCATAAAATATTTGTACATCCGATTTTGAAAAAGCAGTTTGCAGTTTTTGGTATTGCTCTGTAATTTTTTCTGCGTGATAAACATACAATGGTGTACCGAATTGTTCAGCAGCTTCTTTTAATTGTTGCAGGGATAAACTTTGTGACATGTTGCGAAGATAACAGTATCTCTATTTACTGTTGCCATGAAGCAATTTTTTTAAGGGAAGTTTATTCAGGTGAGGATGTTTCTTCCTTTTGTTCTTTGTCTTTGTTTTCAATCAATTCACCATCTTCATTAAATGTAACAACTGTTTCTTCTTCGATGATTATTTCATCTTGGAAAGGCAATTCGGTATTGCTGGTAAAATCATCAGGGTTAATGATGGTTCCCTCGATCAATTGTTCTGCTAACACTTCTCTGATCTTTGGAAGATCTTCGGTAGTATTGATGCCGAAATAATCCATAAAACTCTTTGAAGTAGTATAAATCAATGGATGGCCGGGCATTTTTTCATTTCTTCCGGCAATGACGATCAATTCTTTTTCCAATAATTTTTGAACACTATAATCACTGTTCACCCCGCGAATAGATTCTATCTCGCCTTTTGTGATGGGTTGTTTGT
This sequence comes from uncultured Chitinophagaceae bacterium, assembly GCA_903904335.1. GTDB lineage: Bacteria > Bacteroidota > Bacteroidia > Chitinophagales > Chitinophagaceae > CAIQDX01. Next base: position 18,649 of record CAIVCF010000101.1, on the reverse strand, counting down.
AAGCGATGATGGCCAATGTTTCCAAAGCCGCATTGGACAAGCGTTTCAGGAACTTATCGCCATTCAGTTGAGTAATGGTCTTATGAAAATCTTTTTTGGTGAGGAACTGCCATCCGCCACCACTTTCTTTAACTTCGAAAGGATAAAATTCGGAAGCATATTTTTCGCGGATACCATCCAAACAACTTTCCACCTGATCCAATGAAACACGCTCATCCATAAAACCAAAAGCATTGTTGATCAGTTCAACAATCTCTAAGCTTGTCAATGGTTTTTCACTGGCAAAAATAAGTACTTCAATATGTGGTATGATGGCAGAAAGTTCCATAGTGGTAATGTGCAAATTTGCAAATGAGTAAATTGCAGATGAAAGAATTTGCACATTCGCTCATCTGCACATCGGTTTATTTTATCCCTGCAATGCCGCTGCGCCACTTACAATTTCTGTAAGTTCTGTTGTGATGGCTGCCTGTCTTGCACGGTTATAAGAAATCTTTAAGGTCTTTAATAGTTCATTAGCATTTTCTGTTGCTTTATCCATTGCTGTCATTCTTGCACCATGTTCGCTGGCTCCGCCATCCAATACTGCTTTGAATAATTGTGTATTGAGGATCTTGGGCATCAATTCAGCAATGAGTGCATCTTTTTCAGGCTCAAAAATAAAGTCAGATTTTTTTGCACCTGCTTTATTTTCTGTTTTGGGTATAGGTAAAAATTGTTCGGCAGCAAAACGCTGCGTAGCTGCATTCTTGAATTCGCTGTAAATTATCTCAATGGCATCAAACTCTTTGTTCTCAAAGGCTTTCATGGCAGCTTGTGAAACAGCCTGAACATTTTCAAAAGTGAGATGCAGATAAATATCTTTATGTGTCGCATCGGTTTTATAACCTGCTTTGGTCAAGCCTTCATATCCTTTTTTACCAATATTCCAAATGGTAACATTTCCTTTTTTGTGAGCAGCTTCATATTTATCAGCAATAGTCTGTTTTGCTAATTTCATAATATTGGAATTGTAAGCACCGCACAAACTTCTGTCGCTGGTAATCACGATCAATAATACTTTTTCGATCGGTCTTTCTTCTGCCAGTTTTAAAGCAGAACCACCTTCGGAATTACTTACAATATTGCTGAGTACTTCCTGTAATTTTTTAGCATAAGGCCTCATCTGAATGATGGCATCTTGCGCTTTACGCAATTTAGCGGCACTTACCAATTTCATCGCTTTGGTAATTTGTTGTGAACCCTGCACACTCTTGATCCTGTTACGAACTTCTTTTAACTGACCAGCCATAAATTACTTTTTAATCGGCAGCAAAAGTAACAGAAAAGCCCCTAAATTCCATCTGCATTGTAAAATCTGTGGAAATTCTTTCTGCAAAAGAGTTGTATTGCATTTTAGTTATGCCTTGCAGACTTAACAAAATGGTTAAGTAATTCATAAAGCTGCTGTTCAGCTATTGTTCCGGTGTAGCTAACCTCAATTTCTTTACCTTTGGCGGCCTTGAAAAACAGTGCCATTTTGACGAGGTTTTATTTGTAGCACCGTTTTTGAAAAGGCAAACATTATTTTATATAACAGACTTAATGATATGTTGAATATTTTATCCAAAATTTTAGGCGGTAACAAAAGTGAGAAAGATGTAGCTAAGATCCAACCTTATGTGGCCAAGATCAATCAATTCTTCCAGCAATACCAAAGTCTTTCGAATGATGAACTGAGAAACAAGACCGTTGAATTCAAACAACGCATCAAAGAACATTTAAAAGATGTTGATGCAGAGATAGCCGGCAAACAACAAACAGCAGATGAGTTACCTGCTGCTGATATTCATACAAAAGATGCTATCTATCAGGAAGTTGATAAACTAAAAAAAGAACGTGATAAACAGATCGAAGTCATATTAGATCAAATTTTACCCGAAGCTTTTGCGGTGGTAAAAGAAACAGCTCGTCGCCTTAAAGAAAATACAGAATTGGTTTCTACTGCTACACAACTCGACAGGGATTTATCTGTAACCAAAGAGTATGTAAAAATAAACGGTGATCAATCCATCTTTCAAAACACATGGACTGCAGCCGGTGGAAAAGTAACCTGGAACATGGTGCATTACGATGTGCAGTTATTAGGTGGTGTGGTTTTGCATCAGGGAAAAATTTCTGAGATGTCAACCGGTGAGGGTAAAACATTGGTATCAACATTACCTTCTTATTTAAATGCATTGGCAGGTGAAGGTGTGCATGTGGTTACGGTGAATGATTATTTAGCGAAACGTGATAGTGAATGGAATGGAACTTTGTTTGAATGGCTGGGATTGACTGTTGATTGTATCGATAAACATGAACCCAACGGCGAAGCAAGACGCAAAGCTTATTTAGCAGATATCACTTACGGAACGAATAATGAATTTGGTTTTGATTATTTGCGTGATAATATGGTGCACAGCCCCGATGAAATGGTGCAACGCAAACATCATTTCGCTATGGTGGATGAAGTAGATAGCGTATTGATCGATGATGCCAGAACACCATTGATTATTTCCGGTCCGATCGGCAGACAAGATAACATCGAACAATTCTTTGAATTAAAACCAAGAATTGAAAAAATAGTAGAAGCACAAAAACGTGCCACCAATCAATTCTTAAACGAAGCAAAGAAAAAAATCGCCGATGGTAATGACGATCCTAAAGATGGTGGATTGGCGCTATTCCGTGCACAGCGCGGATTGCCGAAGAGCACAGCATTAATTAAATATTTAAGTGAACCGGGCATTCGTGTAAAATTGCAGAAGGCAGAAAATTATTATCTCGCCGATCAATCACGCGAAATGCCAAAGGCTGATGAAGAATTATATTTCTACATCGATGAAAAAAATAATTCGGTTGAGTTAACGGATAAAGGAATTCAATTGATCACCAAAGCAGGAGAAGACCCAAATTTTTTTGTGATACCCGATATCAGTGTTGCATTGGCAGATATTGAAAAGAACACTTCTCTTGATGCAGAACAGAAATTGCATCAAAAAGAATCCATCATCAACGATTATTCCGTTAAAGCAGATCGAATTCATACCGTTCAACAATTATTAAAAGCTTACACTTTATTTGATAAAGATGTGGAGTATGTTGTGATGGATGAGCAAGTAAAAATTGTGGATGAACAGACCGGTCGTATTCTCGACGGTCGTCGTTATTCTGATGGTTTGCATCAAGCCATCGAAGCAAAAGAAAATGTAAAGATCGAAGCTACTACGCAAACTTATGCTACGGTTACATTGCAGAATTATTTCAGAATGTATCACAAGTTGTGTGGTATGACCGGAACTGCAGAAACAGAAGCATCAGAGTTATGGGATATTTACAAATTGGATGTGGTAACCATTCCAACCAATATTCCTTGTATCCGCATTGATGATCAGGATCTGGTATTCAAAACTAAACGTGAAAAGTTTGGTGCGGTCATTGAAGAAATAACAAAACTGCGCAATGCAGGAAGACCTGTGCTTGTTGGTACAACTTCTGTTGAAGTAAGTGAATTGTTGAGCAGAATGTTGCGCCAGAAACAGGTTCCGCATAATGTGTTGAATGCGAAACAACATGCCCGTGAAGCACAAATTGTTGCTGAAGCAGGTTTTGCAGGTTCTATCACTATCGCCACCAATATGGCCGGTCGTGGTACCGATATTAAGCTGGGACCCGGTGTGAAAGAAGCAGGAGGTTTGGCAATTGTTGGTACTGAAAGGCATGAATCTCGTCGTGTGGACAGACAGCTGCGTGGTCGTGCCGGTCGTCAGGGTGATCCCGGTTCTTCTATGTTCTTTGTTTCATTAGAAGATGATCTGATGCGTATGTTCGGCAGTGAACGTATCGCAAAAGTGATGGACTTTGCCGGATACAAAGAAGGTGAAGTGATACAGCACAGCATGATCACTAAATCTATCGAACGTGCACAGAAAAAAGTGGAAGAAAATAATTTTGGTATCCGTAAGCGTTTGTTGGAATATGATGATGTGATGAACAAACAGCGCACGGTTATTTATACAAAACGTAGTCATGCATTATTTGGTGAAAGATTAGCATTGGATCTGGATAATGCATTTTATTCTGTTGCAGAAGGATTGATCAGTTCATTCAAAGAACAAAATGATCATGAAGAATTCCGTTTGGCGGTGATCGTAAATTTCGGAACAGACACAAAGATCACTGTTGATGAATTGAACAAATTATCTGATCAGCAATTAGCAGAAAAATTATACGATGAAGTAATTGAAAACTATCAAAACAAGAAAAAGGAATTAGCTGCGAAGGCATTACCGGTATTTAAAAATATCCGTCTAAAACAAGGTAATCATATTGAAAATGTGATTGTTCCTTTTACCGACGGAAGAAAGAATATGCAGGTGTTGGCGAACATGGATAAAACACTGTCCACCAACGGTGCTGAATTGGTGAATGCATTGGAACGTAATGTGACATTAGGTTTGATCGATGATGCATGGAAAGAACATTTGCGTGCAATGGATGATCTGAAACAAAGTGTACAGACTGCAACCTATGAACAAAAAGATCCTTTAGTAATTTATAAAGTGGAAGCATTTAATTTGTTCAAACAAATGGATAGTGAAGTGAACAGAGATATTGTTGAATTCTTATCGCATGCAACTATTCCATTGGAAGATGAAAGTCAGGTTCGTGAAGGTCGTCAGCAAAAAACAGATCTGAGTAAAATGAAAATTCAAAAAGACGAATTAGACGGCGCAGGTCATGATGATAATTATATCGATCCTTCAGCACCGGTAAAACAGGAGCCGATAAAAGTAGGACCTAAGATCGGAAGGAACGATCCATGTCCTTGCGGCAGCGGGAAGAAATATAAGAACTGCCACGGAAAAGATGCTTAATTCAGTTTTGCAAAATAATAAGGTTGTTGATCTTGAAAAGGTTGACAACCTTTTTCTTTTTGACTACATTTGATATACACAACAACGAATATGATTGCAGAAAAAAAGATGGTTGCTGTTCCTGATTTTAGATACAGTCCGCATATCGATCATGTAGGTGTGGAAGAAAGAGCTTCACGATTCACGAAACGAAGCATTAAAGCCGAAACAAAAGTGAATGGGTTGAAGCTTACTTTGAATATGATCGATCTCACAACTTTAGAAGGAAAAGATACCGATGGAAAAGTAAAACAACTTTGTTATAAAGCACAACATTTACACGATGCCCATCAGGGATTGCCAACAGTGGCGGCCATTTGCGTGTACCCATCGATGGTGAGCGTTGCAAAAAAAACATTGGGAGATTCGGGTATCAATGTGGCATCTGTTGCAACTGCATTCCCGAGCGGACAAGCATCTCGTGATGTAAAAATTCGCGATGTGAAATATGCCGTGAACAATGGTGCTGATGAAATTGATATGGTGATCTCTCGCGGAAGATTTTTACAAGGCGATTATAATTTTGTGTTTGATGAAATTGCTGCGGTGAAAGAAGCATGCGGAACTGCAAGATTAAAAGTAATATTAGAAACAGGCGAATTGGTTACGTATGATAATGTAAGAAAAGCCAGTGATATTGCGATGTATGCAGGAGCAGATTTTATTAAAACATCCACCGGAAAAGTTACACCTGCTGCAACCATGCCTGTTACTTTAGTAATGCTGGAAGCTATCAGGGATTTTTATTATAAGACAGGAAAGATGATCGCCATGAAACCAGCTGGTGGTATTTCTAAATCAAAATTGGCATTGCATTATTTGGTGATGCTGCAGGAAACTCTGGGAGAAGCATGGATGAATAATCATTGGTTCCGATTTGGTGCAAGCAGTTTGGCAAATGATGTGTTGATGCAATTGGAAAAAGAAAGAACGGGAGTTTATCAAAGTGCAAATTATTTTTCGATCGATTAGTATGAACCACGAAGTAGTCAAGGCACAAAGTATCACGACGTTTTTGAATTTCTTTGTAAACTTAGTGTCTTAGTGGTTTTAAAAAAGATGAATAGCGAATAAGGCATTGAAGTGTGCGACGCAACAAAGTTTAATTGAAATACAAAAGTTGGTTACCAAAATAAAACTAACACAATGGCGAAAGCAATAAAAAATAATACACTGAAATTAAAATTCGATACGCTGAAATATGCACCGGCTCCTGAAAGCAAGAGCAGTGCAAAGATCGATGCGCAATATGATCTGTTCATCAACGGGAAATTTGAAAAGCCGTTGAGCAAAAAATATTTCGATACCATTAATCCAGCAACAGAAGAAAAATTAGCAAACGTTGCAGATGCGAATGCTGCAGATGTTGACAAAGCAGTGAAAGCTGCACGCAATGCATACAATAATGTGTGGAGCAAAATGCCGGCTAAAGAAAGAGGAAAATATATTTACAGAATTGCAAGAATGATACAGGAACGTGCCAGAGAATTTTCTGTGATCGAAACTTTGGATGGTGGTAAACCCATTCGTGAAAGCAGGGATATTGATATTCCGTTGGCCGCTAATCATTTCTTTTATTATGCAGGCTGGGCAGATAAATTAGAATATGCATTTCCAAATAAACAACCAAGATCATTGGGTGTTGCAGGACAAATCATTCCCTGGAATTTTCCTTTGTTGATGGCTGCTTGGAAAATAGCGCCTGCATTGGCAACGGGAAATACAATTGTGTTGAAACCTGCAGAAACCACGCCACTAACGGCTTTGAAGCTTGCTGAAATTATTCAGGAAAGTGATCTGCCACCGGGTGTTGTAAATATTATTACCGGTGCAGGAGCAACAGGAGCAGCGATCGTTAATCATCCAGATATTAATAAAATTGCATTCACCGGTTCAACAGAAGTTGGAAAAATCATTCAGCGTGCAGTTGCAGGAACCAATAAAAAAACAACATTGGAATTAGGCGGCAAAGCTGCCAATATTATTTTTGAAGATGCTGCAATCGATCAGGCAGTGGAAGGGATCATCAACGGAATTTATTTTAATCAAGGCCATGTTTGTTGTGCAGGTTCCAGATTATTCGTGCAGGAACCTGTTTACAAGATTGTGATGCAAAAATTAAAAGACAGGATCGCTACGTTGATTGTAGGTGATCCGATGGATAAGAATACGGATGTAGGTGCTATCAATTCAAAACAACAATTAGAGACGATTCATAAATACATCAATATCGGTAAAAAGGAAGGGCTCGAAATTTTTGAAAGCAGTTGTGTATTACCGAGGAAAGGATTTTTCTGCAAACCAACTTTGTTTACGAATGTTGCGCAATCAAGTCGCATTGCACAGGAAGAAATTTTTGGTCCGGTATTAGCCATTCAAACTTTCAGAACCGATGATGAAGTAATTGAAAAAGCAAACAACACGCCATTCGGATTAAGCGCAGGAGTATGGACAGATAAGGGTTCTAAGGTTTTTAATCTCACATCAAAATTAAGAGCAGGTGTTATTTGGGCTAATACTTATAATAAGTTTGATCCAACATCACCATTCGGCGGATATAAAGAAAGTGGCTTTGGAAGAGAAGGTGGATTGCATGGATTGGGTGCTTATTTGAAACTTTAACCACAAAGGACACTAATAAGGGCACAATGGACACAATGCAAATGGAAAATCTGATAGCTAAAGAAGTAATTGCATGTGCATTAGAAGTACATAAAGCATTAGGTCCGGGTTTATTAGAGAGTGCTTATGAGGAATGTCTTTTTTATAAACTTCAAAAGGAAGGATTCAAAGTTGAAAAGCAAAAATCTTTGCCTTTGGTTTTTGAAGAAATAAAATTAGAAGTAGGTTATAGAATTGATTTGCTGGTGGAAGATAAATTGATTGTTGAATTGAAAGCTGTGGAGGCTTTGACTGATGTGCATCTGGCACAAGTGTTAACTTATTTGAAGCTTTCAAATGTCAGACTAGGGTTATTAATTAATTTTAATGTTGCAAGACTGATGTTAGGTGTAAGGAGAGTAATATTATAACTTTCATAGTGTCCATTGTGAAACTCATTGTGGTCATTGTGGTTAAATAAAAAAACATGGCAGAAAGATTAGAAGTTTTAAAAACATATAAGATATATATCGGCGGACAGTTTCCAAGAACTGAAAGTGGTAGATATTATGTTGCGAAAAACAAAAAGGGGCAGGCATTGGCAAATGTTTGTCTGAGTTCGCGTAAAGATGTTCGTGATGCAGTAGGTTCGGCACGTAACGCTGTTGGCGGATGGAGTGGAAGAGCAGCATTCAATCGTTCGCAGATCTTATATCGTATTGCAGAAATGTTGGAAGGAAGAAGAGCTCAGTTTATCGATGAATTAGTTAAACAAGATTCATCTCCGAAAGATGCAGAGAACGAAATAAATCTTTCCATCGACAGATTGATATATTATGCGGGTTGGTGCGATAAATATCAACAAGTGTTCAGTGCTGTTAATCCGGTTGCATCATCGCATTTTAATTTTTCTGTTCCTGAACCCACCGGTGTGGTTGCCATTGTTGCTCCGCAAAATTTCTCATTGCTGGGGTTGGTTTCTGTTATCGCTCCTGTGATCGCAGGGGGAAACACTTGTGTGGTGCTGGCTTCAGAAGAAAAGCCTTTGTGTTCCGTAACATTTGCTGAAGTAATTAATTCATCGGATATTCCCGGTGGTGTGATCAATATTTTAACAGGAAAACCATCTGAGTTAGTAAAATATTTTGCTGATCACATGGATATCAATACAGTGGTTTATTGTGAGAATGATGCTGCAACGAAAAAATTGATTCAAGAAAAAGCATCATTGAATGTGAAACGTGTATTTTTTTATGATACAATAAATTGGAAAACTGATGAAGGTCAGTCACCTTATTTTATCGCAGACACACAGGAAATAAAAACAACCTGGCATCCGATTGAAACAGTAGGTTCTGCAAAAGCAGGATATTAGAAATTGATAATTAAGAATTAATAATTGTGAAGAGAAGATTGATTTTTTATATGATCACAATTTTTGCATTGGCAAATCATGAATTTGCTTTAGCAAATGACACGATCATTGTCCATAAAGATGCAAGGTTGGATGTATTAACGCAAAAGCAAATACAGATCAATAAACATGCTTCTATGTTAACCAGCAACGGTCAGTACAAAGGATATCGTGTGCAGGTGATCAGTACGGCTAATCGTGATGAAGCATTTAAAACAAAAGCCGACCTTTTATTAAAATTTCCTGATCAAAAAGTGTATACCATTTTTCAATCACCCAATTTTAAAGTGCGAATCGGGAATTTTTTGAAGAAAGAAGATGCTGAAAATTTTCGCAAACAAATAAGCAATCTTTTTGAACAGGCTATTTATGTTGTTGAAGATGGCATTGAATATACCACAACAGAAGAAACGAATCAATAAAAATCATGTTGAAAGAAAAAATTAAATCATTAGCTCAACAATATTCAAATGAATTCATTCAGGTGAGACATCACCTGCACGCTAATCCCGAACTGAGTTACAAAGAATTTGAAACATCAAAATTCATTCAATCGAAATTAAGAGAGTTTGGAATTTCATTTGATGTAAAAGCTACAACAGGTGTGGTGGCAATCATCAAGGGAAGAAATCCGGAAAGCCGCGTTATAGCATTGCGTGCAGATATGGATGCATTGCCTATTCAGGAAGAAAATAACGTTGAATATAAATCGAAAAATAATGGAGTGATGCATGCATGCGGTCATGATGTTCACACCACCATTTTATTAGGCGCTGCAAAAATTTTAAATGAATTAAAAACTGATTGGGAAGGAACTTTAAAATTAATTTTTCAACCCGGTGAAGAAAAAAACCCCGGTGGTGCAAGTTTGATGATCAAAGATGGAGTACTAGAAAACCCAAAGCCACAAGGCATTATAGCATTACACGTTCATCCTGAACTGCAATTGGGTAAATTAAGTTTCAGAAAAGGAAGAGTGATGGCAAGTGCCGATGAAATTTATATTACCATCAAAGGAAAGGGGGGACATGCTGCTGCACCGCATTTAACAACAGATACCATTTTAATGGCATCGCATTTGGTTGTTGCGTTGCAACAAATCATTTCCCGAAATAAAAATCCGTTATCGCCATCAGTATTAACTATTTCATCTTTTCAGGGCGGACATACCACCAATGTTATTCCAAGTGAAGTGAAATTGATGGGAACATTTCGTGCAATGGATGAACAATGGCGTTATAAAGCTCATGAATTAATTAAAAAAATATCAACTGAATTAGTGCATTCGATGGGTGGAGAGATTGATCTGTTGATCGATGTGGGTTATCCAACTGTTGATAATGATGATGCATTAACAGATACTGCCTGGAAATTAGCTGATGAGTTTATGGGGAAAGAAAATGTACTCGAAACAGAAATGAGAATGGGTGCAGAAGATTTTGGTTATTACACACAAATCATTCCGGGATGTTTTTACAGATTAGGTGTTCGAAACGAAGACAAAGGAATTATTCATGGTGTGCATACACCAAAATTTAATATTGATGAAACTGCGATTGAAACAGGAATAGTAATGATGGCATGGTTGGGTGCAAATGTGAAAGTTTGATGACGTGATGAATCTCATAAAATATTTTTTACTCAAAGGTTATCTTCATTCTTCAAAATAATTTTTAACTGCTCATAAATGTTACAATGTACAAGTGAGTGACACAAAAGATGATGAGTAAACATTCATCAGCTTGCTAAAAAAATAATTATGGATAAAAACGATTTGCGAAAAGAACAAGCTTTGGAATATCATGCCAAAGGTCGCCCCGGTAAAATAGAAGTGGTTCCTACCAAAGAAGCAAAAACACAAAGAGATCTATCCTTGGCTTACAGTCCGGGTGTTGCTGTTCCCTGTTTGGAAATTGCTGCTAATCCCGAAGACGTTTATAAATACACCGCAAAAGGAAATCTGGTGGCTGTTATCAGCAATGGCACGGCTGTATTGGGTTTGGGCGATATTGGCCCTGAAGCAGGCAAGCCTGTAATGGAAGGGAAAGCCGTATTGTTTAAAATCTTTGCCGACATAGATGTATTCGATATTGAGATCAACGAAAAAGACCCTGAAAAATTTGTACAGATCGTAAAAGCATTAGAGCCCACATTTGGCGGCATTAATTTAGAAGATATCAAGGCACCGGAATGTTTTTATATAGAGCAACATTTAAAAGAACAAATGAAAATTCCGGTGATGCATGATGATCAACACGGAACTGCGATTATCAGTGGAGCTGCATTATTGAATGCATTGGAAATTCAGGGAAAGAAGATTGAGAACGCAAAGTTTGTGGTGAATGGTGCCGGTGCTGCATCCATTTCCTGTTGCAGATTATACATTGCATTGGGTGCGAAGAAGGAAAATTTTTTCATGTTCGACAGCAAAGGATTGATTCATGCAGGTCGTGAAGGATTGGATGGAATGAAATTGGAATTCGCTGCTAAAAGACCGGATTGCAGTTTTGAATCTGCATTTAAAGATGCAGATGTTTTTATTGGATTAAGCAAAGGCAATGTTGTTTCGAAAGAAATGATCAAAGCGATGGCAAAAAAACCAATTGTGTTTGCAATGGCCAATCCTGATCCTGAAATTACTTATGAAGATGCTACAAGTGTAAGGAAAGATATCATCATGGCAACGGGAAGAGTGGATTATCCCAATCAGGTAAATAACGTGTTGGGTTTTCCTTACATTTTCCGTGGTGCCTTGGATGTGCGTGCCACAAAAATAAATGAGGAGATGAAACTCGCTGCAGTAAAGGCTTTGGCAGAGTTGGCCAGAAAACCTGTTCCCGATATTGTAAGCTTGGCATATAATAATACGAATTTGAATTTTGGGCCGGATTACATTATTCCAAAACCGGTTGATCCGAGGTTATTGTCAACGGTTGCACCTGCTGTTGCCAAAGCAGCCATTGAAAGTGGTGTGGCACAAAAGACAATTGCTAACTGGGAAGAATATGCCATTGAATTGAATAAACGTTTGGGACTGGATAATCAGTTGATGCGTGCCATTGGTAATAAAGCAAAGAGTGATCCGAAACGTTTAGTATTTGCTGAAGCAGATAATCAAAAAATATTAAAAGCGGCAAGTATTGCTTATGATGAAGGAATTGCGTATCCTATTTTATTAGGTGCAGAAGATAAGATCAGAAAAATTGCAGAAGATAATAATATCGATCTTACAGATATTCCGATCATCGATCCCCGTTCTAATGAAATGGAAGCCAAGCGTGAAGAATACGGCGAATTATTTTTTAAGAAACGTCAGCGCAAAGGATACAATCATTATGAAAGTGTGAAGATCATGAAAGACCGCAACCACTTTGGTTGTATGATGGTGGAAACTGGTGATGCAGATGCCATGATATCAGGCCTCACCAGAAATTATGCGGATGCAATTCGTCCTGCTTTACATATCATCGGAACTGAAGAAGGTGTTTCAAAAATTGCGGGCATGTATTTATTGCTTACCAAAAAAGGCCCTTTGTTTTTGGCTGATACAACAGTAAACTTTAATCCAACTGCAGAAGAATTGGCCGACATTACCGAATTGGTTGCAAAGGAAGTGAGAAACTTTAATTTGATACCAAAGATCGCGGTGTTGAGTTACAGCAATTTCGGAAGCAGCGATTCACCCGAAGCAAAATTGGCTTCAGATGCTGTTAAGATTATCAAGAAAAGAAATCCTTCTCTGATCATCGACGGTGAAATGCAGGGCAGTCTTGCATTTAATAATGAAATATTAAAAGACAATTATCCTTTCAGTGAATTAGTGGATCAGAATGTGAATGTGTTGATCTTCCCGAATTTGACTGCAGGAAATATTGCTTACAATTTATTAAAAGAAATAGGTGGTGCTGATGCAATAGGACCGATTTTATTGGGATTGAAAAAGCCTGTGCATGTTTTGCAATTAGGCAGCAGTGAAAGAAGTATTGTGAATATGGCCTTGGTTGCCGTTGTGGATGCGCAAATGAAGAACCGCACCAATACACAAGAGGCAGTGCAAAAAACAAAATGGTGGCAAAGATTGAAAAAAAGAAAAAAATAGTTTTCACTGATTAGTTTCTATTTTTAGTTTTTTAAAAAATTGCAGATGAGTTTTTTCACGCATTTCGGTACATTTTTATTGATGTTAAAAGGGATGTTCACCAAGCCGGAGAACTATAAAATGTATTGGAAGGAACTTATGCATCAATGTGTGGAGATCGGTATTGGTGCACTGCCGATCGTTATTATCATTTCAATTTTTCTCGGTGCGGTAACAACTGTACAAACAGCATATCAATTGGTAAGTCCGTTGGTGCCTTCCTCAACCATTGCGCAGATCGTTCGCGACAGTATGATATTGGAATTATCACCCACAGTATTGAGTATTGTTTTGGCGGGTGTGATAGGAAGTAAGATTGCGAGTGAGTTAGGCAACATGCGAATCAGTGAACAGATCGATGCATTGGAGATCATGGGCATCAACAGTAAAAGTTATCTTATCCTACCTAAAATATTGGCATCATTGATTGTTGTACCTTGCTTAATTATTATTTCTGCAGTACTCGGCATCTGGGGTGGACGATTGGCAGGAGGTCTTACAGGCATTATCTCTCCTGATATTTATGATATCGGCTTGCGTAAAAATCTCAATACATATAACATGGTCTTTGCCATGTATAAAGCATATACGTTTGCATTTATCCTTAGCAGTATCCCTGCTTATTTTGGATATTATGTTAAAGGTGGTGCATTGGAAATCGGAAGATCAAGTACAACAGCAGTAGTAGTAAGTTGTATTTTAATTTTGTTTGCAGATTATGCACTGGCCGCATTCTTCTTACCTTCATAGTAAAGCAGCAAACTAATGAATGCTAACTTTCATTTATTCAAACGGCAAATAACAAATCCGGTTAAATATAGATTGTTCATGTTGAGCAAACTGCCGATGGGTTTTATCAGCGGGTTAAAAGTTGTTGAGTTGAATGAGTCAAAAGCCGCTGTAGCAGTTCGTTTCAAATGGATGAACCAAAACCCTTTTCGTTCTATTTATTTTGCCGTGCTGAGCATGGCTGCAGAATTGAGTACCGGTATATTGGCATTCGGGCAGGTTTTTCAACGAAAACCTGCAGTGAGTATGTTGGTTGTAAAAGTAGAAGCCGAATTTTATAAGAAAGCAGTCGGTAAAATTATTTTCACTTGTACTGAAGGCAATAAAATTGCTGATGCAGTAGAACAAACTATTGCAACCGGTGAAGGCGTAACTATACAATGTGTTTCTGTTGGTTTGAATGACGCGAATGATGAAGTGGCGAGATTTATTTTTACATGGAGTTTTAAAGCGAAGATATTGTAGGTATTACATTAGAAGTTTGAATTGCTGAGTAAAGAACAAAGCGTATAAGCGAGCGTGGCAACGAAGTTGAAAGATGGGCATATTGATGACTACATAAAAAAATAATATGAAAATAGCTTTTCATGGTGCTGCCAGAACAGTTACAGGTTCCAAACATTTATTGACATTAAACAGCGGTACAAAAATTTTATTGGATTGCGGATTGTTTCAGGGATTGGGAAAAGAAACAGATGTATTGAATGCAGACTTTGGTTTTGATGCTGCATCTGTAGATTATATGATCTTATCACATGCACATATTGATCATTCAGGATTGATACCACGATTAGTAAAACAAGGTTTCAAGGGAAAAATATTTTGTACACCTGCCACAAAAGATCTTACTGAAATTTTATTGGAAGATTCTGCACAGATTCAAAGAGATGATACAAGATTCATGAACAAGCGTAGAGCAAAACAAGGACTTCCGCCCTTTGAGCCTTTATATGATCTAGGTGATGCACAAAACGTTTTTCCATTAATGCAAACTGCTGTATACAATCAATGGACAACTGTTTGCAATGAAGCAGAAGTGATGTTTACAGATGCAGGTCATATCATTGGTAGTGCCGCAGTACATCTGCGTTTGAAAGAAAATAATAAAACCATTCATCTTACTTTCAGCGGGGATGTGGGAAGATATGGCGATGTTATTTTATGTTCGCCTCATACATTTCCGCAGGCAGATTATATTGTAATTGAAAGTACTTACGGCGATAAGATCCATGATCTATTTTCTGATACACAGAATATTTTTCACGATTGGATCATTAAAACATGCGTTGATAAAAAAGGGAAATTAATTATTCCATCTTTCAGCGTAGGAAGAACACAAGAGCTTTTATATTTTCTGAATGAAATGTTTAATACTAACCGTTTGCCGAAAGTTCCTGTATTTGTAGATAGCCCGTTAAGCATGGAAGCAACGCAGGTAGTAAAAAGTCATCCCGAAAATTTTAATAGTACGATCAAAAAATTATTAGAAACAGATAGTGATCCTTTTGATTTTCCGGGATTAAAATTTATTAAGAGCGTGGATGAAAGTAAGGCATTGAATGATCTGCATCAACCTTGCATCATCATTTCTGCAAGTGGGATGGCCGATGCCGGTCGCATCAAACATCATATCGCCAATAATATTGATGATAAACGAAATACTATTTTATTAGTTGGTTATTGCGAACCGCATTCATTGGGCGGTAAATTGATGAATGGGGCTAAAGAGGTAAAAATTTACGGCGAACTATTTAAAGTTGTTTCAGAGATCGGTACTATGCGCAGCATGAGTGCACATGGCGATTACAATGATCTTTGTCAGTTTTTATCTTGTCAAGACCCGACTTTGGTCAAAACATTATTTATTGTTCATGGCGAAGAAGAAGTGCAATTGGAGTTTCAGAAAAGATTGGAAAAGAAAAGTTTTAGAGATGTTCGGGTACCCCATTTGCACGAAGAGTTTATCTTAGCATAATGTATTTACAAACCGAACATATCATTCAGATCATTGCTGCATTTGTAGCAGGCGGATTATTGGGTTTGGAACGCGAATATCACAGCAAGCCTGCCGGTTTCAGAACTATGATATTGATTTGTGTAGGTTCCTGTTTGTTTACGATCTTATCATCCACGTTCACTAATAATCCCGATCGAATTGCATCAAACATTATTACGGGCATTGGTTTTATCGGTGCCGGTGTTGTGTTTAAAGAAGGTATCAATGTTCGTGGCATTACTTCTGCGGCCACTATTTGGATCGCGGCATCCATCGGCATGTGCATTGGATTAAAACAGTATGGCTTGGCTTTGTTTGTGGCATGTTTAGTGCTTATTGTATTGATTGTTCTTTCCAAATTGGAAGAAGCCTTCGATAACCTGCATCAGGTAAAACAATACAAGATCCGTTTTAAGGCTTATGAATATTCAGTGGAAGAATTGGAAGCGGAATTGGAAAAGATCGATGTTTATTTTGTCCGCTATCAAATAAGTAAACAACATGATGAAGTGATCGTTGATTATAAAATTGAAGCTGTGCAATCAAAACGCGAAAAAGTAAATTATTATCTTATCAATAATAAATGCATCACAGGTTTTGATGTTTAATTTTTTGTCACAAGCAGTTGAATAGGAATGATGCTTTTGTTGCGTCGCACCCTTGTACTGCAAATCATTTTTCTGCAAAAAATTAAATTGCTTTACTAAACTGAGGTTTTTCATTCTTTACTTCATTGCGAAGTAAGTGCAGATCGAATGCTTTGCAAATATTGCGTATAAAATTCAAACCTAATTTTGTTACAGTTAATCCTTCATCATCAAATTCAACAAATCCATCTTCTTTTAATTTTTCCAGTTCAGGAAAACTGAATCGATGAATCAAACTTAAATGTTGCTGTAAGAATTTTGTTTTACCCAAACAACTGATATCTAAAATATATTTTCTGAAAGCTGCATCTTCTTCATTTAAAAAATATCCTTTGGTTACAGATAATTCTCCCTTATTGATCGCTGCATAATAATCATGAATGGTTTTATGATTCTGTGCAAACGCAATACCGGCATCGCTGATACTTGAAACACCCAATCCCAGCAATATGCCTGTGTGTTGTGTGGTATAACCCATAAAGTTTCTGTGTAGCCAGCCTTCTTCTCTTGCTTTAAAAAGATCATCCGTTTGTAAAGCAAAATGATCCATGCCAATATCACTGTAATCATTCTCTGTAAACAATGTTTTACCAAGCTGATATAATTTCATTTTTAATTCTGTACTCGGCAAATCATTTTCATCAAATAAGCGTTGACCTCTGCTCGTCCATGGCACATGTGCATAACTATAAAATGCAACACGGTCAGGTTGTAAACTGATGGATTGCATAATTGTTTTTTTCATGGTTTCTAAAGTCTGCTTAGGCAAGCCATAGATCAGATCAAAATTTACGGATTGATAACCGATCGCTCTTGCATCGGCAGTGGCGCGTTGAATATTTTCAAAAGGTTGAATGCGGTTGATGATGCGTTGAACTTCGGGATCATTATCCTGCACACCATAACTTACTCTTCTGAAACCGAGATCGTAGAATGTTTGCAAATGTTCTTTTGTTGTGTTGTTGGGATGACCTTCAAAACTGAATTCATGTTGAGGATGAATAATTGCTGTTTCAAAAATTGCAGATAATAATTTTTCTAAATTCTTCGGCGAAAAAAAAGTAGGAGTGCCACCGCCAATATGCAATTCACGCAAGACCGGTTTTGTATCCATCAATTGCAGGTATAGATTCCATTCTTTCAACAGCACTTGCATGTATTCTTCTTCAACAGAATGATTGTTGGTTATTTTTTTATTGCAGCCGCAATAGGTGCAAAGTGATTCGCAAAAAGGTAAATGCAGATAAAGGCTGATGCCGTCAGCTTCATTGCATTGATTAAACTGTTTTTGAAAAATATGTTTCCATTGTTGTACATCAATATCTTCCTTCCAAACAGGAACGGTAGGATAGCTTGTGTATCTCGGAACGGGAACATTGTACTTATTCAGCAGATCAAAAGGTACTTGCATGGTGTTATAATTCAGCTGTAAAAATATCAGGATAACGAAATGGAAAATATGACCGAAGTCCGTTTTTTTTCTTGAATTGTAAGCTGAACGTCATTTTTAGGCATCGTATTGTAGTCCGTTTACTACATTATTTAAAATATCTACTACTTATTTTTCACAAGAAACGCTATTGTAAAAACATGCTTTATGATAGTGCTTTGTGTCAAATTCCTGACTATGAAAAGCAATGAACTTAAAATCCTGCTGGTCGATTATTCCATCTTTACAGCATGCCGTTTACAGGAGATGCTTGGCGCAACAGGAACAAAGAATACTTTTAAAATATCAACAGATATTGATAATGCAATGTCGGCATTGCAATCATTTCATCCTGATTTTTTGATTGTTGAAATAGGAATGCCGGAAAAAAGCGGAATTGAGTTATTGAAACATATCAAACAAAACAATCTTCCTGTTAAAGTGATTGTTCTAACCCATTTCACCATCAGCAGTTACCGGAATGAATGCGAAAAATATGGTGCTGATTATTTTTTAGATAAGTCAGATGAAATGGAAAATGTGGTTTCGATTATCAAAGATATTGCTGCTCATGAAGCGGCATAAAAAATGTAGAAAATGTTTCTAATTGGTGCAGTTATACCAAAATGCACTGAGTTTTTTTTAATTAACCTATGAAAGCATGCAAATAAAAGAGACTGAATTATTCAGTCTCTTTT
>CAIVCF010000100.1 GCA_903904335.1 uncultured Chitinophagaceae bacterium | reverse complement strand
GTACAACAAAAACAAACTGCGGTTATGATTTTGAGGATTTTCTGCATAATATTGGAGAATACTTGTAACAAAGATTTCTTTTTCTATCTTAATAAAAAGTAAAATCACTTAAAGTTAACACGATGCGATATTTTTTATTGACTGTTTCATTCTTTGTGGATAAAGAAGAAAACAGCAATAACTTTACCACAAATTTTATTTGATGTTCGAAAGCACAACTTTGATCAGGGTAAGGTATGCCGAAACAGACCAGATGAATGTGGTTTACCACGGCAATTACGCTCAATATTTTGAAGTCGGCAGAGCCGAAAGCATACGTAGCTTAGGTTTCACATACAAAGACATGGAAGCGATGGGTGTGGTAATGCCCATTGTGGAATTGCATTCAAAATTTTTACGACCCGCTCATTATGATGACCTGCTTACCGTAAAGACAATGTTAAAAGAATTACCGATAGATCATCGTATCGAATTTCATCAGGAAGTGTATAATGAAGCCGGCAAATTATTGACGATTGGCAGAGTGGTCTTGTATTTCATTAATGCTAAAACAAAAGAGAAGACAGTAATGCCTTCTCAATTATTGAATACGATCAAACCGTATTTTAATTAGTTATGCACGATCATGATCAGCACGCCAATTTTTAATGGCTTGTTTGATTTCTTTGTTGGGCAAATTTTCGTCCACCGCACGTTTTGCCAATGCAACAAACTCATCATCACCAGCAAATCTTAATGCAATAATTTGTCCTATTCTTAATTTACTGTCGAGTGGTTTACCGGCAAGAATAAAATGACGAAAATTTTCTTCAGCCCTGATCGCACGATCCTGTGCTTTCAATGCAAATGATCTTGCAAAGTACCAAACAAGACCCAGTGTAACCGTCAATGCTACGATCAATGATGCAGAATAACATGTTTCGGGTGTGCAATGACACAAATTAATAATGGAACCGATCAATATCGCCAGTATCAGTGTTGAGGAAACATAATGATACAAGGGCACATAACGGGAATGATTTTGAAGATTTTGTTCTTTCATGGTAAGCAGTTTATTTCTTGAAAGGTATTTATTTTAACCCATAGAATCTTTAGTGGCCAAAACAGCTCATTTCTTCATGCAAAATACAGGCTTTTGTCACTTCCATACGCTTTATATCTTACTCCCTATATACTCCTTAGATACTCCCTATATAAAGCGTATATGACCCTCATATATCCCGCAATAAATATGATGTCGGTTATATATAGTTTGTATGCAGGGTATTTATAAATCTGATCCGTATTGTGGTATCATCAGAGATAAATATGCCTGCAGATATTATCTTAATTGCGGAAGTTTCTTATTTTAATTCATCCAGTATCAGGAACATTTTCTTAACAATGGCCGAAGAGGAACCATCATAATTGTTTACAATAATGGCAACTGTATATTCCGTGCCGTCTTTTGCCGTATGATAACCCGCAAAACTTCTGGCACCGCCGATACTGCCACTCTTTAATTTCATCTGATTGTATTCGGGCAGATCAAAATAAAAGCTCTTGAACCAGTCCCTTGTTCTGGCATATTGCAATGCTGTGACCAATGCATGAGCAGTAACACGGTTTTGCGGGGATAGACCACTGCCATCCATGATATGCAAAGCAGACTTTTCAATACCACGCTCCTGCCAAAACTTTCTTACAATGTTCACACCCGAATCTGTATGACCGAATCCATTTTTTTCATAGGCCATTGTTCTTACCAATGCTTCGCCGTATAAATTGATACTGTGTTTGAGAAAATGATAATTGATGCTGTCGAGCGAAGGTGAATAATGCGTATAAAAAACAGTTGCCGGTTTTGGAATAGTCAGGTTGTTGCCAATTAATCCCTCTGTAGTTTTAAATCTTTTTTCTTCAACATTAAAATTATTTTTATCGAATTGTTTATTAAGAAGTGATAATAATTTCTCAGATGGTAATGAAATTGATCCTGAAATAGTGAATGGATTTTCTTGTAACGGAATAGTACCTTCAGTAAAACCGTAAGCATTATATGGCGACATATAAATATAACCGTTGTCGCCGCTTCCTGCTTTACCTGTTTTAATAAAGTTATCAATAAAACCAAGATACATTTCAGGTAAAGCTTTCAGTATTTTTGTAATATCACCTTCTTTTGTACCTGGCTGCAATACAAGATCATATTGATTCTCATGCCAGTTCAGTCCCCAGTGCCCTGCACCATAATAATTACCGATATCATCCCATATCCATCCTCCCGGAATTGGATTAAAAGAAAATTTTGAATTATCTAAATAAACATTCCCATTTATTTTTTTAATACCCGCATTTTTAATTTCATGCATCCATTTATTTAATACAACTGAATCTTTTGTTTCATTAAAACGCCAACTTCCTAATGTTGGATCACCATAGCCAATAAAAAATAAATTGCCGTTTAACTCACCATCTTTGATGGTTCCCTCATAACCCAATTCTGTTTTAAAACGATAATCATGTCCTAACAGATCCATCGCAGCAATGCTTGAAAATATCTTCTGGCAACTCGCAGGTGCTAATCCTGTTTCACCATTCTGATCATAAAGTATTTCATTCGTTTTACTGTTCAGCACATACAAACCCAGAATGGCATGTTTCATAGAACTGTCTGCCAACAAGCGTTTTACGGCATTCTCTATTTTCTGTTGAACGGATTGTGCGAAAGAAATATTTACTAAGAATAATAAACTAATAGTGAATCGGACTGTTTTATGCATTCTCATTTACTTTGCACTAAATTATACTGAAGAATACTATGAAAAAAGTTTTTGCATCCATCATAACCATTGGTGATGAATTATTGATCGGACAAGTGATAGATACTAATAGTGCTTGGATCGCACAGGAAATGAATAAGATCGGTGTGCCTGTAAAACATCGTGTGGCTGTGGGCGATGTGTGGGATGATATCTGGCAGGCATTGGACGAAGAAAGTAAATCAGCAGATATTATTTTTATAACGGGTGGCCTCGGCCCTACTGCCGATGATATCACTAAACCCTTACTCTGCCAATATTTCGGCGGTAAGCTGATCATGCACCAACCTACATTGGATTTTGTTACACATTTATTTGAAAATGTTTTGCAACGTCCAATGATCGAAAGAAACGCAAAACAAGCTGAAGTGCCCGATGTGTGTACCGTTTTAAAAAATGAAAAAGGAACTGCACCCGGCATGTTATTCGAAAAAGATGGGAAAATATTTATTTCATTACCCGGTGTGCCGCACGAAATGAAATGGATCATTACTGATTCTGTCCTTTCCATCATCACAAAAAAATTCAATACCGGATTTATTGAACACAGAACTTTATTGACTGCCGGCGTGGGCGAATCTTTTCTCGCAGAAAAAATAAAAGCATTTGAAGAAGTATTACCTGTTGATATTAAATTGGCCTATCTGCCCAATTACGGCATGGTTCGTTTGCGGTTAACGGCATTTGGAATGGATAAAGAAAAACTCAATCAGCATATCGATCATCAATTCAATTTATTAAAAGAAAATGTAAAAGATGTTTTGGTAATTGATGAAGACTTACCCATGGAAGCTGTTGTTGGCAAACTTTTAAAACAAAAAAACAAAACCATAGCCACTGCTGAAAGCTGCACGGGTGGCTATATTGCGCATTTACTTACTTCTATTCCCGGATCATCTGCTTATTTCACAGGAAGTATTGTGAGTTATGATAATCGCATCAAAGAACAATTGCTGCATGTTAAAAAAGAAACAATAGAAACATTTGGAGCCGTAAGTGAAGAAACCGTAAAAGAAATGGTGAAAAATGTTTTACACATCATGCAAACGGATTATGCGGTGGCTGTAAGCGGTATCATGGGACCCGATGGTGGCACAACAGAAAAACCTGTTGGCCTTGTATGTGTTGCTGTTGCTGATAAAAACAAGACCATCACCAAAAAATTCAACTTTCGTTTCGACCGAAACAGGAATATCCAATTAACTGCCACCAATGCATTGAATTTGATCCGTCAGTTAATTGTGGATAACAGTTGAATAAGTTTCGGCTTCTAAAAATTATTTTTGAGGATGGATAGGCTTGGCCGCCACGCCATAATTTGCTGTACTTGTTGATTTTGAACTGAATCGGAATTTTATATTTTATAATTTTTTCAATTCAACCATCATAAACAGTATTACATTTATAGTGTGAATGCGATGGGTAAGTAAGCACTAAAATAAATGGATAATTTTATCCCATTAAAATTCTAGTACGATTAGTATGGCAATAGCTGAATTGATAATGCCCAAATTGGGTGAAAGCATAATGGAAGCCACGATCTTACGTTGGCATAAAAATGTTGGCGATCGCGTTGCTTTAGACGAAACTGTTTTAGATATTGCTACCGATAAAGTTGACAGTGAAGTTCCCTCGACTGTTGCCGGTGTTATCACAGAATTATTATACCGTGTAAATGATGTGGTTCCTGTTGGTGCAGTAATTGCAAGAGTGGAACTTGCATCAGGAGTTGCAACAGCACCTGTTCATACAACACCGCAACAACAAGTATATACAGCACCGCCTGTTCAACCAAGAGCGGAAGAACAAATTCCTTATACACCACAACAACAAGCACCAAGAGCAAGCGTTGGAAATAACCGTTTCTTTTCACCATTGGTTTTAAATATTGCCAATAGTGAAGGCATCAGTTTAAGTGAATTGGAAAGAATTCCAGGTACCGGTGCAGATGGACGCGTTTCTAAAAGAGATGTGTTGCAATATATAGCCGATAAAAAATCGGGTAAAGCGCCTGCATTTATTCCGGCTCCGCAACAACCTATTTATACAACGCCGCCTGTTTATCAAACATATACAAGTCCGCAGCCGGAAAGAGTAGCACCCATACCGCCGCCTGTTTACATGCCGCAACCTACTCATGTTCCGATTGAGCAAGAAATACCGCAACCACAACCTGTCTATATACCGCCACCTGTTCATGCACCTGTTATAGAAGAACAACAGCCCGTTCAACATCAGCAACCTCAACCGGTATATGTTACAGCGCCTGTTGTTGAACAAACTCGTATTGCTGCAACACCTACGCCGGTAGTTGAACAACCTATTGCAGCACCACCTCCACCGCCAATAATCGAAACACCCAAACCGAGTGTTGAATTATTTGAGATGGACAGGATGCGTAAACTCATTGCGAAACACATGGTCGACAGCAAACATACCAGTGCGCATGTTACAAGTTTTGCAGAAGCAGATGTTACCAATATGGTGCAGTGGAGAAATCATATTAAACATGATTTTGAAAAACGTCAGGGCACTAAGATCACATTCACACCGATGTTCATTGAATGTTTGATCAAAGTGATGAAACGTTATCCCATCATCAACAGTTCAGTGGAAGGTGATAATATTTTAATCAAGAATTATTACAATATCGGAATGGCCACTGCATTGCCGAATAAAAATTTAATTGTTCCTGTTATTAAGAATGCAGAGAATTTAAGTCTGGTGGGATTAACAAAAACAGTGAACACATTGGCCGATAATGCACGCAACAACAAATTAAGACCCGAAGATATTCAGGGCGGCACATTCACATTTACCAACGTTGGTACATTTGGATCTTTGATGGGCACTCCTATCATCAATCAACCGCAAGTTGCCATTCTTGCAGTAGGTGCCATTAAAAAACGTGCTGTTGTTATTGAAACAGATAAAGGCGATTTTATTGGTATCCGCCACATGATGTTCTTATCATTAAGTTACGATCACCGTATCATTGATGGCAGTGTGGGTGCAAGTTTCTTAACCGATGTTGCCAAAGAATTTGAAAAATGGGATGTGAACAGAGAATTGAAATTAGTGGTGAAAGAACAGTATGTTGATTAATCTCCATCAAAAATAAAATTGAAAACTCTCAAATTATTTGGGAGTTTTTTTATGGAGTTAACTGAAGTATTCCATGGCGGCTATTATTACGTCGCACACTTTTACTCCAAAGCTTTATGCGACGGACTACTTTATAGTTCCGTTTTCATGGCACCAAAAGCTGTTACTCCGTATTTGCAATCCTGACGGATTTGCTGGCTGTTTCAAAAGCAACCCTAATTTTCTTATTTTCGCCTGATGGAATTGATCAATCCCCTCGTTGAAAAATATGCAGAGCAATTTACTACGCCGGATGATGCTTTTCTGCAGGAGATCCATCACCATACTTTAACCTCTCATCCACATGCACACATGCTCAGCAGCAGCGTGCAGGGAAAATTATTATCCTTCCTGAGCACTATTTTGCGTCCTACATACGTTTTAGAAATAGGAACATTCACGGGTTACAGTGCATTGTGTCTGGCAGCAGGACTATTACCGGATGGCGAATTGCATACTTTGGAATTAAGAGAAGAAGACGCAGCAACGGCAAAAAAAAATTTTAGCACTTCCAAATACGCGAAGCAGATACATTTGCACATCGGAAATGCATTGGATATTATACCGACTTTTAAATTTGAATGGGATCTGGTTTTTATAGATGCGGATAAAACGGGATACACAGATTATTATGAATTGGTTGTTCCGAAATTGAAAAAAGGTGGATGGATAATTGCAGACAATGTATTGTTTCATGGTCAGGTTTTGGAAGATCCTATAAAAGGAAAAAATGCATTGTCCATTCAGGCTTTTAACGAACATGTGGCTAATGATATAAGAACAGAACAGGTAATGTTAACCGTTAGAGACGGATTATTATTGATAAAAAAGAAAGATTAATGCAGCGGACCATTTTAATTTTGACAGTTATTTGTTTTTACGCAACCGCTTTTTCTCAAAAAGAAAAAGGCGAAGCATATATTGCCAAATATAAAGACATTGCCATGGCTGAAATGCAGCGCAGTGGTGTTCCTGCGGCCATTACATTGGCACAGGGAATATTGGAATCGAAGTTTGGTGAAAGTGATCTCTGTGTTCAGTCCAACAATCATTTCGGCATTAAATGCAAAACAGAATGGACCGGCGATAAAGTTTATCATGATGATGATGAGAAGCACGAATGTTTCCGCAGTTATCCTGATGCAGCAGCTTCTTTCAGGGATCATTCTGATTTTTTAAAGAACCGCCAGTATTACACTGATCTCTTCAAATTAGAGATTACCGATGTGGAAGGTTGGGCTTATGGTTTAAAGAAAGACGGTTATGCTACAGAAAAAGAATATCCGCAGCGATTGTTAAAGGTGATCAATGATTATAACCTTAATCAATACACTTTATTGGTATTGCAGAAACAAAATAGTTCTCCTGCTGCTGCACAACAGGAATCTGTTTCCATGAACGCAGCTGTTCCTGCAAAAAATAAAACAATTACCACCACTGTTACAGAAAAAGAGGAAGTTGAAATAATTACAAAGCCTACAAATCAAAAAGTAGATATTGATTCAAAAACAAAGTCTTCTGTTTATCCAGAGGGTGTTTTTACCATCAATCATTCAAAAGTTGTTTTTGCTAAAGAGGGAACATCCTTATTAGCATTGGCCAATCAGTACGATATCATACTCAGCAGATTATTAGCTTTTAATGAGATTGAAGAAATGGATATTTTACCAACAGATACTTTACTTTTTTTAGAAATGAAAATGAAAAAAGGTGCTGTTGATTTTCATATAGCTGAGCCGGGAGAAACATTGCACCGCATTTGCCAAAAAGAAGGCGTGCGCATGGATGCCGTGATGCTGTATAATAATATCAAACCCAATATGATGGTTCTTGCCGGAGAAAAAGTTTATTTACGCGGACCAGCACCCGTCACTCCTAAAACAGTTGCATCAGAGAATGCAAAATAATCCTGTAACTTCCAACTCATTTTAATTTCAAGCTATGTCAGTTATTCAGGTACTCGATAAAAAATTTGTTCCGTTTATTTCTGAAGCAACTCTTCAACATAAAGTAAAAGAATTGGCGGCACAATTGGATAAAGATTATGCCGGCAAGAAACCTTTGTTTATTGCAGTGCTTAACGGTTCTTTCATTTTTGCATCCGATCTTTTTAAAGCACTGACTATTGAAGCAGAAATCTGTTTTATTAAATTGGCTTCTTATAAAGGCACAAGATCAACGGGTCATGTGATCACTTCTATCGGACTGGATGCAGATATTACCGGAAGACATTTAGTGATATTGGAAGATATCATTGATACAGGAAAAACCATGCATACTTTTCTTCCTCAGATCTATAACCAACAGCCTGCTTCTTTAAAAGTTGCTGTGCTATTACACAAACCAGATGCAACTGAATATGAAGTGACCATTGATTATTGTTGCTTTTCCATCCCTAATAAATTTGTGGTGGGTTATGGCTTGGATTATGACGGATTTGGAAGAAATATCCCTGAAATTTATCAACTGCATGTAGATTAATCACAAATTCTACAGCCACACTCATATAAATTTGTTCCTTATTATTATATTTAGGGTGTAACCCTTATACCTGCCATGAAACCTTGTTTGCTTATTGCCGTCTTCAGCATTACAATGTGTTCCTCTTCTTTTTGTCAGTATTATTTACGAGGCGAAGTAAAAGATGACAAAGGCAGATTAATGCCGAATGTGAAGATCAATCTACAATCAAAAGGCAATTATCCATTCTCCAGCGGCGGTTCTGGTCTTTTTGGTATCCCTACTTCACGAGCCATTGATACGATCATTTTAATGTATGACGGATATGAAGTTTTGCGCAAAGCTGTTGAAACAGAGCAATACCAAACACTGATCATGAAAGTGCTTCCTTCAAAGATCGCTCCTGCGAAAACAAAATTATCTTCAAAAACGATCAATCTTCAAAAAGAAGATAATCTGCTCTCTTCTGTTTTGGGTGAAAGTTACAGCAGCCTTACAGAGAATGCTTTTATTGATGCAAACAAATATCCGGAAACAGGATTTTCATTGAGTGTTGATCGGGCCTCTTATAGCAATGTGCGTAGATTTTTGAGTAATGAAATGAATGTTCCGCCTGATGCGGTGAGAATTGAAGAAATGTTGAATTATTTTGACCTCCGCACAAATAAGAACACTAATGCTTCTAAGAATTTTACTTGCAATTCAATACTGAGCTCCTGTCCGTGGAATCCGGAGAACAAATTATTTTTCATCAACCTTACTGCACCGAAAATAAATCTGGATACCATTCCGTCAAGTAATCTTGTTTTCCTGATCGATGTTTCAGGCTCGATGGAAAGACCCAATCGTTTACCGTTATTACAATCTGCCTTTAAATTATTGGTTGAAAATTTGAGAGCAAAAGATACCATTGCAATTGTGACCTATGGTGGCGGTGTTGCAATTCGTTTAGCTTCAGCAAGCGGTGCTGAAAAAGAAAGAATAAATAATATCATCGATTCATTATACGCCGATGGTGATACGCCGGGTGAAGGCGCTATCAGAACTGCTTATGCTGTTGCAAGAAGATCATTCATCCGCAACGGGAACAACAGGATCATTTTGGCAACAGATGGTGATTTTAATGTGGGACAAACAACCGAATTGGAATTAGAAGATCTGATCTCATTTGAAAGGCAAAGCGGAATTTATCTCACCTGCATCGGTGTAGGCATGGGAAATTATAAAGACAGTAAATTGGAAATATTATCCAAAAAAGGTAACGGCAACTTCGCCTATCTCGACAATATCAATGAAGCTGAAAAAGTATTGGTGACCGAATTCACTAAAACAATTTATGCTGTTGCCAATGATGCGTTTGTGAATGTGCGTTTCAATAAAAATATTGTAAAAGATTACCGGTTGATCGGTTTTGATAACAGAAAAGATGCAATAACCGACAGTAGCAGTGTATTAGATGGCGGAGAAGTGGGCAGCGGCCATAACACGATGGCTGTTTTTGAAATTATACCGCAGAGTAATATTGATTCTGCTGCAAACTTAGCCAATCTTACTTTACAATATCATTTACCGAATGATGAAAAAATATTGACGCAGAAATTCGATCAGCCTTTTTATCCGAAGGAATTTTTATCAACGCCTCCTGCCATTCGTTTTGCAACAGCTGTAACCATGTTCGGAAGTTTATTAAAGCAATCGAAGTATGCAAAATTCAGTTACGAAGATGTAATACAGATCGCAACAGCTTCTGCAGATCCAAACAGCACAAAACAACAGGAATTTATTTCATTGTTACAGAAAGCAGATAAGGTTTATAATTATACCAAGAAGAAAAGAAAATAATTATTACATCACTTCAATCCCCAACCCTGCTTTTCCTTTTATTGCAACTTTACCGAAATCAAAAGAGATACCTGTTGCCAAATCTTCTGTTTGCAACAAAGGACCATCCATATCCACATGATCTATTTGCGGTAAAAAATTAGCAATAGCTGCAGAGCCAATACTACTTTCATTCATGCTGCCCATCATCACTTGCAAATTCAACTCTCTTGCTTTTTTGATCATACGCAGTGCAGGCGTGATACCACTGCATTTGGTGAGTTTGATATTGATACCATGAAAATGCCCGACACATTTTTCAACATCTCTTTCTGCCACGCAACTTTCATCTGCAAATAATGGCAATACAGATTTTTGATACAATATTTTCATATCATCCCAACTGTCTTTTGCCAAAGGTTGCTCGATGTATTCTACACCTAATTCTTTTAATTGAATGATCTTGTGGATGGCTTCATCAAGCGACCAGCCTGCATTTGCATCTATTCGTAAAACAGCATCGGTATGTTCCCGTAATGCTTTTACGATGGCAATATCTTCATCCGTTCCTAACTTTATTTTATAGATCGGCCATGGTTTCGCTTTCATTTTTTCAACCATCTTTTCAATCGAATCGATACCGATGGTATAATCTGTTACAGGAGTGTTTTCCCATTTTGTTTGCCATAGTTGATACAATAATTTCTTTTCCATCTTACCGAACAGATCCCAGCCTGCCATGTCTAATGCACAAACTAAAAATGGATTGTTGGGAAATAAATGATGCAAATAATGCCAATAACGTTCCGGATCAGTAAACGCAAATTTTTCAATGAATGTTTTTTTCTTTTCAATATCAGCGATCATGTCTTCCACAGTAATATTATAATAAGCAATAGCAGGAGCTTCTCCAAATCCGGTATAATTGCCCAACTGCAATGCTACCATCAATGTTGGCTGATGTGTTTTTGTTCTTCCACCTGAAATGGAAAAAGGATATTGAAAAGGGAGTTCGTATTTTTTATAATGGATATTCATGTATCGTTCTTAAAAATAATAGACTATGTTTTAAAATATTTATCAAAGATAACAGTACTAAAAAAGAAAAGCCAATTACAAATTTGTAACCGGCTTAATTTATTTTTACTTACTAAGAAATCATCTTCCGCTTGACTGCACCATACCTGCCAATTCTTCATTAAATGCTTTTTGCGTTAATAAGCTTTCTAAAGTAAGATGCATTCGGTAACGCCAGTAATGTTTTGGATCGGCCGGTATATTAATGCGTTCATCATTTGGATTCACACGACGGATCTTTTCATCAATACCTAACAAATCCTGTAATTGAAAAATACTCCACATGGCAGGAGAATACAAATGCTGCATCACGATTAATTTATTAATCCATCCTTCACAATAAAAAGGTGCATCGCCCCATTGACCTAATTCGTGATTATAAAATTTTTGAATACTGTTCTTGTCTTCTTCCCACCAACCACGAATAGTGCTCATGTCATGCGTAGAAGGAGTGATCACACTTAAATAGGGTGCATCATTGGGATGGAAAAATTCTTTCTTTGGATCCTTCGGCATACGCTGGATTTCGAGGCTCAATAATCCCAATTGGCGCATCACATCAGGGACACATGCGGGAACTAATCCCAAATCCTCGCCGCAAACCAGCATATTAGTTACACGTTTCAATGCCGGTAATTTTTGTAAGGCTTCCTTCATCCAGAAATCGTCCTGACGACGGAAGAAATAGTTCACATACAATTCATTCAACTGGTTTTGTGTATTACCATCTAAGTTTCTGAATGAGGAAGTACTGTTCATTGAAAACCGGAAATGATATTGCTGTCCTTGTGAACCTTCTGCCTCAAATAAAATAACATTACTGATAAGGTCGAATAATCCTTGTTTTATTTTTTTGGTGAAATCATCATCTGCTAAAGTTGATGTATAAGTTTCCACTTGCTTTTGTGTGGCAAATTCAGGTTTCAATGTATAATTTCCAAAGCCATCATAGTTTAAGAAAATGTCTTTCACATAATCCTGGTCGTAACCGAAAATTTCCCACAATACAGCATCAGTAATAAAAGGTTTTGTATAACGGTTATAATCGAAAGTGATGCCACGGCTGTTCAATTCATTCAAATGTAAAGGAATGGCAGGAACAAAATATCCCATGATACCTTCCACTGCATGCATTGGAATACTCCAGATGCGGAAGAAGCCTAAAATATGATCGATGCGAAATGCATCAAAATAATAACTCATTTGTTCAAAGCGATTTTTCCACCAGGCAAAACCATCTTCCCGCATTTTTTGCCAATTGTATGTTGGGAAACCCCAGTTCTGTCCTTTCACTGCAAAGCCATCAGGCGGGGCACCTGCCTGAACATTCATATTGAACAAACTGTTTTGCTGCCAAGCATCTGCACCATAACGATAAATACCTATGGCGATATCGCCCTTTACAACAATTCCGTTTGCATGTGCATATTCAGTCGCCTCTTTTAATTGCAGATGTAAATGATATTGAATAAAATAATTGATGGCAATATCATCGAATGAATCAGCTGTGGGAGAAGTAAGTTCATCAATATCTTCCCTCTTAAAATTTTTGAAAGCGGGCCATTGATTAAAATCTGCTGTGCCATATTCATCACGCAGGTAACAGAAAACAGAATATGGAACTAAACAATGTTTATTTTTTTCAAAATATTCTTTGTATTCATCGCTTACAAATATGCCGTCCTTTTGCGAAGTATAGATTTGTTTGATGAATTTTATTTTCGCATTTAACACTGTTTCATAATCAACTGCATCCAATGCATTCAATCTTTTTCTTTCTTCTTCCAAAGCAGTTAATAACTTTTTATTTTCATTATTCACTACTTTACTGAGATCAAGATAAATCGGATGAAGGGCAAAAGCAGAGATCGCTGCATAAGGGTAAGAATCAGTCCAGCTATGCGTTGCAGTGGTATCATTAATGGGCAATATCTGTACCAATTTCAATCCTGTTTTCTTTGCCCAGTCCACTAATAATTTCAAATCGGTGAATTCACCAACTCCAAAACTTCTTTCGCTTCTTAAACTGAATACAGGAATTGCAACCCCAGTTCCTTTCCAGGTATTGTTGGGCAATAGCACAAAGCCGTCATTTAATATAGTCAGCTTATTTACAGCTACGGAATCATAGAATACACGGTTACTTCCGTTTTCGAAACGAACAATTTTCTTTTTCGCAGTATCATACACACCATATTTATACGCGATCGGGAAAGTTTCATTTGTCAGATCAATCTTTGCTTCAAAGAAATCATCTCCTGCTGCCCTGCTCATCAAAACCATTTTTTCTTTATCCCAATCATTCAATGCCTTTGCGGTTCCTGAAATAAAAACAGTCTGACCTTTTGTGAGTAACGGTGCTTTTATTTTAAAAATATGTGTTACTGTTTTTGGTTCAGCAATTTTGTTTTCTGTGTAATTCGATTGAAGTAACACCTTTTTAAAAGGCACCGTATAAAAAGCATTTTCAAAATAACCGGCATAATTCCATGCATCAAGCATCAACAGTTCTTTTGCGTTGATGGCAGAAAGATTAAAAGTTTTATCTGTTCCCCAATCATAACTGAATGAACCATCCGCATTTCGTAAAATATAATTGTAGGTGATGTCAGCATCCACAATATCTCGCTCTTCAAATTCAAGTGCCAGCGTCCACAATTCTTCATTGAAATATTTTAAAGGCAGGGCTTTACTTGTGTCACCGTTTCCCAGTAAGGGATGATTGCCTGAAACAAATAAGTTCTGACCATATTCGGTTCGGAACTTTAATTGAAATGTTATTTTGAGAGACACTTTATCTGTATTTAATTTTTTATTATTTACAACTGTTGCAACAGTTTCTTTTTTGGTTTGAATTTTCTCAGCAGTTTGTTTTTTAGGAACAAACTTTACTTCTGGTAAAACAGGGGATTTTACAACTTCATCCTTTTTTGCAGTTTTAGATGTTGTTTTCTTTGATATTACTGAATTATTCTTTTTTGCGAGTTTATTATTTTCAGCTGAAGCAGGAATATTTAACTGAGATTTTTTTGCAGCATTACTTTTTTTCTCTGCCTGAGGTTTAGTAGATAGTATCTCAGGCTGCAGATCTTTAGCAGTTATTTTATCGTTAGTCAAGTGGCAAGTTTTAAGAGTGCTAAAATAAGTAAATTAATGTGTATTTAGAACACATTAGTACATTTGGTATAAAAAAAATTAGAATAATCCACGGATTCTCAGGAGATTAAATATTCGGATAAATAAATCGGTTGAATAAAGCTATTCATTCGATTTACAAAAATCAAACATAACAGGCTTATTCAACCGAAAAATGAAAAGTGCTTTTTTCTTATTTGCCTTGTTTAGGAGGCGGAGGCGTTCCAGCTGCGGGTGGAGGGCCGGGCCATTTTTGCTGTACAGGTAATGGTGCATTAGGTTTGGCAACACCACGATGGCAGGTATTACATGTAACCGCTTGTACTTTTACTGTATCTGCATGAGGAATAAGGCTGATATATTTTTTATTCAACTCATCAGTCATACGCATCATATCCCTTGCAATATCTTTTTTAGGATTTTCATCACTTGCCATATCCATCTTTTTAGGATCTGCTTTTGAAGGTGCATGGCAATAATTACATTTTACTCCTAACTCAACTTTAAACTCATCCATCGCGTGATCTACTTCATTGTAAGTTGCAGTAGCAGGAAACACTTTGATGTTCTTTAACTTTTTAGGTTCTTGCTGATCATCCGGCTTAAAGGATACTATCATCAGCGTTGTAACAGCTGTTACAGCAGCAATTACTAACATTTTTTTTCTTTGCAATTTGATCATGTTTAGGGTTTTTTGAATGCTCAATTTAAAATATGCTTTACCATTTTAGGTTAAAAATCGGTGAAACTATTTTGAAAACCTATAAAAATAATCTGTGGTTAATTCTTTTCACTAAATAAAAATCCCCGCAATAGTGCAGGGATCTTTTTCCATAAATAGTTTTGAGGTATTACATACCCCACCTGTTGGTTAATTTCAACCGTAAGGCAGGTTTCATTTGTCTTTGAATTTTCCAAAGATCAGCTACACCAAAATTTTGTGTTTGACCCTGATCTTTTACATCAACATCTGTAGCCACGGTTTCTTTTACCTCAGT
The DNA here is from genome assembly GCA_903904335.1 of uncultured Chitinophagaceae bacterium. Lineage (GTDB taxonomy): Bacteria > Bacteroidota > Bacteroidia > Chitinophagales > Chitinophagaceae > CAIQDX01. The sequence continues at coordinate 29,769 of CAIVCF010000100.1, read as the reverse complement.
TACTAACTGTTTCAATTCTTCTGCTTCTATTTGTACAATAGAAGTCTTTACATTACTGTTCATAATTGTCTCCATTTTTGTTCTTCTAATAAAAATTTTTCCGGCAAGGAAATCGTAATAAGTAAATCAATCACAACCCAGAGGGTAAGCTTACATGAACTATGTGAAGTGTGTCTTCTACCTTAAAATGACAGTATAAAGATATGACTTTTATCATAAAAATCAGCTATAAAATTGTTAAGGCTTTGCTCGAAGTGAAAAAATAAGTTCGTAACTGTTTGATAATTAAATAAATAAACTTGTTTAATTAATTCATTTTCTCAAGATCACTTTTTTTTGTTTCAGACAGTTTCAACGAAAATAATCTTGTGTTCTGGCTTTTATTCATTGCTTTTAATTTCAAAACAAAGACATCATAATTCCTTTTTTCCATAATTTTTTCTATTTTCAAATAATATTTGACGAGTAACCTATAAAACCTAACGACTAAATTATTGCTATGCCAAATAATCCTGCACTTATTGCTGCAAATATCAGGGCTTGGATTTCTGCCGATCTAACGCCACAAGCAATCGAGGCTGAATTACTGCAAAAAGGATTTGACGAAAATTCCATTCTGGAACATTTACAAGAATTCAATAAACAACGCAATACTCAAAAACAATTCAAGGGATTTGTTTTGATGGGCTTAGGTGGATTTCTGGGATTTATCAGTTGTGTATTGACTTTAACGCAGGTATTCCCGCAATGGTATGATCTAATTTTATACGGACTTACTTTTATTGGTGTAACATTGGTGATGATCGGATTGTATTTTGTGTTTGAGTAACTAATCAAAAAGCCCTCACATTTCTGCAAGGGCTCACAAATCAATTTATAAACTATTTACTTCACTTCTTCAAATTGCGCATCCTCAACTGTATCATTCTTTGCCCCTTCACCTTGTTGTGCATTTGCATCAGCATGAGGTTGTTGTTCTGCTCCGGCGGCCTGAGCTTTGTAAATTTCTTCACTCGCTGCAGTCCATGCTGTATTCATTTCAGTCATCGCCGTATCAATAGCTGCAATATCCTGAGATTTATGCGCTTCTTTTAATTTAGCCAATGCAGTTTCGATCGGTCCCTTTTTATCAGCAGGAACCTTATCTCCAAATTCTTTCAATTGTTTTTCTGTCTGGAAGATCAAACTATCGGCCTGATTCAATTTTTCAATTTTTTCTTTTGCCGCTTTATCTTCTGCTTCATGTGCTTTTGCCTCAGCCTTCATCTTTTCAACTTCCTCCTTGCTTAAACCGCTACCTGCTTCAATATGGATCTTTTGTTCTTTGCCTGTGCCTTTATCTTTTGCACTCACATGCAATAAACCATTCGCATCAATATCAAATGTCACTTCAATTTGAGGAACACCGCGTGGTGATGGAGGAATACCATCCAAATTAAACATACCCAAACTCTTATTCTGATTGGCTAATGGTCTTTCACCCTGCAATACATGAATCTGTACACCGGGTTGATTATCGCTTGCCGTTGAAAATATTTCCATTTTCTTGGTTGGGATAGTTGTATTAGCAGGAATCATCGGGGTTAACACACCACCCATTGTTTCAATACCTAATGTTAATGGCGTTACATCCAACAACAATACATCTTTCACTTCACCGGTCAATACTGCGCCCTGAATTGCTGCACCAATGGCAACAACTTCATCCGGGTTTACACTTCTGTTTGGTTTTTTACCAAAGAATTTTTCAACTATTTCCTGAACTTTAGGAATACGTGTTGAACCACCTACCAAGATCACTTCATCAATTTGTGACGTTGAATAACCTGCATCTTTCAATGCAGCTTCACAAGGTTTCAAACAACGTTCAAATAATTTATCGCTTAATGCTTCGAATTTTGATCTTGTTAATTTCTTCACCAAGTGTTTAGGTACACCATCAACAGCAGTCACATAAGGCAGATTGATTTCTGTTTCTGATGAAGAACTCAATTCAACTTTTGCTTTTTCTGCGGCTTCTTTTAAACGCTGCAATGCCATTGGATCTTTACGAAGATCGATCGCTTCATCAGCTTTGAATTCATCAGCTAACCAGTCCATGATCACTTTATCAAAATCATCGCCACCTAAATGGGTATCACCATTGGTTGATTTTACCTCAAATACACCATCCCCTAATTCCAAAATAGAAATATCGAATGTACCGCCACCCAAATCGAATACGGCGATCTTTTCATCATGTTTCTTTTTGTCTAATCCATAAGCTAAAGCAGCAGCAGTTGGTTCGTTCACGATACGACGAACAGTCAATCCTGCAATTTCTCCGGCTTCTTTTGTTGCCTGACGCTGTGCATCATTAAAATAAGCAGGAACAGTAATAACCGCTTCTGTTACTTCCTGACCCAAATAATCTTCTGCAGTTTTCTTCATTTTCTGAAGAATCATGGCAGAGATTTCCTGCGGCGTATATTGACGACCGTCAATGTCAACACGAACGGTATTATTGTCACCTTTTACCACTTTATAACCCCAATGGCTGATTTCTTCTGTCACTTCATCATAACGGCGACCCATAAAACGTTTCACACTGGAAATAGTATTATGCGGATTGGTGATGGCCTGACGCTTAGCAGGATCACCCACTTTACGTTCTCCATTCTTCAAAAAACCCACAACAGAGGGGGTTGTACGACGACCTTCATCATTTGCAATAACCACCGGTTCATTGCCTTCCATTACGGAAACACAACTGTTCGTTGTTCCCAAGTCGATCCCTATTATCTTTCCCATATTATAAATTTTTAATTTTAAGACCTCATCTTATAATGAAGTCACTGATAATTGTCAACGATTATGCCATGAGTGGACAAAGTGCAAAATTGTCAGACTTTGAAGGTTTAATTTTGATCTAATGACGGTAATACAGACTGATACAACAATTACTGCCTGAATCTAATTGTTCTTAGGTTCGGATGTTTTAAAGGTATAATGCTTTTGAGAAAGGTAACTTAGTCCGATCAGCAAACCTGTTGTTATAATTTTAGAAGGTGTTGGATACAAATTCAAAACCTGTATAAATAATCGCAATAAATAATAGTTCAATATCATATTCATTATAACAACTAAGAGGTAACGGAATAGCTGAACATGTTTTTTTAGATCAGATTCCGTAAAAACAACATAACGGTTCAAATAAAAACCTATGGCAAAGTTGATCCAGATCGCAAATAAATAATCTGCCGCTATAAATGGTTTTAATGCAAGGTTCCCGTAAAAAGGTATGTAACCCAGATTCACCACTTCCTTATGAAAAATAAAATTATAGCCAATAAAATAAAGCAGAATACCAAAAAGCACGTTGGCTCCGCCACAGGCGGCATAACGAAAAGTCTGTAAGGGCATTAATCTTTTAAACAGAGGATAAAAAAAATCAATCACACTTAGAATCAGCTTTCTGATATGTTCGTGAATGAGTAACATAAATGGCGGCGAAGGTAGGATATAATCAATTAGATTTGCAGCCTGAAAATGTTAATAATAATGAGTGTTGTTGAACAAATAAAAAAAGTTACGGCAAAAGCCATTACTCAATTGTATGCTGTTGATATTGTAGAAAAAGATATTTTGGTAAATGCCACCAAACCTGAATTCGAAGGTGATTATACCGTTGTGCTTTTCGCATTTGTGAAACAATTAAAAAAATCGCCCGATGTGTTGGGAAATGAATTGGGCAGTTACCTGAAAAATAAACATGCCGAATTATTTTCATCCTTTAACGTGATCAAAGGTTTTTTGAATTTAAGTATTACCTATAATCACTGGATTGACTTTTTACAAAATCAACATACAAATATTTCTTACGGTGTAAAAGAAAAGAATGGTGAGAGAGTGATGGTAGAGTACTCATCCCCGAACACGAACAAGCCTTTGCACTTAGGTCATTTAAGAAATAATTTTTTAGGATGGAGCATTGCCGAAATATTGGATGCTACCGGTTATGATGTTGTGAAGACATGCATCGTAAATGATCGCGGCATACATATTTGTAAAAGTATGATCGCTTGGCAATTGTTTGCAAATGGCGCAACTCCGGAAAGTACAAATACAAAAGGTGATCATTTTGTAGGTGATTATTATGTGAAGTTCAATGATGAATATAAAAAGCAAATAGAAAAGCTGAAAGCTACAGGCTTAACGCAGGAAGGTGCTGAAAAACAAGCTCCCATCATGAAAGCAACACAACAAATGTTGCTCGATTGGGAAGCCGGAAAGCCCGATGTGATTGCATTATGGAACAGGATGAACAGTTGGGTATATGCCGGTTTTGATGCCACTTATAAAACCATCGGCAGCGATTTTGATAAAACTTATTTTGAAAGCAATACTTATTTGTTGGGCAAAAGCATTGTGGAAAAGGGTTTGAAAAAAAATGTGTTCTTTAAAAAAGATGATGGTAGTGTATGGATTGATCTAACAGCAGATGGTTTGGATGAAAAAGTGGTGATGCGCAAAGACGGTACATCCGTTTATATTACACAAGACATTGGTTTGGCAGAACAAAAACAAAATGAATTCAATGCCAATCAAAGTATTTATGTAGTGGGCGATGAACAGAATTATCATTTTAAAGTATTGAAACTGATCTGCGAAAAATTAGGATTGGCTTCTGCAGATCAGATCTATCATTTAAGTTATGGCATGGTCGAATTACCCACCGGCAAAATGAAAAGCCGTGAAGGGACTGTTGTTGATGCAGATGATCTTGTTGCTGAGATGATCAATATCTCTCAACAAAAAACTGAAGAGTTGGGTAAAGTAAAAGATTTTACCGGAGATGAATTGAAAGAACTCTACAATACGATCGGCTTGGGTGCTTTGAAATTTTTTCTTTTGCGTGTGGACCCTAAAAAGAAAATGGTCTTTAATCCAGAAGAGAGCATTGACTTTCACGGTTTCACCGGTCCGTTCATTCAATATACACATGCCAGGATTAAAAGTATTTTAAGAAAGATCGGAGAAGTCGGGAGTTTAAAGTCGGGGTTTGAGAGTTTGTTTCCTTTAGAAAAAGAACTCATCATTCAATTAGAAATATTTCCTTCCATCATTGAAGAAGCAGCGACAGACCATGATCCTTCGAAATTGGCGATCTATATTTTTAATTTGGCAAAAACATTCAACTCATTTTACAGCGAGCATTCCATTACCAATGCAGAATCTGAGGAAAAAAAACAGTTGCGTTTACAATCTGCCCAACTCACTGCATCTGTTATAAAAAAAGGAATGAGTTTATTGGGAATAAAAGTTCCTGAAAGAATGTAATAACAATCAGAAATAAAAATCAATAAATTAAAAATTGGAAATTACATTTGTGTTTCGTGAATGCCCGGGTGTTGAAATTGGTAGACAAGCCACTTTGAGGTGGTGGTACTCGAAAGGGTGTGCAGGTTCGAATCCCGTCCCGGGCACCATGTTATCTTAACATAAAAACAGCTCCATTTTCATGGAGCTGTTTTTTATTTGTTTTCAAAACGATCAGCTTCTTGCTAATTTCAGTATTGACTATATCAAGCTATTTATATCGTTCATTCGAATTATTTAATCAACTCAAAACTTTTTTCTTTTGTATTATCTGAACTTCCTCCAACAAATACTTTAAAAGTACCGGGCTCGAAAACAAATTTCAAATCATTGTTATAAAATTTAAGACCCGCGGCAGTTAATGTAAAATGGACTTCTTTGCTTTCGCCTTTCTTTAAAAATATTTTTTCAAACCCTTTTAATTCTTTTACAGGGCGGGTGATACTTGCCACCATATCACGGATATACAATTGCACTGTTTCGGCTCCATCATAATTCCCGGTATTTGTTACAGTAACTTTTATATCTAATTTTTCATTGGACTTAATGGTTGATTTACTCAATGAAATATCACTGTAAGAAAATGAAGTATAGCTTAATCCATAACCGAAAGCATACAAAGGATCATTTGATACATCTAAATAATTAGAACGGAATTTTTCAAACCACTTTCCTTCCTCCAAAGGACGGCCTGTATTTTTATGGTTGTAGTAGATCGGTATCTGCCCAACATTTTGCGGCCATGTAGTTGATAATTTACCTGAAGGATTTACATCTCCATACAATACATCAGCAATCGCATTTCCTGCTTCAGTTCCGCCATGCCATACATTGATGATAGCGGGAATATTTTCCTGTTCCCATTTAATTGCTAATGGTCTTCCTGTAAATAAAACCAATACAATCGGCTTTCCTGTTTTAATCAATGCCTTTAACAGGTCTTTTTGTGATTGAGGCAAACTGATATCAGAGCGACTGGAAGATTCTCCGGTCATTTCTGCTGTTTCACCCATAGCAGCAACAATAACATCTGCTTTTTCAGCAACATCCAATGCTTCTTTGATTAAAATATCTGTAGATCGGTTATCTCTGTCAAAAGGTTTTCCAAAAACACTTACTCTTGCTTCAAAAGCACTGTCCTCCGAAATATTTGCACCTTTTGCATACAATACAGAAACATTGTTTGCCACTTTATTTTTCATGGCTGAAAATAAAGAAAGAGGTTTTGTAAAATCAGCTGCAACAGCCCATGTACCCAACATATTTTCTTTGCTGTTGGCCAATGGTCCTACCAAAGCCACGGTGGTGTTCTTTTTCAGCGGAAGAAGTTGATCTTTATTTTTAAGTAATACAAAACTCTTTGCAGCCGCTTCACGTGCAAATTTTAAATTGGCTTCTGTAAAAATTTCTGTTGCCGCTCTATGTTCATCACAATATTTATAAGGATCATCAAACAACCCTAATTTGTATTTTGCTTCCAATATTAAACGACATGCATTATTAATTTGCTCAATGGTTATTTTTCCTTCCTTCAAAGATTCTTTTAAAGTTGTCAAAAATCCTTCGCCAACCATGTCCATATCAACACCGGCTTTCAATGCTAATGATGAAACTTTTTGCAGATCGCCTAATCCATGATTCACCATTTCATTAATGCCTGTATAATCTGTTACTACAAATCCTTTAAATTTCCATTGATCACGTAATACATCAGTCAATAAAAATTTATTGGCAGTTGCCGGAATACCATCTACTTCATTAAATGAACTCATGATACTTCCTGCCCCTGCTTCTACTGCTGCTTTATAAGGCGGTAGGTATTCATTATACATTCTTGATCGACTCATGTCGGTTGTATTATAATCCCTCCCCGCTTCGGCAGCACCATACATCGCATAATGTTTTACACATGCCATGATGGTATTATTTTTTGACAGATCATCTCCCTGATAACCATGCACCATTGCTTTTGCAATTTGAGAACCGAGATAAGCATCCTCACCGCTTCCTTCTGCAATGCGCCCCCAGCGTGGATCACGGGCAATATCAACCATAGGAGAAAATGTCCAGCAAATTCCATCAGCACTTGCTTCTGTTGCAGCAATGCGTGCAGTCTTCTCAATTAATTTCATATCCCAACTGCATGATAACGCTAACGGAATCGGAAACTCTGTTTGATAACCGTGGATCACATCCATTCCAAAAATCAAAGGGATCTTTAAACGACTTTCTTCGATGGCTACTTTTTGTACTGCTTTTATTTTTTCTATGGATTTTATATTGAACAATCCACCAACTTTTCCTTCACGAATTTTTAAGCCTATATCTGAATTAGATGCTTGCCCGGTTGTGATATCACCTGCACCCGGTAAGTTCAATTGACCCAGTTTTTCGTCCAATGTCATTTTACTCAACAGATTATTTACAAATGCATTCATCTTAGCATTTGTTGTTTGTGCTTCTGCATTCACAACAACTACAATTGTTATAAATGCAATGATGTGTTTCAAAAATTTCATAACTACTCGTTTTATTATTCTGATTTGATTGTTTTTGTTTTTTCTGAAACGCCATTTTCGTTAATGGCTTCAATACTGAAATAATACGGCATGTTTTTATCCATCCCGGCAAACCAATATTCATTGGCATTATACACCATGATGCAACTATATAATTTATCCGGCGCAGTGCCATAATAAATGTTATAAGCATAAGCATCGTTTGCCGGTGCCCATCTTATCCATCCGCTGCGTTTATCCCTTTCTGTACGCAATACCATGAAATTTTTTACAGGATTTGGTTTTGAGCCATTGCCATTTCCAAATACACGCAACCCGCTAATAGCAAATTTTCCGGTTGGCATATGAATGTTTTCCAGTTTAATAAATCTTGCGGGCACTGATTTCTCCAACTCAATGTATTCATGTGGCACATCTGTTTTATTATTGCTTTTATCGACCAATAGATTCCAATTCTTTCCATCGACTGAAGAATAAAGTTTGTATTGATGATACGTATTGATTTGTTTTCCTAAAAATTCTGCATCTTGATCAGCATAATTGATTTGAATTGCATTTACTGTTGAAACAGCTCCCAAATCTGATTGGATCCATTCGCCTTTGTCGCCTGTTGCAGCGCTCCAATAGGTTTTAATACTTTCATCAACCGCATTGTTCGCATTATAATTCCCCAATGTTGATGAAACAGTAACAGGTTTGTTATAATTCAACAACATCCATCCAGTGAACTCACCCGATTGTTTTGTTGATGGCAGATAATGAGGATAATCACCAAACGAAGTATTACAAAACATTACATCATCTTTATCAAACCCTGCCGGCCAAATACCGATTCTTCTTTCGAAATTATTTTTAACACAGATGCCGATGGTGCTTACATGCCAATAATTATTTTGATTATCAGTAAACGTTGCACCATGGCCTGCACCTCTTGCAAAACCACCTGGCTTGAATGATAAAGGATCTGATTGAGCTTTGAATTCATCCGTTAAAGGTTTATTCATAACAATCACACCATCGGCATATCCACTCATCTCTGTTCCCGGGGCTCCATATTGAAAATAATATTTGCCATTATGTTTTGTCATCCATGATCCTTCAATAAATGGATTTAAAAAAGTATTGTCCATATGTTCACCAAAACGCTGCCATCCATAACGCCAATCCTGCAATAAATAAATTTCTTTTCTTGTTCCGATCGGCTTAAAAGTAGTTCTGTTCAATTCGATACCATATACAGGAAAATTATTACTACTTCCATTGTACATGTATAATCTGCCATCATCGTCAGTAAAAAATGCAGGATCCCATCCACCGATCTCAAAACTATCAACTAATGGTTTCCATTCATTTGCTTTAGGATTGGTACTCATCCAAAGCGTAAACTTACTTGTGTAAGTAGAACCAAATACGATCATTGTATCTCCAACAATCCCAACAGCAGGTGCACATAACTCATCATAACCTTCATTCCATGGACGCAGGAATTTTTTTGAAACAAAATTCCAATTCAGCATATCATGACTCCACCAATAACCCCATTGATTGGTAGAGAATAAATAATAATCTCCTTTATAATTAACGATCACAGGATCCGCTGTGGCTCTGTGTTTACCCCATTCACTGAAATTCGGAATGGGTGTATATCCATAATCGATATTGATGGGGTTGCAATATGTTTTTTGTTGTGCATTTGTTGCAACAGTCAATAAAAAAAACAAAGCAATTAATGATACTCTTTTCATTTAAAATCTATTTCTTGATATATGAATTTTCAAATCCTAATTTTTTTAACCCATTTTTTATTTCATCACAACTCATAAATAGTTTCCACAACAAACCTGTTCGGTAATTTTCAATCATCACAATGATTGGCCCCTGATCAATTGCCAAATGTGATTTTGCATACCAATTCTTTGTTTCACTGAATCCATCTACAAAACCATATTCACTCCAAATTTTATTACCAAGATCATAATAAAAATGTTTCAATGCTTTCATTGAATATTCGGGTGTGTAAGGAAATGAAGAGAGCGCTGCTGTAGGCTGGATAACACTTTTATCAACTTCAGGGCAATGTGCCACATAACCTTTATAACTGTCGCCGGCCGTTAATCCCCAACAATTTTCTCCATAGCCTTTAAAGTGATTTGGATTCTCAATACAATAGGCCCGATTAATCAATGTGTGATTTTTCGCCTGTAATGCATAAGCAATTCCATGATCATCTTTCAAACCATTGGGATCAATTCCCATATAAGTATATTGCTCAAAAAATAAAGGCCCCCCTTTTTCAAAATTGCCGAGCGGCAATTCGAATCCGTAATATTTTTTTCCATTCTTCCAGCTTGAACTTTTCACCCAAGAATTTTCATACAACTCTTTTGAAATAGAATGATATGGCGATGATGCTGCAACGATATAAGTAATCAATGCTTCATCATAACCATACACAGGAAAGTTCATATTAAAATCATTACTCGGGCTCCAATGCCAATACAGTAATTTATTATCACCTTTGCTATGCCAATTCCAATCAGCAGCATCCCAAATTTGCTGCACCCGTTTTCTGAAATATTTTTCCTGAATATTATGGTGATTAAAATATTGGCGTGCTGAGAGTAAACCCATCATTAAGTAAGATGTTTCAACAATATCCGCGCCATCATCCAATCTTCCGAATGGAATGGTTTTACCGGTTGCACCATTCATAAAATGCGGATAGATGCCATGATAACAATCTGCCTTAATTAAAAAATCGACGATCTTAATTAAACGTTTGATGGCTGTATCTCTATCGATCCATTTTCTTTCCACTGCAACAATGGCACTCATGATACCAAAGCCTGAACCACCGATCGCACAAGCTTCTTCGCCAAATGTGTGCTTACTCAAATTAGGTTCATCATCAGCTTCATTGATATAATCCCAATAATATTCTGCTTTAACCGTATTGCTTCTCTCTCTTGCCAATCCACTTACCGGATGTGCGTAATGCCAGAAATATCGGAATGTTTGTTTTTGAATAATATCAAGCAAGGCAGAATCAGAAATATTTTTAATAATACCAACAGATGCAATAGAATTTTTTTGTGCTGAATGTTGCGCAAACAAATTCATCGAAAAAAAACAAGCAATAATAAAAATAAAAAGGCGGCGAAGCATCGTTATTTATTTTGAATATTCGAATCCTAATTTGTTCAACCCTTTTTTTATTTCAGGGCAACTCATGAATAATTTCCACATTAATCCGGTTCTATAATTTTCTATCATTACAATTTCAGGTCCCTGATCAATTGCCAGATATGATTTAGCATACCAGTTCTTTGTTTCATTGAATGCATCAATAAAACCATATTCGCCCCAAACTTTATCCCCCATATCGTAATAAAAATGTTTTAGTGCTTTCATGGAAAGCTCCGGTGTGTAGGGCATTGCAGAGATGGCAGCTGTTGGAGAAATAGTTCCATGATCATTTGTTGGCGAATGAGCATCGTAACCATTATAAGTGTCGCTTGCAGTTAATCCCCAACAATTTTCTCCATACCCTATAAACTTTTTTGGATTATCAACGCAATAAGAATAATTAATTAAAGAGTGATTTTTATTCTGCAACCAATAATCTGCATACTCATCTTTCAAGCCTTTCGGGTTTAATCCAAGGAAAGAATAATGCGAAAAAAATAAGGGTCCGCCATAATCGAAACCTAATGGTAGTTTATATCCGTAAAACGTTTTTCCATTCTTAAAAAAGTTACCTTGTGCCCAACCTTTATGATATACTGAAGCATTAACAGGATAACGTTCTGCCGATGCCGCCAACACGTACATAATTAAACACTCATTAAATCCATGCACCGGAAAATTCATGGCCCATCCATTGTTGGGGCTCCAATGCCAATACAAAACGTCTTCACCTTTTGTAAACCAATTCCATTCTATCTCACTCCACATCCAACCGATTCTGTTTCTTAATTCAGTTTCAATTTTATTATCCGCATTAAAATATTGTCGTACACATAATAATCCTTCAAATAAATATGATGTTTCAACCAAATCGGCTCCATCATCTTTTCTGCCGAAAGGAATTGTTTTTCCTGTTGCTCCATTCATCCAATGCGGGAATGCGCCATGATAGGAATTTGCTTTCTCTAAAAATCTGATCATCTTCAATAAATGCTTGGCAGCGGTATCTCTTTTGATCCATTTTCTTTCAGTTGCAACAATAATACTCATCACACCAAAACCGCTGCCACCGGTGGTTACAACCTCATCTCCATATCCAAAAGTCGCGTTGCTTCTTTCTCTTGCCATACCGCTCACTGGATGTGCAAAGTCCCAGAAATATTTGAAAGTTTGTTTTTGAATAAGATCCAATAATTGATCGTCTGATAAATTTTTCTGAATGCTGATTTTATTTTGTGCAATCGTTATTGCAGATAAAAACAGAATTGAAATAATTGAGAGAAATATTTTTTTTATTCTGACCATGAGTTAATTTTTTCAAACAAAACATTTATGCTATTACCAGATATAAGTTCCAATGCCACCGCCTGTTAATGCTGTTGCTACCCATTTACCATTCATTCGAATATTAAATGATGCTGCACTGGCTCCATCATTTTCCACTATCAAAACTTTTTGGCCTGATGGTGTCAAGAATGCAACATTGTTTAAATTGCCCGAAATATTACTGTAGATTCTAACAGATCCTGCAGGAACAAATTTCGAAGCATGTGCAACTATATAATATCCAACATTTCTTGTAATGCCGGAACCAATCGTCAATGCACCTTTGCAAGTTGTACAACCACCAACCGTATGCGGGCCAAAACTTGGATCGTTAGCTAAATTCCATTCCAATGCATTGCGACTCCAGTTACGCATTGAACCGATAATCACATTTTTTACATGCCACATCAAATCGCCGCCAAAATTTCCTGATGATGCAGTGTATTGTTCTGTAAAATATACTTGCTTGTCAGGATATAAATTATGAACAGTTGATAATGCACTGATATCTCCTGCATACAAATGAAAGGCGGAACCATTAACAAAAGCAGCAGCAGTTGCATCGCTTAAAATGGTTGTTGGATAAGTCGGTTGATCGCAGTTATGATCGTACACAATTATTTTTGTTGTGATGGATGCCGCCTGAAATGCAGGTCCAAGGCTATTTTTAATGAAATTGGTTTCTTGAACTGCCGATAATACCATACTTGGATTATTACCGGGATTCAATGGTTCATTTTGTGGAGTGATAGCATCAATGACTATGCCCTGTGCCTTCATCGCCTGAATATATTTTACAAAATATTGTGCATACACATTATAATATTGTGTTTGCAAACCTCCGCCAATCGAACTGTTATTGTCTTTCATCCAAACCGGCGGTGACCAGGGTGATCCTAAGATTTTTATGTTGGGATTGATAGCAATGATTTGTTTCAATAATGGAATCAGATCAGTCATATCATTATTCAAACTAAAATTGGCAAGAGTAGGATCAGTTTGTCCACTTGGCATATCATCATAACTAAAAACAGATGCATTCAGATCAGATGCACCAATGCTTATTCGCAAATAACTGATGCCAATTGATATTGAAGATGTCCCAAATAATTCCTGCAACAAATTTGTTTTATCAGAGCTGCTTAATTGATTGATCACATAAGCACTTCCTCCGGTTAATGTAAAACCAAAACCATCAATCGCTTGAAAGGTTTGTGTGGAATCAACATCAATAAACGGATTACTGTTCGTAACAGTACCAAAAGAAAGAATACCAGATTGTTTTTGTAAAAGCACTGATTGATCGTTGGATGTATACCAAAAATCAACATTGTTTACAAGTGCAGGAGGTATAACAGGCGCTATAGGAGTTACTGGCGTAGTGCTATCGTTATTGCTTTTTGAACAATTAGCATCGGCCAATCCAACTGAAATAAAAATGAGTAAAAAAAATAATTTTTGTTTGATATTATTGATGTTCATAAACTTAAATTTTTATAAATATGGTGCTGTGAATCCTAAATTTTTCATTCCTGCTTTAATTTCAGGACAACTTGTAAATAAATTCCATAAAAGTTTTGATCGATAATTTTCGATCATACAAATGATCGGTCCCTGATCAATGGCAAGATATGAACCTGCAAACCACAAACTGTTTAAACTGAATGCATCAATGAAGCCATAATCTTTCCAGACCTTATCGCCGAGTTTGTAATAAAAAAAACGCAATGCATTCATTGATTGAGTTGGTGTATATGGCATGGAAGACAATGCAGCTGTTGGTGCAATCACACTTACATCGTTTGTTGGTGAGCTTGCGGTATATCCTCCTGAAATATCACTGGCCGTTAATCCCCAGCATGCACTGCTATATCCAAAAAATGATTTTGGATTAGTAGTACAATAATTATAGTTGATCGTTGAATGAGCAATATTTTGTGTTTGATAATTTGCATAAGCATCACTTAATCCATTTGGGTTGATCCCTAAAAAAGAATAATGCGCAAAGAATAAAGGACCGCCATAAGCTTGCCCCAGTGGAAGTGCTACTCCGTAATAGTTTGAACCATTTTTAATATTTCCATTATTTGCCCAACCAATATCATATACATCTTTTGTGATGGCATGTGTTGTTGAAGATGCGGCCAACACATAAGTGATCAATGCTTCATTCCATCCTGAAACAGCAATGCTCCAAATATCAGATGTAGCAGTATATGATGGGTTGTATTGCCAATAGATAGATTTTGTTGCGCCGTTTTGTGTAAACCAATTCCATTCAACAACATTCCAAATTGAATTGATGCTATCGCGTAATTTTATTTCGTTTACATCGGTATTACTGTTGAAATATTGTCGTGCAGTTAATAATCCCTGCAATAAATAAGATGTCTCCACAATATCAGCGCCATTATTATTTCCGAAAGGAACAGTTGCGCCGGTGCTGCCATTTATCCAATGCGAAAAAGCACCATGCCAACGCGTACATTTTGTAGTTAAAAAATTGGTGATGGTATTTAATCTTGTAACTGCATCTGTTCTTGAAATGAATCCTCTGTTGGCAGCAACAATCATTGCCATGATTCCAAAACCACTGCCACCGGAAGTAACCACATTATTATCGCCGTTATTTCTTTCTAACGCCATGCCGCAAACCGGATGACCAAAATCCCAGAAATATTTAAATGTTTGCTTTTGAACTAAATCTAATAATGCGCTGTCTGATATTTGAGTGAACTTATCAGTTGAATCAATCTTTGTAAAAAATGTAAAATTAGTTCCTCCGATAAGAGACCCGCCGGCACTGGATTTCAACGACGTTGCCACTGATGCAGTGTATCTGTTCAAGTACAATAATGATGATGATGGTTGCAGTATCACAACACTATCTCCGTTTTGATAAGAAACAGCACAGGCAATAGTTGCGCCGGAAACACCGTCGTTCAATGCAATATTGGATGAAACGGTTTGCCGACTGATTGCTGCAGAAAACTGAAATTTTATAACTGGACTTATGCCAACATTATACGCATTTGTTGGCACAGATACAGCATCAACACTATAAGTCATCAAACTAAAATTAGCTGGCGTCACAATCGGCTGCGAAGCATCTGAAGATTTTTTACAACCTGCAGATACCATCATTAAAAATGCAAGACAACAAACGATCGTTTTCATCAAAAAAATTATCCTATTTTGAAATTCCGTAAAATTCAATCCTGTCATTATTCTTGGCAACCATTAATACATTACCATACTTTGCTGAATGAATCCATTTCAAGTCTCTTGCCTGCCCTTTTGTATCAATCACTTTATCATTGCCCATGCTGATACTATTTTTTGATGTATTGATTTCAAATGAAGTTACTGCTGCTGCATCATAATAACCTTCATAAGGAACAACATCCAAAAAGTTTCCGCCCGTAATAAAGTTGTTTGTGCCCGGAATTTTTTGAAAAGAAAATATCGGCGATAACTGTTGATTAAATGGTAAGTCTTGCTTTTTAAAATTTCCTTTGCCGTCATTTATAAAACAGGCAGAGCCTAATGTTTCAGCTTTTAATTCAACATAATCTTTAAAGAGATCATAGAACATATACTGAACAGTTTTTCCGGCCACTTCACCATAACTCAGATATGCTTTCTTTAATACGGGCAATGATTGTTCTAATTCATCTTTTGGCAAGAAAGTATATTCTTTTCCATCGATTGTATAGCACATGATCTGTTCTAAAGTTGCGTTGTTGTCAAAATCTTTTACATACAATTTTAAAGGACCGTTTTTACCAGCCCATAATTTAGAATTATGTCCCCAGTTGCCGGCAAGTATATCAGGATACCCATCACCATTAATATCTGTAACAAACAATCCTTGCCATAATCCTGTTGAATTTGGAATTTCTGTTTCAACAAATTTTCCTTGATGATTCATAAAGATTTTTACGCCCATCCATTCGCCGGTTACAACCAGATCAGGCCAACCATCATTATTCAGATCAGTGAATGATGCAGATGTTACCATGCCAAGCTGCATGAGGTTCATCGTTTTGATATCTGCAATATCGAATTTCCCTTTTCCATCATTAATGTATAAATAAGAATTACGGGGCAACCCATATTTCTGTTGATCAGTAAAATGTCCGATAAAAACATCTAAATCCCCATCGTGATCGATATCTGCAACAGCGATACATGATTTATTCCAGAATTCTTGTTGAAACGCTTTTGCCGAATAAGTAAAATGACCTTTGCCATCGTTCAAATAAAGTCTATCTGCATTGGATATTCCACTGGAGGGCATCTCATTTCCACCAGCTACTACCCAGAGGTCAGGAAAGCCGTCACCATTGGCATCAAAGAAAACAGCATCCACATCTTCGCAAATCCTGAATCGATTGAATAAAGCAGTGTCTGATCTTACAAAATTCCCATTCGGTTGTTGGATCATTAATGCACCTGGTTGTCCTTTTGCACCGCAAACATAAAAATCTTCCAAGCCATCTTTATTTACATCCCCAACGGCGATCTTGGGCCCCCGTGTGCTTTCTTTATGAGGAATCAAATATTGTCTATTAAAATCATTGAAATCATTTTCTTCATGTTTCCAATCGCACTTAATTTGATCTGTGATATTAACAAGTGATTCTTTTTTTGGAGGAAAGAAATTGTTATAGTCAAATTTATTGGCAGCATCTTTTTGAACAACTGATAATTGTTTATTGATAGGAACATTTTTGAGTACCTGATATTTTTGATCAGGCCAAACAATTAAAATACTGTCGATTGATTTTATTGTATCTAATCCGAAATGTAATCGTGGTTCTACTGAAGACTGAAAACCTCTAGTAAGCATTAATTCTTCGTACTGCATTTTATTTTTTGTAAACACATAAGCTTTAGCACCAATTCCGAATTTATTAAACCCATCTCCTTTAAAATTGATGGTAAGATGATTTTTGTTTTGTGTATTGTTTTTATAGATGACGGCTTTTGAATTCAATGAATTCACGATAAGATCTAAATTGCCATCATTATTCAAATCGGCATAAGCAGCACCATTGTAAAATCCTTTTTTGTCCATCAAGCCCCAATCTTTTCCTATGTCGTGAAACACACCATCACCATCTCCTTTAAACATAAAACAATAAGAACTTCCTTCCGGCATTTTTTCTAATGTTGCTTCATCCCATTTAGTAGATGCGTTCCTGTTTATTTGTGCCGCTAAACTCGAAACAAAGCGAACATAATCGAGATCAACAGGTCGCTTTACAATTCCGCTTGAAATAAAAATATCTTTATTACCATCGTTATCAAAGTCGGCCATCAAAGGACTCCAGCTCCAATCTGTTGCAGATACTCCCGCTATCAAACCTATATCACTAAAGGTTTTGCCGTTACCATTATTTCTTTGCAAACAATTTCTTGAGAATTGTGGTTGATAGCCGTTATGCGTTATTTTATAATTATAAATATCGCTATGCTCATCACTTCCGTAAGTCTTTAAAGTTTTTTCATCAGGAGGAAGCATATCTACAGTAAGTACATCCAATTGTCCGTCGTTATTAAAATCAGCAATATCGTTGCCCATGCTGAAGCGTGAATAATGATTAAAATGCTTGGCACCACTTTCAGTAAAAGTTCCATCACCATTATTGATATAATAATAATCGTTTTCATGAAAATCGTTTCCGATATAAATATCATCCCAGCCATCATTATTCAGATCAGCAACAGATAACCCTAACCCATATCCCAAATTACTTTGATTGATTCCTGCCAATTTAGAAACATCAGTGAATTTCCCTGTTGTGCTAACATCATTCCTGAATAAATAATCGCCTGCATTTTTATCGAAACTTCTACGATGGCTTGTGTCTACAATATTTTGATTGGGCTGTTGAGATTCATTTAAAATAAAACAATCCATATCTCCATCATGATCATAATCAAAGAAAACAGTCTGTACGGTATAACCAGAAAAATCTAATCCGTATTTAGCAGAACTTTCTGTAAAAGTTCCGTCTCCATTATTAATAAATAATTCGTTATGCCCCGTAAGTCCATAGGAATTATTAACCGATGAAACATAAATATCCAATAAACCATCTCCATTTATATCCACCATCGTTGAACCGGTACACCAGTCTGAACTGCCCGCCACGCCTGCTTTATCAGTGATATCTTCAAACTGATAATTTCCTTTATTCAAATACAGTTTATTATGCCCTTTGCTGTTAGCGGTAAAATAAATATCGGGTAATCCGTCATTATTGATATCACCAACTGAAACACCCCCTCCGTTATAATAATAGAGATAATATAAAATTCCAAAGCCTTCTCTCTTCTCTAAATTATTTTCGAATTTGATATTAGTGGTTGAAGCAGGTAAACTTGTAAATACTTTATCTGATTGATGACAGGATATAAAAAACAAAAATAATAAACAGGAAAAATAAACTTTCATCTTATACATACGAAAACATTAAACATTTAACAAGAATATTTTTATGAATGATGACATAACTACTTTTTATTGGCTGCCAAGATTTTTTTTGTTTCATCAGGATACACAGAAATGAAATGAGCTCTCATAGATGCAAATGTTGGTGTACTTTCTCCCTGCAATAATACCATCACTGACTTTGATGGCAATTCGGGCATGTGACAATCAATACAATTTTTAACTATTTTTTTTCCAACCTTCTCTTTTGCTTTACAAAAATTGTTATGCTCTTCATTATGACAATTCATGCAACGCTGCGAAAAAGTTGTGATCTTTCCTGTTTCATTTTCATGCGGACTATGACAAGACCCACAAGTCATTTCACTCATTTTAAAACACTTACTGGCAATCATCATTCCATATTGATTTCCGTGAACATCAATATCAGCAACATCTTTGGCAATCGTGTCAATTGCAAAATAATCTGACAAATTATCACCGGCCTGAAAACTGAAGGATGGTTTTGTTTTAGGGATTTTTCCGCCGTGACATACCCTGCACGATTCTAATTTTTGCTTTCTTGTAAATGAATTGAGATTAATTATGAACTGCCCTTTTTTTTCATTGGGATTCTTTTGATGAAAATCTACATGTTGCGCTGCTGGTCCATGACATCTTTCACAATCAACTCCATAAATAATATTTTTTTTAGAAAAATCTTCCGGCTCTATGCCTTCTTTTGATGTCTTTTCAAAATAAGTGCTGTGGCATTCCAAACACCGCGAAGTGATGGGTCGCTTGAAAATGATTCTATTTGAAAACCCGGGGCTATTCGACCATTGATTAACAGATGTAAAATATGAGATAGGTAATTGAAATAATTTATTTTGATCCCAATATAAATAAGTTTGTCCGCGTTTTCCCGAACCAACTGTAATATCAAAGGGTTCAGATTTCTTTTCTTCACCATTTACATATTCTACCTGAAATAATTGATCGCCTCTTTTTTCTTCAGCAACAAAGGTAGCAGCGTTAAAATAGAATCTGTTTTCTCCATCTTTAAAACTTCCTTTAATATTTTTTTCGTTTGCTTTTTGAGAAGTGAGATAATGTGCAGTTTGTATATGCGAATTGTAAATGTCTTTATGGCAATTGATACAAGCGGAAGAGCCTGCATATTGCTCATATTTTATTCCGGAATTAACTTTCTTTGATTCCCGGTCAATGCATGTGATAAATAAAAATGTGCAAAGGAAAATGGCACATAGAATCTGTAAAGATCGCCGGCAATGAACTATTGTAAACATAATCAGCAGTTGAATGCAAGAAATATGGTAAGACCCAACTCATTATAAAAGAAAAGAAGGGCTGAAAAATTGTTCAGCCCTCTTTTACTTAACACTAAACGTCTATAAAGCCCACTAATAAAAGTTATTGCTTTCCGGTATATAAGGCTGCAACTTCAGCTGCAGAAAGAGCTTTACTGTATAATCTAAATTGATCTAAACCACCATCCCAATCTTGTCCCCAACCCATGTTAGGAGTGTTTCTACATCCACCAACATCAAATCCTGTGATCTTACTTGCATCCATATTAATAGCTCCGTGACCGGTCCATGCTTGTGTATTTGGATTTGCTTTACCATCTACATACAAGGTCATTACAGATGTAGTAGCATCATAAATAAAAACAAGATGATGCCAGTTATTATCCTGAATACCTTTTACTGCTGTACTACCAATCCATTGGAACCAATTATCATTACCATTAACATCAATACAATCCACTTTTAATGCAGCAGAATCCGGTGTATTTACAGATGCCCAATCAAATAATCCAAACATTGCAGATCCACCGGTCCAGTATCCATTAGATGATGCAAAATGACAGAAGAAGGCTGAATTAGCCTTAGGTGAGCCATTTCGTTTTTCCCAGAAAGAAAGTGAAAAACTGCTGGCCGTTGCAATAAAATCATTGGCGTTAGCATATTGGATATGCTTAGTACCATCGCCCTGAACTGCATGCCCGGAAATCCCCGTTATTGAAGTTAAAGGGTTACTGGCAGGAAAATCGGCTCTGATACTATCCACTGCGTTCATTAATGGATTTGAAGTAGTGCCATCAAATGCAGCATAAAATTTTAAAGGTCCGCCGGGAACATTAGCATCTTGCGGATAGTTACCTAATGCAGGCCTGTCAAGCTTTTGGCAACTGGTTATTATCATGCCCAAAACCAATAAGGTAAGGACTGATTTAAGTGAGTTATAGATATTCATGATATTTTTTTTATTGTGAAAATAAATTTTTAAATCTTTGCCCGCTATCAGAAACGGGCAAAGAATATTTTATTTTAGTAATTGGGATTTTGTACTAATACTCCTCCAGATAAGTTGATGGCTGGTTGAGGTATTGGATACAAAGCATTTTTAGGTGTATATCCTAATCCACCCAATGCATTAGGTGCATCAATACCATCAGTTGCAGGTGTCCATCTTACTAAATCATAGAATCGGTAACCTTCCATTGCAAATTCCCATCTTCTTTCATTCTTGATTGCAGTTCTCATTTGAGCTTGGCTAACAAAAGCAATAGTAGGTAAAATTGTACGACCTGCACCTAAATTACCACTTGCCCTATTCCTTACTAATTCTAAGTTTTTAGCAGCTGTTGCACCATCACCTAATTCATTAGAAGCTTCTGCCAACATTAAAATCACATCAGCATAACGTAAAATTCTGTGATTGATCCAATCTGCACCGCCATTACTATTTATTTTTCCGGTGTATTGGCGCATTGCAGGATCAGAGTACACTTTTTTATTCCAATAAGGCTGGTCAAGTCCTGATCCCGGAGCATAAGGAGGAAGTGTTGCACCATAACCTCCAGTTGAAGGTCCGCCATCAGATTGGCCTGAATATAAGATGGTCATTGATTTTCTTGGATCTGTAGAATCCCAAGCATTTTGCAGCACTTTTGTTGGAACATTCCATCCCCAACCTAAATTCCATGCAACAGTGGCACCACCTTGTCTTACATTCTGAGAAGTACCCCAACCGTCGGCTCCATTATCATTCGTTCCGTTGGCGCCGCAAGTAGCCTGCATTTCAAAGATTGATTCAGGTCCGTTTTTACCGGCTCCATTCAATCCATCTTTCCAAATATCTGTGAAGCTTGGATCCAATGTATATTGTCCTGAGCTGATCACTGTATTACAAAGTGCAACTACCTTAGCCCATTGTCCTCTGAACAAATAAGTTTGAGCCCACAAAGTATTGGCAGCACCGCTGGTTAATCTTCCGGGATATCTGTTTGTTCCTCCTACTACCCAATTTAATGGTAATAATTTTGACGCTGAATCTAAATCATTATCAATTTGAGCATATAAAGCTGCAATGGATGCTTTTGGTTTAATACCATCTGCAGCATTTGTATAATAAAAGTTAATCAATGGAACCTGGCCATACGCTTTTACCAAATCGAAAAATGCATACGCTCTAAAGAAATGCGCTTCGCCTATATTTCTTAAAGATGCAGGATCAGTTACTTTTAATGAATCTGCCCAATGCAATTCTTTATTACATAGATTAAGCATATTGTAATGATCGCTCCAATACCAATCGGTTGCCCAATCATCTTTGGTATATTGAAATGTTTCAAACTCAGTATTGATTTCTGCACCATCTGTAGTGCTGCTTCCTTTTTGAGCATCATCATCTCTGATACTGTTAAAATCCAACCAAGGCAAGCTGGAATTCGCGCCATTTCTTAACGCATTGTATAAGCCTAAACTTTGAGATTCTAATGCCCCTTGATTTAAGTCATTAAGTGTTGCAGTTAATGGCTGTCTGTCAAGAAATTTACTGCAGCCTGAAATTGTTAGAAATAAGGTAGCCGATAAAAGCAGGCCCCCGATTATTTTAATATTTTTTTTCATATAATGGTTCATTTAGAATATTATTAAAATGTTACGTTCAGACCGAAAGTTGTAACCATTGGAATGGCACCACCTCCATTATCATATCCGAATGCAGTAGCATCACCACCATATTCAGGGCTATAGCCATTATTGTTTTTCCATGTCTTTAGGTTCTGAATGTTGGCAAATAATCTCAGATTTGTTATTTTACACTTCGCCAACAGCTTTGGATCAAGTGTGTAACCTAATTGTACATTTCTAATTCTGAAATAACTACCATCTTCAATATTATAGGTAGATCCATTATAATTGATTCTGTCTCCCTGACTGATAATCGGTTCCCAATTTGAAGTTCCTGCACCATGCCATCTGTTCATTTTAAATGCAGCATAGTTTACTCTTTGGAAAGGAGATTCCAGAGATCCCCATGTTCTGAAAATGCTGTTACCATAAACACCACCAACATCAATACCTAAGGCAAATCTCTTGTATGTAAGGTTGATTGTACCTCCGTACATAAACTTGGGTGTTGGATTACCAATAACAGATCTGTCATCGGCGGTAATTTGTCCATCAGGGCCTGTACCACCGGGACCGGCAATGTCTTTGAATTTAAAATCTCCGGGTCTGTATGATCCTATTGAAGAAGCAACAGGTGATCCTAAGATATCAGCATAAGATTGATATAAACCGGCTACTGTGTATCCAAAGAAAGAACCGATTGGCTGACCAACCATTGTTCTACTTTCAGCACTACCATTGTTCATGAATTGTCTGCTCAAGAACCCATTTGGAAGATCGCTTGCCAAACTAACCACTTGGTTCTTCATGAAAGTGATGTTACCGCCAAATGATAATGAAAAGTCTTTATTTATTTTTTGGTTCCATGTTGCGGAAAGTTCTTCACCCCAGTTCTTTAAACTGCCACCATTGATCAATTCATTCTGTAAACCGATCGCTGATCTGTCAACATAAGTCATCAAATTGTTGGTTATTTTACTGTAATAGTTAAACTCAAAATGCAAACGGTTATTGAATGCATTACCCTCAATTCCGATCTCAGAAGCATTTACATTTTCCCATTTCAAATTAGGGTTGGCAATATATGACTGTTGAGCAGCAGCAAAAAGATTTGTTCCGAATACAGCATTGACCCCTGTATTCAAATTAGGATAAGACGGATAAGGAAGCGGAGTTCCGTCTAACATCGATGCTGTTTGGTTTCCCAATACACCTGTTGAAGCTTTTAATTTCAGATAATCAAATGCTTTTTGATCTTTCATGAAATCTTCTTTAGTGATTTCCCAAGCAGCGCCTAATGCCCAAAACAACTGGTTGCGGTTTTGAACCGGGATTTGAGAAGATGCATCATTACGTAAAGAAGCATTCAAATAATATTTGCTTTTGTAATTATATAAAATACGGCCGAAAGCAGATACTGTGGAGTATTCACTTTGTGAAGAGTTGGTACCTGTAGGATCTACTACACCCCAAGGACCTGAACTTACATACCAGAATCTTGGATCATTAGGAATGGGTAAGCTTGCAGCATCGGTTCCCTGTTTAACAGAAACTTGTCTGTAAAAACTACCGCTATAATAAGTTGTAAAACCACCTAATGCAGTTATACTATGATCACCCAAAACCCTTTTGAAAGTAAGCAGATAATCTTGTTGGAATTTCTTCCAGTCATTCACATTTTCTGTAAACGAAGTTTGTGAAGAAGATAAATACGGAGTGTTATTCATCGGATTAAATGCATAGTACAATGGAACATATTTACGTTTATCCTGTGTACTTACATCACCATACCATGTTGCTCTGAAATTGAAATATTTCAAGAAATTGATATCAGTATACACACTTCCTACATATCTGTTATTATAATCGATTGTTCTATCCCATTCGTTTTGTAATTGCAGTAATGGATTTACAACACCTGAAGATTGTAGCGCAACATCTAAGCCGGAATAAATACTTTTTGGCCCTACAACGCCTGTGTATGGATCAGCAACTGTAAATGTTTGAGGTAAAGCAGACACTTGAGGCATTACTTGTCTGGCGGAGTTTAATACCCATGTTGCATCATAAGGATTATGCGTTCTGGCAGTATTAAAATTAACACCCAACTTAATGCCTTTGCTAACCTTGAATTCATCACTCAAAGAAAGAATGATTTTAGACAATTCCTGATTTTTCACAATTCCCTGATCAGAAATATAACTTGCTCCAAAATTGAATTTATTTTTTTCAGTACTTCCAGAAATACTTAAACCCGTATTACTGAAATTACCCACTCTTGTTACAGCATCGATCCAATCTGTATTGGCAGTTAATGCAGAATAATCAGGAGTAGATACATTATTATTGGCATTTTCTTCAGCAAACAATGTGCTGAACTGAGAAGCATTTGCCAGTTTAATTTTATCCACTAATTTCTTAAATCCGTATGAGGTATTAAAGTTGATTGTTGTTTGTCCAACTTTTGCTTTTTTAGTTGTTATTGCGATTACACCGGTAGCACCTTTCACTCCAAAGATCGCCAATGAAGAAGGATCTTTCAACACTTCTATTGATTCAATATCATTTGGATTTAAGTAATCTATATTATCATTGAAAATACCATCAACTACATACAAAGGATGTACTTGCCCGATACTTACTGTTCCACGAATACGAATATCTGGAGCTGCTCCGGGATCACCATTATTCACTACATACAAGCCTGCAACTTTACCTTGTAAAGAAGCAATAGGATTTGTATTGGGTCTGTCAGCCACTTCTTTGCCTGATACTTTAACAATTGAGCCTGTCAGATCTCTTTTATTAGCTGTACCATAACCTATCACCACTACCTGATCCAACACCTTTTCGGATTCTTTTAATGATACATTTATTTCTTTTTTACCGCCGATAGCGATTTCTTTCTGATCAAAGCCAACTGATGAAATAACCAATGTTGCATTATCAGGGGCAACGATAGAATAATAACCATTTACATCGGCTGATGTAACAACAGTTGTTCCTTTCACTCTAATTGTTGCTCCGGGAACGGCTTCGCCATTAGATCCTAATACCCTACCTATGATTTTGATATCAGCAATAAGGTTGTCTTTTGCAGACAATACGATCAGTTTGTGCCCCAATTCTTTATAAGTAAGATTTGTGCCGGCAAAAATTGAGTTTAAAACATCTGTTACCAGCATGTTCTCTACATTAATATCCACTTTGGGATTTGTTAATGAGATGGCATCATCGTTATAAAGGAAACGATAACTGCTTTTTTTCTCAATTTGAATCAAAACTTTTTTAAGTTCTACAGAATTTAATTTAAGGCTAACTTTTGATTGGGCCAATCCTTTCGCGGAGACTTGTACAAGCGAAATGAGAAGTATGGCAACGGTTAGTTTCATAAACAGCAAGACTTTAAGAATGCCCGAATTGTTAAATGCACTCTCAGGTTTAGTTTTTTTCATACTTTTATTATCTAAGGTTAAGTAAATAAGAAAAACTTGAATTCCTTGGTCGGGTTCATAGTAGTTTTTCAATTAATCCTTGGCGGGAAATGTTTGCTCATTTCCCGTTTTTTTTAGCATCGTTAGTTGGTTTTGTTATTTTTTCATGCACAGTTTTATTTGGTGATTGTAATTGTGTTTTTATTGATAGTGAAATTGAATTTGGTGGTGTATTGTAATGCTGACAATGCCTGATCAACAGTTTCAGTTTCGAAAGACCCTGTTAAATGTTCCTGTTTAAGGCGTTCATCCTGTATATTAATTTTTACACCATACCATTTTTCCATTTTGAAAGCAACATCTTCAAAAGTTTCGCCCCTGAATTCAAGTTTGTTTTCTATCCATGAAGTTTCAATGATAGTGGTGCTGTCAGTTAATTTATGTGTAATATGACCAATAGTTACTAAAGGCTCTGTCAACTCAGTATTGTGCTTTACCTTTTTTATGCTTGCCAGTTCAGCCGGAACAATATTCCCATTTAATAAAGTCAGCTTTTCATTCGGATTCAGGTATATTTTTTCTTTGGGTCTGTCTTTTAAGGTTACTTCTATCCTTCCCCTTATCAAACTCGTTTCTGTTTTTTTCTCATTAGGATAACACCTTACATTGAAAGCCGTACCCAAAACTTTAATGTCCATTTTCTGTGTATGAATCACAAAAGGCTTTTCAGGGTTCTTTGTTACATCAAAAAAAGCCTCCCCCACTAACGAGACCTCTCTTAATTCAATGCCGAAGATGTCGCTGTTATAAGATAATTTACTGCCGGCATTGAGCCATACTTTTGTCCCGTCAGGTAATACAAGATTTGTTTTGCTGCCATTCTTTGTAGTGATCTCGCTTGTTTTCGCAGGGGAACTGGAGGGTAACTGAATATTAGTGATATTAAACAGGAAGATAAATAAAGCCGCAATAGCCAAAACGAAGGCACTTAAAGGTATAAGCTTTTTAATGTTGATCTTATGAAAATATCTTTTTTCATTTTGGTCGATCCCTTTGATCATATGCTCTTGCCCTTCTTCCTGATTCTCGGGGATCAATCCTTCCTTTTGCATTCTTAAAGAAAGCTCCTGGTATTTATATTCGGCATATTGACGGTCTTGTGAAGGCCGTGATTTCCATAAATCTTCCATTATTTCTAATGAATACGCCTGTTGTGGCTGCTGCTTTAAGAGCAGCTCCAGTTCTTGCAATTCGGATTCCAATATCTCTTTTGAAAGCTTGCGAGACATTAGTTCCCATAATCTATCTGTTCCATTATTTTCCATAATTGAGCTAAGGACACAGAATTTGAATGAATCTACTAAAGGGAATGAAAATTATTTTTCGTGGCTGTTTACTTACTTTTTGGGAGGGGCTTTGAATTCTTTTTTCAGGTCGAAGTTAATGGCATTGCCTATCTTTTTTACGGCAATAGCCATCTGACTATCAATAGTCTTAACCGATATATTCAGCAAATTTGCTATTTCGCTATATTTTAGCCCATCTTCTTTAACCAATTTGAAGATTAATTTACAGCGTGGCGGCAACATCGATATTGCGAGATTGATTCTGTTGATCACCTCTGAGGTAATCAGCATCTCTTCAGGATTATAAGAAATGTTGCCAATAGATAAACTCATATCATCCAGGGAAATGACATCTTTTCTGAAATGGCGTGATAAATAGTTGAAGGAGGTGTTTTTAGTGCTGATATATAAGTAGAGCTTGAAATTATCTATGTTTATCAGGTTACTTCTGTTTTGCCATACTTTCATAAATACATCTGAAACCACATCTTCCGCCAGTTCCTTGTTTTTCAGTATTGACTGAGCAAATTGTATCAAATTAGGCATATACGCAACATACAACTGACCAAAGGCATTTTGATCATTGTGCATAGAAATTTCCCTTTGTAAGAATAATATTTCTTCTTTAGCAAGCATCCAGTCGTTATAAGGGTTTTGAATAATTTCTAAAATTGCTTAATTAAAATCAAGAATTGCGATAGAATCATTCCATTATTACAAAGAGAAATAAAAAAATCAATAAGCTGCACGTTTTAAAAATATATTTATCAACACTAGTGTTTTGATGTTGTAAATATAAGTTCTTTGAAAGTCTTGTCTGTATTGGGTTTCAGGTATTTTTGGGCCTAACACGATTTGAAAAGTTTGTGATTTTGTCTTAATATAACACCTTGATAATCAATTTATATGAATCAAGGTAGTTATTTGTTCTCACAGCTTATTTCGGTCATTTCACCAACTAGTTTTAAAACCTGTGTTAAAAGGTACAATGGTGATTATAAAACCAAGCATTTTACTTGTTGGCGTCAATATCTCTGTATGGTTTTTGGCCAACTTACACACCGAGAAAGTTTGTCAGATACTATTCTTTGTTTAAAAGCCAATTCGAATAAATTGTATCACATTGGCATTGGTGATGCAATTGCAAAAAGTACATTATCAACTGCCAATGAAAATAGAGACTGGAGAATTTTCGCTGACTTTGCTTGGGTCTTAATTAAAGAAGCCCAATCATTATATGCCGGTGAAAAGGATCTTGAACTCTCCATTGATAATCCGGTGTTTGCAATTGACGCTTCGACTATTGACATGTGTCTCTCTCTTTTTCAATGGGCAAATTTCAGATCGACAAAAGCAGGTATAAAACTTCATGTTCAACTCGATTTAAGATCGGCTATTCCGGAGTTTATTCAAATCACTCCTGCTGCTATTCATGAAGTAAATATTCTAGATACCATTTCTTATCAGATTGACAGCTTTTACATACTGGATAGGGGTTACATCGATTATGAACGGCTCTATCGAATCCAAACTTCTAAAGCTTTTTTTGTGATTAGAGCAAAGGATAATATGCATTTTAAATGTGTCAAATCAAATAAGAAAAACCTTTCTGTTGGTATTCTTGCTGATCAATTAATAAAAGTCCTGGGACATTACGCTTCTAAGAACTATCCTAGTAAAATCAGGCGAATAAAATACTATGATGCTGAACATGATCGAGTACTTGTGTTTCTGACAAACAATCTGGATTTAGAAGCAACCGAAATTGCAAAGCTTTACAAACACCGATGGAAAATTGAATTGTTTTTTAAGTGGATCAAACAAAACTTAAAAATCAAAACATTCTGGGGTACCAGCGAAAACGCAGTAAGAGTTCAAATATGGATTGCCATTTCAGTTTACATCATTGTAGCCATTGCTAAGAAGAAATTTAACCTGAAAAATTCCCTATATGAAATGCTACAAGTAATAAGCATTTCTGTATTTGACAAAGTACCAATTAAGGAGCTTTTTGCAAACCCAATACAACAAAATTTCAAAGAGCTAAATCGTAACCAATTGAATATCTTCGATTAATATCTCAGCTTCAAGTTTCTAATGCAACAGTTTAACTAAGTTAAATTGTTGTAATGAATAAATATCAAAGGTTAAGTATCGATGAAAGGGAATTGATTGGTCAATATCTTTCACAGGGTAAAAGTTTACGATGTATAGCTCTTT
>CAIVCF010000099.1 GCA_903904335.1 uncultured Chitinophagaceae bacterium | reverse complement strand
TCTTATGTTTGTCGGCACTTAGTCTTTTATCAGCTTATTTCGGAGGTAAAGGAGATCTAAAAGTGAACATGAAAGGTGCAGTGTATGGTTTGATGGTAGTTGTAGCAGGGAATGTATTATTATTGAAATATTATACTATCGAAATTGCCGCTATTGTAAGTTCCGCAGGATATATTGTTAATTTTGCTTATTCCTATCGTAACTTTGCAAAAATTGGTGAATTAAAGCCTGATGAATTCCGAAAATGGACCATCAATGATTGGCTTTGGTTAAAACGAATGTTATTTAATAAATGATTTTTTGATGCAGATCCTCTGGTTAGCAAGTTGGTATCCTAACCCATATGAGCCTACAAACGGCGACTTTGTTGAGCGTCATGCAATAGCTGTATCTAAGATCATTCCGCTTGATTTAATACATGTTGTGCAAACTGGAAAAAATAAAAGAACTAAAGACGGGTATGTTCATGCAAAAGAAGGAAACCTTCGAGAATTAGTATATAGTTTCCCATTTAAAAAATGGGGACGGTTATTTGGTTGGCTCGATAAGATACGCTATAATTTAAAATATATTTTTTATTACAGATCTGTTTTGAATAAATATTCCCGTCAATACGGGAAGCCTGATCTTATTCATGTACATGTCCCCATGAAAGCCGGTATCATGGCTTTAGAATTTGCTGACTATTGGGAGGTTCCTTTCATTGTTACAGAGCATTCTTCGATGTATGATCCTACTGCTACAGATACCTTTTCAAAAAGAAGTATGTTTTTTAAAAATAACACAAAGAAAATATTTAAGAAAGCCGCTGCAGTTACCAATGTTTCTGCTGCCATTGGAAAAAGAGTGGATGATCTCTTCGATTTAAAACAAACAGAAGTGATACATAATGTGGTTGATACATCCTATTTTTTTTATAAACCGAAAACAGAAAATAATATTTTTAAATGGCTGCATGTATCATCTTTGTTTCCATTAAAAAATGCAGAAGGAATTATACAGGCATTAAAATTATTGACAAAAGAAAGGCAGGATTGGGAATTGACATTTGCAGGTGCTGCCGATCAACAATTGGTAGATTCGGTTTATGAATCAGGATTATCTCATAAAGTAAAATTCGTTGGTGAATTATCGCATAAGGATGTAGCAAAACAAATGCAGATTTCTTCTGCATTTGTTTTGTTCAGTAAACATGAAAATTTTCCCTGTGTGATCATTGAAGCCTTATGTTGCGGATTGCCCATAATATCTTCTGCTGTAGGAGGAGTGCCTGAAGCAGTAAATACAAGCAATGGATTGTTGGTTGAAAGTGAAAATATTCTGGCATTAAAGAATGCATTTGTAAAAATGATGGACGATTATCAGCAATATGATCAGCAACAAATAGCAAATGATGCAGCATTAAGATATTCAGAAGAAGTGATCGGTAATCAATTTTTCGACCTGTACAGAACCGTTCTCAACAACAAACGATCTTCTGATTAACAATTCCCTCACATTATTGATGAATTTGACGAATTGCAGAATTTTCCCCACAGCATCAACAATACGTTATTAATGAGTTTCAGACTTATATCTTTGCAGCCGTTATGAAGAATATCAGGAATTTTTGCATTATCGCACATATTGACCATGGTAAGAGTACTTTGGCTGATCGTCTATTGGAACATACACATACTATTGGTGTACGTGATATGATGAATCAGGTGTTGGATGATATGGATCTGGAACGCGAAAAAGGCATCACTATTAAAAGTCACGCTATACAAATCAACTTCCCTTTCAAAGGTGAAGAATTTATTTTGAATCTTATTGATACACCGGGTCACGTTGATTTCAGTTATGAAGTAAGCCGTGCACTCGCTGCCTGTGAAGGTGCTTTGTTATTGGTAGATGCTTCACAGGGGATTCAAGCACAGACTATCAGTAATCTGTATTTAGCGATCGATAACGATCTGGAGATTATTCCGGTCATCAATAAGATCGATATGGATGGTGCCAAAATACCTGAAGTAACGGATCAGATCGTTGATCTCATCGGCTGCAAAGCAGAAGATATTTTATTGGCCAGCGGCAAAAGCGGAATCGGTATTGATGAAATTTTAGAAGCGATCGTTAATCGTATCCCGGCTCCGCAAGGCAGCTACGATGCGCCATTGCAGGCTTTGATATTTGACAGTGTGTTCAACAGTTTCCGCGGTATCATCGTTTATTACAGAATACTCAATGGTGTATTGAAGAAAGGAGATAAGATTCGTTTTGTTGCATCAGGTCAAGATTATTTTGCCGATGAAGTAGGGGTATTAAAATTAACAATGACGCCTAAAGATGAAGTGAAAGCTGGTGACGTGGGTTATATCATCACCGGAATCAAAGTGGCGAAGGAAGTGAAAGTAGGAGATACCATCACATTGGCAAATAATCCCGGCAAAATGATCCATGGTTTCGAAGAAGTAAAACCAATGGTATTTGCAGGGATTTATCCAGTGAACACGGATGATTTTGAAGAGCTGCGTGATTGTATGGATAAGCTGCAATTGAATGACGCATCACTCACTTTCGAATTGGAAACTTCACAAGCATTGGGTTTTGGTTTCCGTTGCGGATTCTTGGGATTGTTGCACATGGAAATTATCCAAGAACGTTTGGAAAGAGAGTTCAATCAAACAGTAATCACTACAGTTCCCAATGTGGGATTCTATGCATACACTTCAAAAGGCGATAAGCTGTCAGTAAACAATCCTTCTGAAATGCCCGACCCCACTAAGTTAGATCGGATCGAAGAACCTTTTATCCGTGCACAGATAATTTCAATGCCCGATTATATCGGCAATATCATGACCTTATGTTTGGGCAAACGCGGCATACTGATCAATCAAAGTTATTTAACACCAACACGTGTTGAATTAACTTTTGAAATGCCGTTAACTGAAATTGTGTTTGATTTTTATGATAAATTGAAAAGCCAAACCCGCGGATATGCATCTTTTGATTATGCGCCTATCGGTTATCGTGAAGCCGATATTGTGAAGATGGATATTTTATTGAACAATGAAAAAGTGGATGCATTAAGTGCATTGATACATCGCAGCCGTGCACAGGAGTTTGGCAGAAAATTGTGTGAAAAATTAAAAGAACTGTTGACCAAACAACAATTTCAAATCGCTATTCAGGCTGCCATCGGCGCAAAAGTGATTGCACGCGAAAATATATCGGCGATGCGTAAAGACGTAACTGCAAAATGTTATGGCGGTGATATCAGTCGTAAAAGAAAATTATTAGAAAAACAAAAAGAAGGTAAGAAGCGCATGAAACAAATCGGTAACGTAGAAGTGCCACAGGAAGCTTTCTTAGCTGTTTTGAAATTGGATTAATTAAAAGTTACTATTGATTATCTTTTGTAACTTTTTCCATATTCTTTTTAGATTGCTCTAATAATTTCTTCTCGTTAATCTTTCCTTTATCATCCAATAATGGAGCAGGGAATGTACTTTGCTTATCGTCAAAGATCACGTTGGCAAAGGGATTGCTTAAAAATTTCCAAACGCCGTTGATCCACCGGAAACCTTCGTAATCACCATATGGAATTAAACTGTATTTATTATTTGCCTCATCACCTTCGCTGGTAAGGTGATCGAAAATAATGGCATCATACCGCGGATCATAATTCATTCGCACACCGGCATCTTTTTTATATTCTAAACAGAAACGATAGACTGGTTGTTTCGGTTTCGTTGGATCATTGATCGGGTAACTGAAAAATTTTCCGCCGAATTGGGGATTGCCAGCTGCATCAAAAGTTAACACTTCGATCCATTTTTTATTGCTGCGTTCATCATTCTCGTCACTGCCGAGCAATGTGTAATATTTTTTATTGTTGAATGTTTTTAAAATGATCTTGTAGTAAATGGCACCGATCCAATGGTGGGTGTCACGCACTGAATCGTTGGGGTAAGAAGTGAACTCGGAAATATCAAACAATGGCAAAAGCTTCAATGATCCATCAACAGTCCGCATTTGAATAGCACCACGCTGATGATAGTAAGAAAAATCTTTCATCACCTGCCAGGTAAAGATCTTAAAACTGCTGTCAGGGGCCATTAATTTAGAAATAGGGAGAGAATCGAAATTATACCAGAAAGAATTATTTATTACTAAGGCTCTCACAAATCCGCGTGTAAAAAAACTGTCTGCCCGAAAACGGTCAACCCATTCATCTGCAGTCACAATGTCTGCTGCAAAATGCTTAATAGAATCCTCTATTTCCTGCAGGCGTTTCATGTTGGGTTCAGAAATGCTTTGCGCATTAGATGACAAACACAAAAACACGAAAATAACAAATGAAAATTTTTTCATACAATTTTATTGCAACTAAGTTACAATGCAGATGAATGAAAAAGCAATAAAGCTGAAATTAAAAATGATTTTAGGTTTTTGTTAAAGCTGTAGCAAAAGAAAGAAGATCATTGACCCTAAGGTCAATCAAATGATGTGGATCAGGTGTATCAGGATTAGTTGTAGCAGCGAAAACGCTTGCCACTACTGCATTTCTGGCAAACTGCATGTCGCTTAATTTATTGCCGATCATCAGGGTCTTTGAAAAATTTATTTGCGGAAAATCATGCTTAGCCTGCAATGCCATACCGTGATTCGGTTTTCGATTGGGAGAGCTGTCTTCGAGATCAGGGCAAAAATAAATTTCATCAATTCTGCCGCCGGCTAATTTAATTTCATTCAACATAGTCTGATGAATGATACTTAATTCTTCTGTTGTTAATATCCCTTTACCGATACATTTTTGATTGGTTATGATAACAATTACTCCAAATAACGGGTTCAATATTTTTAAGGCTTCTTTTACACCGGGCATGAAAATAAATTCTTCCCAATGCAGAACATACTCATTCTTTTTTTCATAATTGATAACACCATCCCGATCTAAGAATAATGTCCAACTTTTGTCGATATTTTTCAGATCAATCATAATAATTCTTTTTGGGCCCTACTGTAATCTTCAGGAATGCCGATATCAATAAAATATTCATCCTGCACAGAACCGAACATTCTTCGACCGGCAAAATATTTTTCTAAATAATCTTTTTCAAAAGAAAATTTGTTTGAGAGTTCTTTTTCGAGAAATGAGTTCACATTCAAAGCGTATAAACCACCATTGATTAATCCTTTTTTATAGAACTGTTTTTCTTTAAATGATGCGACTGAATCATTTTCATTTAATTCAACAACACCATATCGATTGAAATCATTCATAGGCTTTAAGGAAAGAGTGCATTCTGCTTTTTGTTCTTGATGTATTGCATAAAGCTTACCCAGATTGACTTTGAATAATGTGTCACCATTTGTTGCAATTACATTTTCAGTTGTTGCTTTATAAGATGCTAATTGAATGGCGCCACCTGTTCCCAATGGTTCTTGTTCAATAACAAATTGAAAATTTGCAGAAGAATATTGGCGATTGATAAAATCAATAATCGCTTCACTTTTATATCCCAAGGATAAAATAAATGTATCAATTCCTTGTTCCTGTAAATGTTCGATCACATATGCAATAAAAGGTTTTCCGTTCACGGGTGCCATGCATTTGGGAAGGTCAGGAACGGTGCTGCGTAATCTGGTGCCAAGCCCGCCAGCAAGAATTATGGCTTCATTGATAGCCATTATCCAAAAACTTTTTCTTCCACTAGTTGACAAATAATATGTCCTAATAAAATATGACTTTCCTGAATTCTTGGAGTATCATTTGACGGTACATTGAATAAATAATCACTAACTTCTTTCATCTTACCGCCGCCAGCACCTGTAAAACCAATAGTTATAATCCCTTTTTCTTTTGCTGTTTCAAACGCTTGTACAATATTTTTTGAGTTACCGGAAGTACTTAAACCAATTAATATGTCACCTTTTAAACCAATCCCTTCCACTAATCTTGCATAAATGACATCGTAACTATAATCATTTGCAACTGCTGTTAGATAGGACGTATTACAGTGCAAAGCCTCTGCAGGCAAGGCTTTTCGGTCTTTGTAAAATCTGCCGCTGAATTCTGCTGCCAGATGTTGTGCATCTGCAGCGCTGCCGCCATTACCACAAAACAAAACTTTATTACCGTTTTGGAATGTTTTGCTGATTACATCAACCACATTAGTCAATCTTTGCAGCATTTCATCATCATTCAAAATTTGTTTTTTTGTTTCAATCGATGCTGCAATTATTTTTTTTATCTGTTCACTCATAATTTTTAATTACTAATTCTTAATTTATAATTATAATGTTGTCCATGTTGTTAAACCATGCAGTGTAAATTGGTATGGTCTTATAACACCGCCAAAAGTATTCAATGTATCGATTACTTTGTATCGGGTATTATCCGGACAATAAAAGGTCATAAAACCACCACCACCTGCACCACTTATTTTTCCGCCGGTTGCACCTGCTTTTTTTGCTGCGCTGTACATTTCTTCAATCAAACTGTTAGAAATATTGTGTGCCATTTTCCTTTTCTGCTCAAAACCATAATCCAAAATTTCACCAATTTCATGCAAACGTCCTTTCAGTAAAGCTTCTTTCATCATTCGTGATTGTTCTTTCAAGTGATGCATGGCTTCAATACTTTTTGCATCCTTTTCTGTTACATTTTTTTGTTGCTCTTTAATGATAGTCGCACTTTCCCTGCTGCTTGAAGTATAATACAATACAAGATTATTTTCAAGCTCATTCAAATATTCCTGACGAATACGCAAAGGGTTTACAATTACTTTATCACCATCATAAAACTCCATAAAGTTAACGCCACCAAAGGTTGCAGCGTATTGATCCTGTTTGCCACCGGCTAATCCCAGATCATTTCTTTCAATATCATACGCATAGTGCGCAATATCATAATCACCTAAAGGAAGTTTCAGCATTTCAACAAAGGCACCGATGATAGCAACAACTAAAGTGGAAGATGTTCCTAATCCGCTTCCTGCCGGAGCATCCACAAAAGTGGATAAACGAAAATTAGTTAAAGGCAATCCATAATCTTTTTGAATACGATTATAAACACCTTTCACCAAATCTAAAGTTCCATCAATCGGTAATTGATTCATCCATTCAAAACGTTGTTCTTCTTTTCTGTCTAATGCCTGAATAATAATTCCATTTTCTTCAATAGGTTCAATGGATGCAGCAGCAAATAATGAAATGGTTGCATTTAAAATGGCGCCGCCAAACTCATCACTGTACGGACTCACATCGGTTCCGCCACCTGCCAAGCCTAATCTTAATGGAGCTTTACTTCTGTAGATCATTTTTATTTTTTTACCAGCTGTAGTATTTTAATTAAACCTCTGTTGCGTCGCACACTTGTACGCCAACTCATCACGCATCATTCAAAACTTATAACTCAATAATCGTATCCACTAAAATCTTCCAGCTGTATTTCTTTTTCTCTTCGCGAAGTTGCGGTAAAAAATATTCTTCGCCTAATTCGTATAATTCAAGAATTTTTTCAGCAATTGAATTTGCGTTAGGTTCTGCAACCAATCCAACTTTTCCGTCGGGAACTAAGTCAGGTAATCCTCCTACATTCGTTACCAGCATTGGTTTTTCAAAATGATAGGCGAGGGGAGTAACACCGCTTTGTGTTGCGTTTCTGTAAGGTTGAATCACAAAATCTGCAGCACTTAAATAGTAAGCCACTTCACTGTCAGAAATAAATTCTGTTCGTAAAATCAGTTGAGATGAAATGTTTAATTGTGCAATAATATCGTCATACAATTTTCTGTCCTCATAAAATTCTCCTGCCACCAATAATTTGATATTTGATTTTCTGATCTTTTGATCATTCATTGCTTCCAATAAAATATCCAAACCTTTATATTTTCTGATAAAACCAAAGAACAAGATTATTTTGTCATCAATATTCAAACCTAATTTTTCTCTTGCAATATTTTTTGCAGTTGCTTCACCAAAATTATCATATAAAGGATGAACGATTTGTTTGGAAGGCTTTTGTGTAAAAAATTTCAAATCATTCAACACTTTTGCACTCATCGTTACAAAAGCATCGATCGGTTTTACAAAATATTGAGTGAATGCTTTGTCGCCGAAACGTTTTTCATGCGGAATGATATTATCGGCAATGCAAACAACTTTGGTGAATTTATTTTTTTTTGCCAATCGCAGAATTGTTCCTAAACAGGGTCCCATTAACGGAAGCCAATAACGTACAACAATGATTGAGGGTTTTAATTTTCTTAATTCATTGCCTACTTTTATCCAGTTCAACGGATTCACAGAATTGATGCACACTTTTATTTTAATATTCATTGGCGCAGGCTCAGATGAATATTGTGTTGTTCCCGGAAATAAAAAATCGGGATATTGTAAAGAGAAAGTATAAATAGTTGTATCAAAACCTTGTTGCTGAAATTGTCTTGCCAATCTTTCATCAAATGAAGCCAAACCTCCACGCAAAGGGTGTGCAGGACCGATGATTATAACTTTTTCTTTCATGAAATAAAATTAAGAAAGACCAATTCTATCTTCAATAAGATAAACATTTCTTTCTGCTGCGTTTCTCGCAACGAGTTCAGCTACGAAACCGGAAAGAAATAACTGCATACCACCCAGAATGGCTGTCAAGGCAATATAAAATGCAGGTTTGTTGGTTAAAGAAAAGTCAGTATAAATAAATTTTGAAACAATCAGATAAATAACGCTTGCAAGCCCGATTAAAAAAAATACGGTTCCCCAGAAACCAAAAAAATGCATCGGTCTTTTACCAAATTTGTTCACAAAACTGATCGTGAACAGATCAAGAAAACCATTCACAAAACGTTCCCATCCAAATTTGGTAACGCCATATTTTCTGGCACGATGTTCAACAACTTTTTCTCCAATCTTTTTAAAACCTGCGCCTTTTGCAATCACAGGAATATAACGATGCATTTCGCCAAATACTTCAATGCTTTTTACCACTTTTCTTTTGTAAGCTTTTAGCCCGCAATTAAAGTCGTGCAATTTGATACCACTGCTCAAACGTGCAGCAGCGTTGAATATTTTAGAAGGGATATTTTTGGTAAGCGTGTTATCGTAGCGTTTCTTTTTCCATCCGCTTACAATATCAAATCCACCTTTAATGATCATCTTCCTTAATTCGGGTATTTCATCGGGAGAATCCTGTAAATCAGCATCCATTGTAATTACCACATCGCCTTTAGCTGCTTTAAAGCCTTCATTCAATGCAGCACTCTTTCCATAGTTGCGTTGAAATTTTATTCCTTTAAAACAATTATTTTTTTGAGAGATATTTTCAATCACATTCCAACTATTGTCAGTGCTTCCATCATCAATAAATATCACTTCGTATGATAAATCATTTTCTGTTAGCACACGTTCGATCCATGCACTTAATTCGGGCAATGATTCTTCTTCATTTAAAAGAGGTATGATGATCGATAAGTCCATTTCTATTGCTGTGTTGGATTAAAATTCGGATTCTTTTTTGCAATGGCAGCTCCCAATAAAGCACCCAACGCACCAGTAATTAAATTGATCATTAAACCACCGGCTAAAAATGAAATTACTAATACTTTTCTTGCAATGACCATTCCTTCCTGCATTTCAACTGCAGTCTTTCCCTGTTTCTTCGCTTCTTCTACTCCCAATTGTACAAAATGGTCAATTTGCCCGGGGAATAAAATATACACAGAAATCAAAGTATATAGAAACAAGATACAGGTAATTACAGCAGTTGCTTTAAAACTATGTGTGAATAAAATTCCAAAATTTACGTTTTGATTATTTTGCGTACTGAAATAAATAGTAGAAGTAATAATTGATATAATATAAATCGCTGTCCCTATACATCGATACCAATCTTCATAAATTAATTTAGTTAATTGACCGACAACATTCACAATGATCAATATCAGGGCGATAAATAATCCTTTGCGTATATGTGATGTTATTTTTTGTTCCATGAAAATTAGTGAAAGATTAATTCAAAAATAATTGCCCTTTGTTGATAATGCCGATCACTTTTCCTTTTAATTCTTTATTGAGGAAAGGAGAGTTGGATGATTTGCTTTTGATATTTTCTTTCGTCAGTAAAGTGTTTTTATTTCTGTTGAACAATGTGATGTCCGCGTCTGCTCCCTCTTCAATTGTATGTAAAGCGATTTTAAAAATGCTTCTTGCATTAAAGCTGAATAATTTTATTAATTGTTCAGTTGTTAATTTGGGTAATACTTCATTCACAACTGCAAAAGATGTTTCTAAACCGATCATGCCGTTTTTAGCGTACTCAAATTCGCAGGTCTTATTATCCCAGTTTTGAGGAATATGGTGAGATGCAATGCAGTCAATAGTTCCATTGATCACCGCTTTTCTCAAAGCCAACATATCTTGTTTGGAACGTAACGGCGGATTTACTTTTAAATTGGTATCGTAATCCTGCAGATCTTCATCACAAAAGAAAAGATGATACGGTGTAACACTACAGGAAATTAATAATCCTTCTGCTTTTGCGGCTTCGATCAGTTGAACACTTTTTTCTGTACTTACTCCGGTGAGATGCAGTTTACTGTTGGTGTATCTAACTAATTCAATATCTCTTTTGATCATTATTTCCTCTGCAATTGCAGGGATGCCGGGTAATCCTAATTGCGTAGAAATAATTCCTTCATTCACCAAGCCATGTGTGCCGATTGTATTATCGATGGGCATTTGAATTAATATTCCGTCAAATGCTTTTACATATTGTAATGCTTTTAAAAAGAGACCGGGAGTTTGAACGGGTTGTAATCCGTCGCTGAAAGCAATGGCTCCGCTTGCATGCATGTCATACATTTCAGCCAGATCTTTTCCTTCAATATTTTTTGTGATAGCACCAAGAGGATGAATATTTACAGCAAGTGATTTTGATTTTTGCACGATATATTCCACCTGCGATTTACTTTGAACAAGGGGGTTGGTATTGGGCAAAACAAATACGTGAGTAAATCCTCCTGCCGCCGCCGCAGCAGCACCTGATTCAATGGTTTCTTTAAATTCGTAACCGGGGTCGCAAAAATGAGCAAATGCATCGATCCATCCAGGGGAAACTGTTAATCCTTCTTCTTCAATTACTGCATCTGCTTTCGCAGATATATTATCTTTTATGGAAACTATTTTTCCGTCCTCAATTAGAATATCCTTGACTGAATGATCGAAACTTGAGTTGACATCGGCTACTAAAACCTTCCTTAGAAGAATCTTCATGTGGCGGGTGTAAAATTTTGTGCAATATAGCCCGAAAATTTCGATTAGCTCTTATATTTGCAACCCTTTGTTTTCGGGATGTAGCGCAGCCCGGTAGCGCACACGTCTGGGGGGCGTGGGGTCGCAAGTTCAAATCTTGTCATCCCGACATTATCACCAAAAAGGCAATCTTGCAAAAGGTTGCCTTTTTGCATTTCGTCTGAAACCCTTGTCTCTACTGCAACCTGCTGAAAAAAGCAATTGACTTTTGTGGTTCGAACTGCATCATTTTCTTTATCATACAACATTCCTTCCGGAAATAGCATGAACTGAAGTTTCTGTTTATCATAGAAATCCCCTGAAACCCAGATCTGCCTGATGTTCTGAGCAATCTCGAGCCCTTTTTCAACCGATTTTTTGAGGTTCGAACTCATATTCCCTTGTTGGCTGATTTCTTGGTTTAATATGTCAATTTCAGATTGGTATTTTTTTGAAAATTTTCCGAACTGTTCCCCTGAAATTTCATTGAGGACGAATCGTTCTTCTAATAGTTCAATTTGTTTTTTGAGTTCAGAAATGCGTTTTTTGTTGGTAGTCTCATCTACTTTTTTGCTCTCCAATTGTGCTGACAGTTTTTTGTAAAGGATATCAGCAAGTTTAGTTTGAAATTTTATATCGAATTCAAAATGGGACAAAACGTTGGAGAAGTGCTGATGTAATTTATTGGCATTGACATTCACTTTGCTTGCTACCCCTCTTGATTTGTAGTAGTGAATTTTCTTTTTCTTGTTGAAATACCCGGTGAAAGGACTTTCGGTTTGAATATCCTTCATGAATATTTTCAAAGGTAGTTCTTCCTGGTTTTTGACTTTTAGCACTCCGTGTATTGGATTTTCGTTGCCAATATTATTTGCCATCAGAAACGTTTTCTCATCAATGATTGGTGGGTGTTTACCAATATTTACTTCACCAGGCAATAAGGATGTTATAATGTAGCCGCAGTAAAATGGGTTTGCTAATACCCAAGCTATGTGACGCAAAGTTATTTTAAAACCTTTTGCAGTTAGTTTGTCAACAATTTGCTGGTTGGTCATTTTACCAGACGCTTTCCATTGAAATGCTTTCTTGATCAGCAAACCATCATCATTGATTGTATAGACGTGTTTGTCGGCAGTAGAATGTTTATTCTGGTTGGTATAGCCTATAGGGGTAGAATAGGGCCAATAACCTTTTCTAAGTATAGATTTAGTTCCTGAGACACTTTTGTCCTTGCGCATGTCATTATCCAACTTACTTAAAAGCATGTACAAGTTTTGTTGGAAATTGCCAGTAGGAGTAGAGGAGTCTACTTCTTGGGTAATCGCAACAATTTTTACACCTAATTTTTGGAGATTCTCCAAAAGGAATATCCCGTTTGCACCAGAGCGCGAAAAGCGATCATAACTGTAAACTAGGATACCTGCTACCGATTTATCTTTCTCGATATCCTTCAACATTCGCTGGAATTCCTTGCGTTCATCATTCTTGGCAGATTCGTAGGTTCCACCATATTTGTTTTTAATGACAAAGCTATTCTTTGTTGCAAACTCATTAATTCTCTCAAATTGCCAAACTAGGCTGTTGCCATTAACCATTTGGTCTTTGGAAGAAACACGGTCATAGGAATAGAAAATATTGCCCATTCTTTGACTGATAATGCTTGTGGCTTTTCCAAAATGTAGCTGCAATAACTCCTGAATACTTTCACTCTTCATTAGGTTCTGGTTTAAAAGGTGGTTTAAATAAAATGGATATGATGATATCTGAAAAGATATCAAGTTGTTCATTCTCCCATTTTTCCAATTCTGTATCAGCTGTTGTAATTGTTTTTAGATCATCTTTTTTTTCCTTTTGATTTTTTAAAATTGACATGTTACACCACTTAAAACCTTCGCTACTTTGAGTAGAGGAAAGCCGGTGTTTATAGTTGAGCCGCGTTAAGCGGAATCATTTATTTAATTAGCCCGTTTTTATTTTTAATAATTTTTGTCCGTTTTTTAAAACTTATATTATTTTCATCTCTAGTACTTAATGTGATTTCATCGTAGTTTCTTAGTCCAAGTATTCTTTTAATTTCTTTTGCTTTATCTCCTGAAATAACACTGTCATAGCTAATATCCACTCTAACAATATCCCTCTCATTCTTTTTAATGATTAATTCTTTAATATTATCGTTTCTTAATTCTTTGAGAATATACTTCTCATCATCGTTGAGGATTTGGGGCATTATAATCCTTTGTAATTCCTCATCATCAATAAATTCCTGTAAATAATATTTAAGAGAAAGTTTAATATGTGGTTCATTTATATCAAAATCAATTTCATTATGAGAGAAAATAG
The DNA here is from genome assembly GCA_903904335.1 of uncultured Chitinophagaceae bacterium. Classification (GTDB taxonomy): domain Bacteria; phylum Bacteroidota; class Bacteroidia; order Chitinophagales; family Chitinophagaceae; genus CAIQDX01. Next base: position 683 of record CAIVCF010000099.1, on the reverse strand, counting down.
TCTGCCCTAATTGCTCAACCACCCTTCCCTTTGAATAAATCAAAATCGCTGCCTCAAGTGAAGTAGATATGCAGTGGCCTATTAGATTAGACAAATAGTTTATATCAAACTTTAAAACATAAAGTAACTGCTCATCTGCAAGAAAACTGTCTATATTCTTTAATAATAGATGCTCTTCATCAGAAAGGCTACCTTTTCCTTTTTTCTCTTCTAAAAGGGCTTTGTTATATTCAATGTTTTGCTGAGGTAAATTATTAAAGTAAGCATCCTTAAAAAAGTAATCAGCTACTTTTTCTATATCATTAATTGGATAGCTCAAAGATCGAAGGGTATCTAAAATTCTAAGCCATATCATTTGTATGAAACTGACTTCAAAATCGAGATGCTTTCCTTTGGTATAAAATGGCAATAATTTTTTCCTTCGCCAAAAGGGAAATTGCTTTTCAATCGGTTCCCCATCAAAATCCTTCAAATCACTGATCGGAACAATTTGCTTAAACATAAATTCCCTGAATTCAGAAAGTGTTATTAATTCTTCAGGATCTTTTGTAGGAGTATGGGTATTCATAATACAAAAGTATTAAAATAAATCAATAGTATAAATAATTTAAAATAATTAGACTATTAGTGTAATTTAATTAATTTAGCTCATAAATGATAACCAGTCGTCATTCATTTATTGA
>CAIVCF010000098.1 GCA_903904335.1 uncultured Chitinophagaceae bacterium | reverse complement strand
GTTGCATCGGCTGTTAACGGCATTTGCAGATACGCTTGTCCGGCAAATACAATTAATCCAACACGGTTATTTTCTAATTTATCTGTCAGTTGATTGATAAATTGTTTTGCTTTATCTAATCGTGATGGTTTTTCATCCTGACTGAGCATACTTTTACTTACATCCAAGGCGACCATCACATCAATGCCATTTGCTTTAGAGCCCTTTATTTGTAGAGGTTTTCGAAGATTGCACATTGCAATAATGCCTAGACCAATCGCAAACAAAACAATGATTATTTTAAAACGGTATCGTTGCGGAGAATAGTCTTTAGAAAGCAGATCCACCAATCTGGCATCACCCAATTTCTTTTTTGCGGATTGCTTCCATTTTATCACATAAAAGAAAAGCAATACTAATGGTATGAGTATAAATAATCCCGATAAAAATTCTATGTTTTCAAATTCGATCATGCTTATGCAAGCTAATGGGTGTAAGTCAAAAGAAAAAACTAAAACGATGTATCTTAGTTTTTAGATTGTACCTATTTGTTTTGATATGGTCATTTTTTTCCGTGAAAGAATTCCAAATGATTTAAACAGCCCATTAATATCAAATGGTTGTAGACTTGCATATTGGTATTATGATCGCCTTCAATATTCAGTACAAAAAAATACGGGTGTTTATTTTCTTCAACCCAGCCCACAACCCATCCTATTGAATTGCCATTTTCGCGATAACCCCAACCGGTTTTCAATGCGAGGGTATAATTGGCATCTTCTTCTCTCACCATTATTTTTTTTACAACATCCATAGTGGTCTTGCTGAAAGGCAGTTGCCCGAAATATAATTTCTTCACTAATCCTAATTGCTCGTCAGGTGTGATCTTTAAAGAATTGTCCAACCAAAAACTATCCACTCGGTTTCCTATCTTATGATTCCCATATTTTAAACTATCGAGCCATTGCTGCATGGTATCCCTGCCTATCCTTCTTGCCACTTCCTGATAATAAGGCACCGCAGAAATCTTAAAAGCCTGAGTCATGGTAAGATCTTTGTTCCAACTTTCAGCAATTCTTCCATCGGGATATTTGCGAACAATGCTATCCCATTTGATCACCATATTTTCATTGACGATCTTTCCTGTTTGCAGTCCGATCAATGAATTAACTATTTTAAAAGTAGAAGCAGGAGTATAAGATGAATCTTTGAAACGTGATAAGTTATAAATGGTAAAATGCCCTTGCCCGTTATCATATAAAGCAAAAGTGCCTTTTACATGACTGGTGTCGAAATAGATTTTGAGACTGTTGTCGATCGTTACATTATTGGGACTGCATGCTGAAACCAAGATGACAGTTGACAGAATAGAGATGACTGAAAAAATACGATTCATTATTTTACTTTATGAGTTATACTTATTGATTTCTTTATTGCTAAAATACAAATTGCAGAATTATTTCAACACACCCAATTCTTTGCCCACTTTTGTAAATGCAGCAATGGCTTTATCTAAATGTTGTTGTTGATGCGCTGCACTTAACTGAACACGAATTCTTGCTTTACCTTTTGCAACAACAGGAAAGAAAAATCCGATCACATATACACCTTCATCCAAAAGCTTAGCGGCGAAAGTTTGCGCCACCACTGCATCGTAGAGCATGATGGGAACAATAGGATGATCGCCCGGCTTAATATCAAAACCCGCTTCTGTCATTTTTGTTCTGAAATATTTTGTGTTGAATTCTAATTTATCACGCAACTCAGTTGTTTCAGTCAACATATCCAACACAGCGATCGATGCGCCAACAATACTTGGCATTAAAGTGTTTGAAAATAAATATGGGCGAGAACGTTGGCGTAATATTTCTATGATCTCTTTTCTGCCACTTGTAAAACCACCACTTGCGCCACCCAATGCTTTGCCTAATGTTCCGGTGATGATATCAATTCTTCCCATTACATTTCTGTATTCATGTGTGCCTCTTCCTGTTTTGCCGAGAAAGCCTGATGAATGACATTCATCGATCATCACGATCGCATCATATTGATCAGCAAGATCGCATATCTTGTCTAATTGTGCAATGGTGCCGTCCATGCTGAAACTACCGTCTGTCACAATGATTCTACTACGTAAATGTTGTGTCTCTTTTAATTTCCCTTCCAGATCAAACATGTCGTTATGTTCGTAACGATACCGTTGCGCTTTACATAAACGAACGCCGTCAATGATGGATGCATGATTTAATGAATCAGAAATAATTGCATCTTCTTCATTAAATAAAGGTTCGAATACACCCCCGTTTGCATCGAAAGCAGCGGCATATAAAATGGTATCTTCTGTTCCGAGAAATGTTGCGATCTTTTTTTCGAGTTCTTTGTGAATGTCTTGCGTACCGCAGATAAAACGCACACTACTCATCCCATAACCATGTGTATCGATGGCTTTATGTGCTGCTTCAATCACTTTTGGATGTGATGATAGACCCAAATAATTATTAGCACAGAAATTTAAAACAGTTTTTCCGCCAACAATTATTTCAGGGCCTTGTTCGCTTGTGATGATACGTTCTTTTTTAAATAATCCTGCCTCTTCAATCTCGTTCACTTCTTTTTTGATACGGGCAACAAATTTTTCATTCATATTTCTATGTTTTAGCAATAAAATTTTAATAATCAATCACCTGTTCCTGAATGCTTGCAGGAATTTCTCTCCATTCATATTGCTGATTACGCAATTGCGGTTCGAAGCCTGCTTCTTTGATGGCATCCTGAATACTTTTATAAGTAAACCGATGCGGTGCTCCTGCAGCACTTACCACATTTTCTTCGAGCATAATACTGCCAAAATCATTTGCGCCGCCATGTAAAGTAATTTGCGCCGTTTGTTTGCCAACCGTTAACCAGCTTGCCTGAATATTTTTAATGTTCGGCAACATGATCCGACTGATGGCAACCATGCGAATATATTCATCAGGTGTTGTTAAATTATGTACACCGCGAATCTTGGCAAG
>CAIVCF010000097.1 GCA_903904335.1 uncultured Chitinophagaceae bacterium | reverse complement strand
ACTTATACTGTAGCTACCGATGCAAGCAAAGTTGAATTTACAGGTTCAAAAAAAGCAGGGTACCATAATGGCTCTTTTGCTTTAAAAGCGGGATCGATCAGTATTGATAATGGAAAATTGACCGGTGGTAAATTTGTAATTGATCTGGCATCTGTAAAAGCTGATGCAGGCGAAAAATTAGAAGGCCATTTAAAAAGCCCTGATTTCTTTGATGTTGCAAAATTTGCTGAAGCTACTTATGAAATTACAAGTGTGAATTATACTTCAGCCACTACTGCTGATATCAATGGCAGTCTTTCATTGAAAGGAGTTTCTATACCTGTTAAATTTACTTCTGTTATACGTAATGTTGATGATAAGAAATTTTTTGCTCAGGCAAATTTTTCAATCGACAGAACTTTATGGGGAGTGAATTATGGTATTGGAATGGTAAGCAATGATGTTCAGGTTGCAGTATTCTTATTTGCAAATAAATAATTTTTATACCCTTCTGTGATTATCAGCCCTGCTTTTTAAGCAGGGCTTTTTTTATAAATAACGCTCTTCCAATATTTGTTTATGGTGCAGTGCATGTCCATAAATAATGAATGCTAATGCCTTTACAGTGATGGGGTGACCATTGGCAATTCCTTTTTGTTGTAATTGGTCTTCTGATAACGACAATAAGAAAAGGTCGCTTGCTTTTCTTACTGAAACAAATTCTTCTTTTAATGATTGTAAGATTCTGGAAGATGCATTGGCATTTACTGCATATTCATTCTCATCAAAACCGGGTAAGGAGATACTGTCTTTTCTTGCAATTGTCAATGCACGATAGATCATGATTCTTTCTGTATCGATCATGTGTTGCAAGAGATCTTTAACTGTCCACTTACCTTCATCATAAGAATATTCTGCTTTTGATTCCGGTATATTATTTATAAAATGATTTAAGACCGACGAATTATTACTTACCAATTCTTTTATGGTTTCACTCTTGGTCTTGTCAATATATTTTTGATAGAATGAACCAAAATCTCCAGCTTGCGGTCTTGACATTATTGTGTTGGTTTTGTGGTTTTAAAAATTGACTTAGGTAATTTCTCATTTTGTTTCACCGGCTTCATATTATACGCTGTTACAACTGCGCCATACGCATTGATGATACCTCCGGTTCTGCATAATTCTGCAAAAGATACCAATTCATTTTTTGTGCCCGGTTTTATGACTCTTATTGAAGGATCGGGGATGGAAACAGATTGTTCAATGGCCTGTTTTATTTGTTGTGCTGATAAGTCTGGGAAATAAGAACGAAGCAAAGCAGCAAGCCCTGCAACAACCGGAGCTGACATACTTGTTCCCTGTAAATTTCCATACTCATGTTTGCCTGGTAGTGTGGAATATATCTTTACGCCCGGTGCAAACACATCAACAGTCTGTTTGCCATAATTGCTGAAATCTGCTACAAGACTTCCGCCTTTTATTTTGGGATCACTACTTGCGCCAACTGTTATAAAATTGCTTGCTTTTGCGTTGGAAAAAAGATAATTGGCATTGGGATAATTTTCTTTTACATCAATATCTGTTGATTCATTTCCTGCTGCATGAACGATCAAAACATCTTTGGATTCTGCATAATGAATGGCACTGTCAACCCATCTTTTATCGGGGGAATAAGATTTGCCAAAACTCATGTTGATCACTTTTGCGCCATTGTCAACTGCATAAAAAATGCCGAGTGCAATGTCTTTATCATATTCATCGCCATCCGGTACAGTCCTTACCATCATTATTTTTACATTATCAGCAACACCGTCTATGCCGATGCCGTTATTTCTTTCGGCACCTATAATTCCTGCAACATGTGTTCCATGCATAGGGGTTGGCCCCATCACATCTCCGTTCCCGTAAAATTTATCATTGATATTATTGTAATCATCTTTAATAAAATCTGCACGATAATCAGGAGGTGGATTATCTTTTGCATTCATGGATTCCTTTTTTCCTTCCACGTATTCATCTAATTCGGAAATCGTGGTTGTATTTTTTTCATCCGGATCAATGCCGATCATTTTCATGCAGGAGAGATAACCGAACTTTGCATCTCGCCCTTGCTTTGTTTTTGGCTCCATTGTTTCCAATTTCTCACAGGTATATTCATCAATACCCAGATCTTCCCGCAATATTTTATCATGTTTTTTAATGGCTTTCGATGTCATTTCAAGAAACATGATCTCCATTTGCTCTTCACTGTTCTTATTTAATTCCTGTGCAGCCCTTTTCCATTGGGCATATTGAAATTTTTCATTTTCATTCAAGGAAGTCGTATCAGGATAAAGTGCAGCGAATTTATTTTTGAAACGATGATAGATCCTTGATCGCTCATCACTTGCTTTCTTAAGGTCACGGCCATCTTTACCTCCTAAAAAATTCCATCCATACACATCATCAACATAACCATTCTTATCATCATCTTTGCCATTGCCTGCAATTTCTTTAGGATTGCGCCATAGAATATTTTTCAGATCCTCATGCGAGGTATCAACGCCACCATCCAAAACCGCCACTATCACTGGTTTTGATTTTTTATTTTTTTCTTTCAGGAATTGATAGGCTTTATCGAGGCTTATTCCGTAAAATGAATCTTTGGCGGAATCCAATAAATGCCAACCATGCGGCACATCAGGCTGGGCAATCGAACAAAAAAAAGAAAACAGGAAAATAATCCCGATGGCAAGATGTTTTCGTAGCATAGCTGAAGTAAAATTAAACAACTGCAAATTTGTGAAATGATAATGATAAAATGATGCTGTTATTCAGATTTAGGGAATTGTTAGGAACTAATTATTTATTTGACAGTTTTTGATAATCTTCCCTTACTGGATAGAACACATCCAACAATTTACAATCTGTAATGGCAAGTCCCGAATGTTTTGTATGGGATGGGATGATCACCAATTGACCTTCTTCAAACACAATAGGCTTAACATCGAGTGTTAATTGAAATTTTCCTTCCTGAATGATCGATACCTGTTCATGCGGGTGCGAATGCTCCGGCAATGTTTCTCCGGCTTTCACTTCTATAAAAGAAAAGGTCATTTTTTCTGTATGGATAAGTTTGGAAAAATACCCTTTGGCTATTTCTTTTGCTTCGACATTTTTAAGATCGATGAATGACATATTTTATTTTTAAAAGTTGAATTGTATTCCTTGCGCCAATGGCAATTGATCACTCCAGTTAATGGTGTTTGTTTGACGACGCATATATGCTTTCCATGCATCACTTCCGCTTTCTCTTCCGCCACCTGTTTCTTTTTCACCACCAAATGCACCACCGATCTCTGCCCCGCTTGTTCCGATGTTTACATTGGCAATTCCGCAATCACTTCCCGCATGTGATAAAAATTGTTCTGCTTCACGCATATTCAAAGTCATGATGGAAGAAGATAATCCCTGTGGCACATTATTTTGATAAGCGATGGCTTCATCAATGGTTGCGTATTTCATCAAATATAAAATTGGCGCAAATGTTTCGTGTTGCACTATTTTCATTTCATTCGTCACTTCTGCGATACATGGCTGCACATAACAACCGCTTTCATGCCCTTCACCTTTTAATACGTCTCCTTCAACAATAAATTTACCGCCCTGCTGTTTGCATTGTTCAATGGATGAGAGAAACAATTCGACTGCAGTTTTATCGATCAACGGACCAACATGATTTTTACTATCTAATGGATTTCCGATCTTCAATTGTTTATATGCATTCACCAATTTCTGTTTGAAAACTTCATACACTGTTTCGTGAATAATTAGTCTTCTTGTTGAAGTGCATCTTTGTCCGGCAGTTCCAACTGCACCAAAAATTGCGCCTATCAAAGACATATCCAAATCTGCATCTTTAGAAATAATGATCGCATTGTTGCCACCCAATTCTAAGATTGCTTTACCTAATCTTGCAGCAACGGCAACACTCACTGCTTTACCCATTCGTGTAGAACCTGTTGCACTGATCAATGGGATTCTTATATCATTACTTAACCATTCACCAATTTCCTTAGCCCCATTCACCAAACAACTTACACCATCGGGAACATTATTTTTTTCAAATACTTCGTTAACAATATGCTGAACTGCGATGCCGCATAGAGGCGTTTTTTCACTCGGCTTCCAGATGCAAACATCGCCGCAAACCCATGATAATGCTGCATTCCAGCTCCACACAGCTACGGGAAAATTAAATGCTGAAATAATTCCCACTGTTCCCAAAGGATGCCATTGTTCATACATTCTATGTTTGGGTCTTTCGCTGTGCATGGTTAATCCGTATAACTGTCTTGATAAACCAACCGCAAAGTCGCAGATATCTACCATCTCCTGCACTTCACCATAACCTTCCTGCAGGCTCTTACCCATTTCATAACTTACCAATTTGCCCAAAGGTTCTTTATACTTTCTTAGTGCTTCACCTAATTGACGTACGATCTCTCCGCGTTTAGGAGCAGGCCACATTCTCCATGTTGTAAATGCATCCTGCGATTTTAATACGATATGCTCGAATGCTTCCTGATCTGTGGCAATCACCGAGCCGATCAATTTGCCATCCACCGGCGAATAACTTTCGATGGTTATACCATTACTTTCTATCCATTCTATACCGGTTGAACTTCCAATATTATTATTTGAAATATGTAATTGTTCTAAAAAATGCATCATTTTTTAAAGTTTAATCATCAGATAAATTGTTTTTTCTGAAAACAGGGTAGCAAGATATTCATCTTCCATTAATATCGTTGCAAAAATGATTTCAATCATTTTTTTTGCTGATAATTCAAACTCTCTTTGCATTGAAACAAGGTGTGGGAACATTGATTTTTCACTTTTCTTGTTTTCAGTAAAAAACATTGATTGCCGAGTGAAAATGT
>CAIVCF010000096.1 GCA_903904335.1 uncultured Chitinophagaceae bacterium | reverse complement strand
CGGATGGAGGGGAAATACTATGTACGCGGCAAAAGCAGCCTTACGGGCAAACGTGTAAAGAAAGACCCCGCTTTTGTTGCTACCATGCAATATGCCGGGTTGCTGGCATCGGCTTCCCGGACAGCCTCCAAAGTTTACCGGCAGTTACCTGTGCAGCAAAAAGATCACCGATTATACCGACGCCTGACCGGAATGGCGATGCAGTTACTGAAACAGGGAAAAACAGGGGATGAAGTATATACATTGCTTTGTAAGGCCACAAAGAAGAAAACGCAAAGAGCATAAAGGTTTGCATCATACCCTGTTTTCTTTGTGGTCATCAACAGTTTAAACAAGTTTGATATAAGTTGATGTCCAAAAATTAACTATTCTTGTTGATCGCTTATTTATTTTTCTTTTCCACCAATGCCATTCCGCATTTAGGGCATTTACCCGGCAGCCGGCTTATCACATTAGCATGTACCGGGCAAACATATTTTATGGAAGGGCTCATGGCAATCAAATCCGTTCCGCATTTAGGGCATTTGCCTGCAGCCTCACGAATAATATCATGATGCACCGGGCAGGTAAATCTTATTTTCGGAGCTGCAGCTTTTTCATTCTTGGTATTGGTTTGTGCAGAACATACAGTTGCAAATACAGCCGCGACCGTGAAGATGATCAATTTTTTCATCTTGGTATGCTTTAAGGGTGGCCAGATCGTTTAAAAATCACACACAATAACTTTTGATGACAAGCATTTCAATTGATTTACATTCATTGGATCAATAAAAATATTTTTAACCTTCTTGTCTTTGAATAAGATCCATCACTTCTACAAATTCAGATTTCCCCAATTCTTCAATGAATTCTAAATCTTTATTTGATAATCTTATCAATCCTTTTGTGTTTAATTCAGCTTGTTTGGGTGTTCTTATTCCGGATATGATCGTAGAAATTTCTTTATAACTTAAAATATAACTAAGCGCTAATTCTGTTTTAGTGATATTATATTTTTTGCAAAGCAGCCAAACGGGTTGCAGATGATCATTACAAATATCTACTATCTCTTTTGTGAGTCTTTTTTTTCGATGATCATTGTCCGAAAAATGAACACCGGCATCAAACTTTCCGGTCAGCAAACCGAATTGCAACGGCATTCTTGCAATGATACCGTATCCGGCTGATGCAGCTTTCTGCAGAAGCGGCAACGCTTTTTGATTGAGCAGGTTTAATACCAACTGAAATCCATTTCCGATATTATTTTCAATCAGATAATCTGCTTCGGGAAAAGGTTCAAATGTATTCAATGACAATCCCCAATACCTGATCAATCCTTTTTGCTGTAATAATTGCATGGCTTCGATACAATCGCCCTGTTGCAAATGAGATAACCTTGCGGTATGTAACTGATAGTAATCAATCGATTCCCGTTTCAATCTTTTCAAACTCATTTCACAGGCTTTCAAAATGTATTCTTTGCTGTAATCGAATGTGAATTTATTTTCTCTTGCCGTATTTCCAACTTTGGTTGCAATGATCAGATCTTTTCTGTCACCGATCGTTTCACCGATCAGTTCTTCTGAAAATCCAAGACCGTAAATATCAGCCGTATCAAAAAAATTAATTCCCTGTTCAATTGATCTATAAATTGCCTCTTTGGAAATATTAGTATCGGCATCACCCCATCCGATCGCTGTGTTTCCTATCATGGCACCGCCACCAATTGCCCACGCGCCAAATCCTATCTCACTTACCAATAGATCTGTATTTCCAAATTTCCTGAACTTCATGGCTGTGTTTATTTAATGTAAAATTAGTCAAAAGTCAAATCCTTATCGGTCGGTTCATTTAATAAAAAAGCCTTGCTGAAATAGCAAAGCTTTTTTTATTAATAATATGATTTGATGATCTACTCGATATAATCGCTTGCATTCGCTTTTCGCTGATGACCGTAAACATAAATAGAGCCACTGCCTTTTAATTCATCCGGCAATACAACATTGATGCGGGCAGCATTTCCCTGTTTGATGAGAATATTACAATTGCCTGCTGCCACCGGAAATTGTGCCGCAGGAGGATCACTAACAGCAACAGTAGGATGATTATAATAAGATAAAAATGCTTTCGTTGCCAATTGTAGTTTTCCTGTTTGATCCACTCCTTCATATCCAATGTATTCAATCACTATTTCATATCCTGCTTTGGGCACAAGCAACATAGCATTCGTTACATTCTCCGTTCTTACAAAAGAAAATATTTTTTTTGAACTGTCAACCGACTCGATGATATGCACATTCAATATACTATCTGCAATATGTACGTTTAAAGGCACCGTATTATTAAAAACAACGACAGGTATTTTTTTGTTGGAAATTTTTACGTCGAGTGATTTATTTTTTACGTCGATCGGAATAGGTTTTTGTTGCGATTGATCCTGCGAAAAAGCCGATACACCCAAAATCATCAATCCGGCCATCCCTATTATCTTTTTCATAGTCATTTTATTAGTTTTCCTCATCAGGATAAACAGAAATTTTGTTGCTTTATTCAAAACTAAATATTTTCTGATTGTCATTTTCAGTACGTTCAAATATAACTTTGATTATTGATTTCGGCAATCATTCTTTTAAGTTGTAGTTTAGTATGTGACAAATAAATGAAGAATTGCTTCATCACAAAAATAATTTTATGCGCAAGTTGTTATCTGCAGTTTTTATTTTCTCTTTTCATTTTACAATTGCACAATCACCGGTTTTTATTTCGTCTGTCAATCCTAATATTCAATATGAAGGAAGGATCGGTCATACTCCCGATTCTATTGCCGTTCTCTCCTGGCCGGGCAGTTCAGTTACCATTCGTTTTGAAGGAACAGAGATCAAAGCTTTGCTGAAAGATCAAACCGGCAAAAACACTTACAATGTAATTGTGGATGATCAACAGGTATCAAAACTATTGGTAGATAGTTCTAAAAAATATTACACATTGGCAACATCTCTTGCAAAGGGCGTACATAAAGTTGAATTATTTAAAAGAACAGAATCGAAATGGGGCAATACAGATCTTTACGGATTTATGTTTGACGGTTTTACTAATTTATTACCGCCGATAGAGAAAAATGTAAAGATGGAATTTTTCGGTAACAGCATCACTTGCGGTTATGCCATTGAAGATTCAACCGGCGATTCCGGTGATGCAAAATTTGAAAACAATTATTTGTCTTACGCCTCTCTCACTGCAAGGCATTTCAATGCAGCCAATCATAATACTGCCGTAAGCGGCATCGGTATCATGGTGAGTTGGTTTCCTTTTACCATGCCTGATGTGTTCGATAAATTAAATGCCAATACTAGAGATACATACTGGGATTTTTCATCTTATACTCCGGATATTGTTGTGATCAATCTTTTTCAAAACGACAGTTGGATCGTAACACAACCGAACAATCCTGAATTTAAAAGAATATTCGGTACCAAAGCCCCGGATTCAACATTTATTATTAATGCTTATAAGAATTTTGTGTATGGTATCAGAAAAATATATCCGAATGCAACCATCATTTGTGCTTTAGGTGCGATGGATATCACAAGAACAGGTTCACCCTGGCCCGGTTATGTAAAGAAAGCGGTTGCTGAACTGAATGATGCAAAAATGTTTACTTATTTCTTTCCTGTTTGTTCATCGAAAGGTCATCCGAGAATAAAACATCAACAGGAAATGGCAGATCAGCTTATTCATTTTATTGAAACAAATCATCTTATTTCAAAATAAAAATCATCCATGGATATTCAAATCAAAGATCAATTATTCATTGTGGGCGGTGCTACCAGCGGATTGGGTAAAGCGGTTGCCGAAGCATTGATCGCTGAAGGAGCAAACATCATTGCAGTGGCGAGAGATGAAGAAAAATTAAAAACGTTTCAATCAACAGCTCCATCACAAATGGAAATTTTTTCGGGTGATCTTTCGAAAGAAAATTCAATCGATGAATTAATAAAAATTGTGGGTGACCGTCAACTGCACGGCATTTTAGTAAATGCAGGCGGACCTCCTGCCAAAACAGTTTTAGAAACAACATTGAATGATTGGGATGATGCTTACAAGAATATCCTTCGCTGGAAAGTAGCACTCACACAAGCTTTTGTTCAGAAAATGATGGATAAAAAATATGGTCGTATTTTATTTTTAGAAAGTTCATCTGTTAAACAACCCATCGAAAATTTAGTGTTGAGTAATTCTTTGCGACTGGCCGTTATAGGTTTTGCAAAAACATTCTCGCAGGAAATTTCAAGATCCGGTGTTACACTCAACATCATTGCACCGGGTGCGCATGATACACCCGCCATCACAAGATTGCATGTTAAGAAAAGCGAACAAACTGGATTACCGCTTGAACAGATTCGTGAAGAAGGAATTAAACAAATGCCAACAGGTGCATTGGGTAATGCGAAAGATTTTGCATCGCTCGCTGTTTGGTTATTAAGTCCGGTTTCAAAATTCATCACCGGAGAAACCATCACCGTTGATGGCGGAACTGTAAAAAGTATTTTCGGTTAAAGAATATCATTCAAATATTCTGACAGCTTACTGTCTATATTTCGAGAGCCTCAATATGACAGTAAGCTGTCAGCCTGAGGCTCTCGAAGGCAAATCATATTTATAAATTCGCTTGATAAAATGCAATGTTTATTTTTTCTCCAATGTTGGATAAGTAATTCCCAACTGTTCTAAATAAGTTTTGTATTTGGAAGGATCGTAATAATATTTCTTCATCTGCTCACGATACTTCTCCATCGTTTCTTTATTCAAATAAGTTGCCGGCGGATCATCTTTTGTAATAAAGGGTTTATACTTTACATCTTTGGTTTGCACATTCGTAAAATAGTCTTTTGCATCCGCAACAATTTTTGGATTGGTAAAGAGATCGATCAATGTCAATGCAGTTGCTTTTGCACCGGCCAATGAACCTTTGTGTGCAATAGGTGTAGCCATTGCGATCGCATTGCCCCAATGATGTCCTTTCAATCCGGGAATATTTGCAGGATAATACAGAACGATCGTTGGTACATTCCATGCGATATCAGCAATGTCGTCAGAACCGCCGCCCCAACTGAATTGCACAGAACCTTTCAATGTGTCGATCGTCGTTCTTAATCCATTGATCTCTTTTCCGTTTTGATCTTTCTTGGGTGCTTCCATTAATTTTTGTGTTGCTTTCGCTAACTGCTGATCGGCATCACTCCATTCAGGCATGCCCACTTTCATAATATTGGCATGCAATACTTCGCCCATGGGTTTATTAAAAAATCCCGGCCATGCTGTTCCTAAAATTTGATACTTGAATTTAGTATCCGTCATCAATGCAGCACCTTGTGCCATCTTAATTCCGGATTCATACATACTTTTTATATCATCATACGTTCTTTCCCGAAAATAATACCAAACACTTGCCTGCGATGGAACAACATTCGGTTGATCGCCTCCATCAGTGATCACATAATGCGAACGTTGTGTTGGTTTCAAATGTTCTCTTTTAAAATTCCAGCCAACATCCATTAATTCCACAGCATCCAATGCACTTTTACCACGCCATGGTGCGCCAGCAGCATGTGCCGCATCACCTTCAAAAGAAAATTTTACTGATACCAATCCATTGTTTCCGGCATCGCCATAATCACAAGAAAAATCTCCGTTTACATGCGTAAAGATGCAGGCATCCACATTTTTAAAATAACCATCGCGTATATACCAGGCTTTTGTTCCCACCAATTCTTCTGCAACACCAGGCCAGATAATAATAGTGCCGGGTATCTTATTTTTTTCCATGATCTCTTTTACAGCGATGGCTGCAAAGATGATCACCGATTGTCCGCTGTTATGTCCCTCACCATGTCCCGGTGCTCCTTCCACGATCGGGTCTTTATACGCTACTCCCGGTTTTTGAGACGCTTTGGGGATACAATCCAGATCACTGCCTAATGCGATCACCGGACTACCGCTTCCCCATTTTGCCATCCATGCAGTTGGTACACCTGCAATTCCCTTTTCAACAGCAAAACCATTCTTCGCCAAAACACCTGTTAAGTATTTTGATGTTTCAAATTCCTGAAAACCCAGTTCACCAAAACTGAAAACCATATCGATCATTTCCTGTACGCCTTTTTCTTTTGATGCAACAGAACTGAGTGCTTCTTTTTTTAAGGCTTCAATAAATTTTTCATCGTATTTTTTTTGCGCACTCAGATCAGAATGAATGATGCAGCAAAAAAGCATCACAGAAAAAAAGAAAACGATCTTTTTGTAGTTGATGTATGTTATCAATTGCATAGTCTTGGTTTTATCCAAATGTAAGGATTCAACAGAAGAAATGCAATCGTTCTTTTTCATGAACAAACTTTGTATATTCATCTTCCAATCAATTACCATGAAAAAGAATCTACTTACATTTTTATGTTCCCTTTCATTACTCCTTTGTTTCGCACAAATAAAAAAAGCACCTGAAAAAAAAGAAGGTGATGGTACTTACACACAACTCATCATTCGAGGTGTTGTATTAGTGAATGGTACCGGTGCGCCGCCTATAGGTCCTGTTGATATTGTGATCGAACAAAACCGTATCACAAAAATTGTAACCGTTGGTGCAACAGGTGCACCCATTAATCCCGACAGAAGACCCAAATTAAAGGAAGGCGGAAAGGAAATTAATTGTGATGGCATGTATGCATTGCCCGGATTGATCGATATGCATGGACACATTGGTGGTGTTGAACAAGGCACACCAGCAGAGTATGTTTTTAAATTATGGATGGCACATGGCATCACAACCATTCGAGATCCATCATGCGGCAACGGTTTGGATTGGGTATTGGATGAAAAGAAAAAAAGTGCAGCTAACCAAATTACTGCACCAAGAATTTTTGCATACACTGCTTTTGGCATGGGAAGTAAAACGCCTATCGTTACAGGTGATGATGCAAGGGCATGGGTACAACAAAATGCAAAGAATGGCGCTGACGGGATAAAATTTTTTGGTGCGCCACCCGAAGTGATGGATGCTGCTATTCGTGAAAATAAAAAGTTGGGATTACGTTCCTGTTGTCATCATGCACAAACAGATGTGGCAAGATGGAATGTATTGAATTCTGCCCGTGCTGGCATGACGAGCATGGAACATTGGTATGGTTTACCCGAAGCATTGTTCACGGATAAAACGATACAGAATTTTCCGTTGGATTATAATTATACCGATGAACAAAATCGTTTTGAAGAAGCGGGGAAACTGTGGAAACAAGCTGCTGCACCTTATTCAGAACATTGGAATAAAGTAATGAATGAATTGCTGGCATTGGATTTTACGCTCGATCCCACATTCAATATTTATGATGCCAATCGTGACCTGCAAAGAGCGAGAAGAGCAGAGTGGCATGAAACATATACACTTCCATCCTTGTGGAAATTTTATGAACCCAGCAGACAATCACATGGATCATACTGGCATAACTGGGGAACAGAACAGGAAGTTGCATGGAAAGAAAATTATCGTTTATGGATGACTTTTGTAAACGAATATAAAAATCGCGGCGGCAGGGTAACCGCAGGAAGTGATAACGGATTCATTTATCAAACCTATGGTTTTGGTTATATCAGAGAATTGGAATTATTGCGTGAAGCAGGTTTTCATCCGCTCGAAGTCATTCGTTCTGCTACTTTATATGCTGCACAGGCATTGGGAGCCGATAAAGAAATAGGAACTGTTGAAACAGGTAAGCTGGCTGATATCATTATCATCAATGCAAATCCTTTAAAGAATTTGCAAGTGCTGTACGGAACCGGCGCTATTGAATTAACGAATGATAATAAAGTGGTAAGAACAGGTGGTGTGTTATATACCATTAAAGATGGCATTGTTTATAATGCCAAAAAACTATTGGCCGATGTAAAACAAATGGTGGATGATGAAAAAAAGAAAACAGGTTGGATATTAAAACAACCGGGAATAGAATAAAAAATAAAAGGCTTCAAATATTTGAAGCCTTTTATTTTTCTAAGAATAGATTCTGTCCAATGCCGCTTTATACTTTTCCATGATCACTTTTCTTTTTAAACTCATCTTGGGTGTCATCTCTCCCGTCTCTACACTCCATTCACGCGGTAACAATTCAAATTTCTTTACCTGCTCTACATGATTGAATGCAGGATTGATACTTTCTACCAATTCTTCGAACATCTGTATCACTTCGGGATGTTTGATGATGTCTTCATTTGTGGTGAATGGAATATTATTGGCATTCAACCATATTTTTAAATGACTGAAGGAAGGAACGATCAATGCGCTTACAAATTTTTTATCATCACCAATTAATAATATCTGTTCTACATAAGGGCTTTCTCTGAATTTATTTTCTATCGGTTGCGGTGCAACATATTTACCTCCGCTTGTCTTAAACAATTCTTTTTTCCTATCCGTTATTTTCAAATATTTTTTATCGACCCAAACACCGATATCACCTGTATGCAGCCAGCCGTCAATGATGGTTTCAGCAGTAAGGTCGGGCCTTTTATAATATCCTTCCATTACAGTTGCTCCTTTTACAATGATCTCTCCGTCTTCCTGCAATTTCACTTCAATCCCATCTATCGGCGGACCTACGGTCCCGAATTTTGTTCCTTCTTTTCCTTTACGATTAATGCTGATCACCGGACTATTCTCTGTTGGTCCGTACCCCTCATACACCGGAATCTGTGCAGCATTAAAAATGCGCAACAACTTTACAGGACAAGCAGCACCACCTGTTACCAAATATTCGATATTGCCACCCAATGCATCTCTCCATCTTTGAAAAATTAATTTATTCGCCAATGCCAACTGCACATTGTACCACCATCCGCCGCTGATCTGGTTATCATATCTTTCGCCCAATGCAACTGCCCAATAAAATAAAGTTTTCTTGATCCCCTTTAAATGTGTACCGGCCAGCATGATCCTTTCATATACTTTTTCCAACAATCTTGGTACGGTAGAGAATCCGTTGGGTTTGATCTCTTTTAAATTGTCGCCGATCGTTTCCAAACTTTCTGCATAATAAATTCCGATACCGCTGTACAAATAAATATAAGTGATGATCTTTTCAAAAATATGATTGAGCGGAAGAAAGCTTAATGCTTTATTATTAGGCGCATCTTCAAATGGAAAACTTTGTCTGCTGTAATGCAAACAGTAATACAAATTATTGTGGCTGAGCATTACACCTTTTGGAACACCCGTTGTTCCGGATGTATAAATAATGGTTGCCAAATGAGAGGTAGGGACTTCTTTCTTTATTTTCTCCACCTGTTGCAATGAAGCGTCATCTGCCAATGCGGTTACTTTGCTCCAATGATCTGCACCTTCGATCTGATTGAATGTATAAATATTTTTTAGTGAAGGAATGTTTTGCTGAAACGCTCTTACTTTTTCCAATAGATCGATACTGCTTACAAAAATGTATTTGACTGCCGCATTATTAAATATAAATTCTAACTCACTTGAATTGGTTGTTGGATAGGCAGGAACTAAAATGGCACCGATCTGCTGCGCCGCCAAATCTGTAAAAACCCATTCGGGCCTGTTATTGCTGATGATAGCGATCTTATCACTTCCTTCAGCGGTCATATCGTTTGCACTCACACCTAATTGTAAAAACCCGGCACTGAAGCGGTTTACAATATCTTTTACTTCCTGTGTACTGTATGTTTTCCATTCGCCGTTTTCTTTTGCGGCAAGCATATCCTGCTTCGGAAAATTTTTTAATTGATGATCAATAGCATCAAATAATCTTTTGTTGGTTATCATATACAATCGTTAGTCAATTTATACAAATCAAGATCAGGATTCCTTTTCCTTTTTCAATTTTTCATATTCTTGCTGCGTTAGGTCTTCGCCGCTTCCGGTGTATGCATTAAAATATTGGAAGCCCAGACCGAGTCCCCATCCCAACATCGGCCATATCGGCCAGAGATAGGCATTTCCGTATTCTCCCGTTGTAAACCACCAAATGCACCAGAGAAATCCGTTGACGATAAGGTAGCTGTAAAAACTTCTTTTGAAATTAGCCCGTAAACGTGCAATGCGCCACAAGCGTTCATCTTTTTGTTCTTCCATGATGGCAAATATTTTAAAGTTGTACAAATTAATCAATCATCGTTGAATAAAAAAGCCGTAATTTTTAAACTACGGCTTTTCGTTGATTCGATATAAAATAACAAGTTAATGGTAGTATTGTCCGGTGGGAATTTTAAATACCCGACTGTGTTGAAATTGTTTAAAGTCGGCAGCTTTTTTTTCGTTTGATTGATTCCATATTTGATATGCAGAAGGACTTGCCGCTGCGCCGAATATCCATTGATTGTATGCATCAAATAAACCTTCCTGCAATAAATATTGCTGATGATCGAATAAACGGAATGGAAATTTATCCTGGCTTTTTTCATGATACCAATCCAGAATAAATCTTGTGCGAATAGCAGTTAGGTTTTCCGGTGTCAGCCCTTCTGCTGCGAGGCTTTTACTCCTTTCAATTGTTGCAAGAAATGATCTTTGAAAATTCCCGGCTCGTTTATCAATCATCAGTTTTATGATATTATCAGCAGTAAATAATTTCTTGTATGCTTCTAATAATAATGCTTTGATATCGGCTGTTTTGGTTGAATAACTTTCGAGATTGATGAACAATTCACCATAGATCAGTACGGGGAAGATATTCTCAACACGTGCATAATAATTTGCAGCGTTATAATAATTGCTGCTGTAGTTGGGAGCTATTTCAATTCCTTTTTCCCATTGTTCAATGGCGCCGTTGATGTCTTTATCCATTGCCAGTAATTCACCAAAATCATTGTACAATACGCCGCTGTTGGGGAATTTTTTCAATCCTCGTTTATATAATTTGTTACATTCTTTATGTTCTGCAATGGCTTTATATGTGATGCCCAACATTTGAAAACATTGTTCGTCTGCATCTTCTCTTTCGATCAATGTTTTTGATATCTCGATCGATCTTGCAAAATCTCTTTTTAAATAATTTAAAAATGCCAAGTCTTTGAGCATGTCTAAATTAGACGGATCTTGTTTCAAAGCACTGTTTAAAACAAGCGTTGCATTATCATAATCACCCTGACGCATAAATTCTTTTGCGGTAGCATATAATTGTTTTGCATCCTGTTGTTGTGCAAAAGAAGCCGATACACTAAAAAACAAAAAAACTAGAACTAAAATCCTTTTCATGTATTTAATTATTCGTAGATCAAATGCGTTAATAAGCCGTCACGTAATTTGGGTTCGAACCAGGTGCTTTTGGGTGGCATCACGTTGCCGCTATCGGCAATATCAAATAACTGATCGATCGTTACAGGATATAAGCTGAAAGCCACTTTCATTTCGTCGCTGTCCACTCTTTTTTCCAATTCACTCAATCCCCTGATACCGCCAATAAAATCTATTCTTTTATCTGTTCGCTGATCTTTAATATTCAAGATCGGTTCTAATAAATTATTCTGCAAAATAGTTACATCCAAAATGCCGATAGGATCATTTGTAAAAGTTCCTTCTTTTGCGATAAGTTGATACCATGTCTTGTTCAGATACATGCCAAACTCATGTAATTGTTTTGGTTGAACAATTTTTTTACCTACTTCTATCACTTCAAAATTTTTCTGCAATGAAGTTATAAACTCATCTTCGCTTAAGCCATTCAGATCCTTCACCACACGGTTATAATCCATGATGTATAATTGATCCGAAGGGAATAAAGTTGTCAAAAAATAATTTGATGCCGTTGTTGCTTTGTCGCCCAATGCCTTTCTCACTTTTGCTGCCGATGCTGCACGGTGATGCCCGTCGGCTATATATGTGAACGGGATTTCTGTTTCGAATAAAGAAGAGATCTTTTGTATCGTATCATTATCTGTAACGATCCAGACAGTGTGTTGGATCTGATCGTCCGCAATAAAATCATAAGCAGGCGATTTTGTTGTTTTCCATTTTTCAATGATCGCATCAACTTCTTTATTATTTCTGTAGGCTAAAAAAACATTGCCTGTTTGTGCGCCGGATATTTTGATATGATTGATCCTGTCCTGTTCTTTTTCGGGGCGAGTGAATTCATGCTTCTTGATGATATCATTTTCATAATCATCCACACTGCTTACACAAACCAAGCCTGTCTGGCTTCTGCCGTTCATGATCAATTGATAAATATAATAACAGTCCTTACTTTCCTTAAATAAAATATCACGCTTGATAAAAGCTTCTAAATTTTCTTTTGCTTTTTCGTACACAGCTGTTGAATGAATATCAACACTGGCGTTTAGATCAATCTCACTTTTAGTGATATGTAAAAAAGATTGAGCGTTTCCTTCTGCTTCAATTTTTGCTTCGGCACTGTTCAATACATCATAAGGCCTACTGGCTACTTGTTTTGCAAATTGCGCTTGTGGTCTTACTGCTTTAAAGGGTTTTATGATCGCCATCCATCCTGATTTGATTTAAAAATATTTTTTGCCTGAGTCTTATGCGTGCTTGGCCGCAAAATCTTTTGCAAGATCGCAAAATGCCTGTACGCTTTCCAATGGTAAAGCATTATACATACTTACTCTTATGCCGCCAACGGTTCTGTATCCTTTCACGCCAACCATTCCTTCCTGCTTGCATAATTCTAAGAATGGTGCTTCCAGTTTTGGATCGCTTAAAAAGAAAACAGCATTCATATTACTGCGGTCTTCTTTGACAATATGTGAGGTGAAAACGGGCAATGAATCGATCGTTGCATACAACAGATTTGCTTTTTCAATACTTCTTCTTTCCATTTCTTTCAGGCCACCTTCTTTTTTTATCCAGCGCAATGTGAGTAATGCAACATACACAGCAAATACGGGTGGTGTATTCAATAAAGAATTGGCATCAATATGTTTTCTGTAATCCATGATAGCAGGAATGGGGCGTTTGATCTTTCCCAATAAACTTTTTTTCACTACCAATAAATTTACACCGGCAGCGCCCATGTTTTTTTGTGCCCCTGCATAAATAAGAGAGAACTGATTAAAGTTCATCGGCCTGCTGAAAATATCACTGCTCATGTCTGCCACTAAAGGAACATCTGTTACCGGAAAGTTGTGCCATTGTGTTCCCTCCACTGTATTGTTGGTAGTAAGATGTAAGTATCTACTGTTTGCGGGAATATCAAATCCCTTATTAATATAAGTATGATCTTTATCTTTTGATGAAGCCACTACCTGTACATTTCCGAAAAGAGATGCTTCTGCCGCTGCTTTGCTTCCCCAAATACCATTATCGCAATAAGCTGCAGTTTCTCCGGTATCCAACAAATTCATCGGAACCTGCATGAATTGCGTGGTGGCACCGCCGTGCAAGAACAATACTTCATGCTCAGCGCTAAGCTGCATTAGTTCCTTTACTAAACTTCTGGCTTCTTCTATTACTTCGACAAACCAGGTGGAACGGTGACCGATCTCTAAAATAGATAAACCAATGCCGTTAAAATCAAGAACAGCACGGGCTGCTTTTGCCAATACTTCCTGAGGAAGAATAGATGGCCCTGAATTAAAATTATGTTTTTTCATTGTTTGTTCTGAAGCCGCAAGATAAATAAAATGAAAAGAACGGTCTTGTTAAGATGCTGTTTATTCACTTACATCGGTAACGCCGCCGCTAACTGCAAATTTCATGGCATCAGCAGCACTGATATTATTGAGGATACGTACATTTTGCCGAGGAACAATATAAGTAATACCGCTGATGGCATAGGAATGCGGTACATAAACAACCACATGATCTATCACTTCAAAATTATCTGCGTTTTTTTGTGTGATGAAGCCTACTCGCCAAACATTGGTAGTATCTACATTTACCAAAACAGGTTTATCAAATTTCTTTTTATTGCCGGCGAAAGCTTCAAAGAAATCTTTTACAGATGAATAAATGAATTTAATGCCCGGTGTTTGTTCCAATACAGAATCAAATGCATTTACCAATTTAGAGAAGATGAAGGAAGAAGAGATCCTTCCCACTAATAAAACGATCACGATCACCACAGCAAATCCAAGTCCGGGTATTTTTTTCAGATTACCATCTGCGTCTTTTTGCATCAGATCGGGCAAAAAAACATGAAGGATATTGGGCAAAATATCATCCACAAAATTAAACAATGCCAATACCACCCAGATGGTGATCCCGATGGGCGCCAAAACCACCAATCCCTGCAAAAAGTACTGCAATACTTTTCCGAGTAAAATCCGAAATGCATGACTTGCCTGCTTTTTGTCCATATTGCAAAGTTTACGATAAAGTAATTGAGAAAAAGCAATGGTTGAAGAATTTATGTCTAATTATTCCTTTGTGACAGCAATTAGTCGCATATCATTCATCACAAATAATAACCGCTTAACAATAAATTAATAAAAAAACTGTCGGAAACTTTGGTTACAAAAAAAGTTTCCATAGTTTTGCCCTCCTTTTAAACTGAAATATGGAGCAAAGGATTTTACATAAGAGTCATGAACTTTTTATGCGCTACGGCGTAAGAAGTGTGAGCATGGACGAGATTGCCGCACATCTGGGTATTTCCAAAAAAACAATCTATCAATATTATTCCGATAAAGATGCTTTGGTTGAAGGCGTTGTGGGCATTGAAATAACACGTAATGAAAATCAATGCAGCTTACAACAGCAAGTATGTGAAAATGCGGTACATGAAATTTTCATTGCTGTTGATATGTTACAGGAAATGCTGACACACATGAACCCTTCATTGATCTTTGATCTGGAGAAATACCACCCCAAGGCATTTAAAAAATTCAACGATCATAAGAATAAGTTCATGTATGCGATCATTAAAAACAATCTGGAAAGGGGTATCACAGAGGGATTATACCGAGAAGAGATAAAACCTGATATTCTTGCAAGATTCAGGCTGGCAAGTACATTCCTGATCTTTAATCCCGAATTATTTCCGCCCGGTCATCACAGCTTGTCACAAATTCTGGATGAAGTGACAGATAATTTTTTATACGGTGTTACTACTGCAAAAGGACAAAAATTGATTCAGAAATATAAATTACAAAGACATAAAATGCTTAGTGTATGATAAAAATTCAAAAGAATATTATTTGGTTGATGAGTTTGCTGATCGTTTCATTTGCAGATGCACAAAATGAACAGGCAAAACACGCAGCCAGCATGGTCGCCTGCAGGTAATAGAATTGCATACTCAACAATGCAGAGTAAAGGTGAAACCGATTTATTTGTTAT
>CAIVCF010000095.1 GCA_903904335.1 uncultured Chitinophagaceae bacterium | reverse complement strand
TTAATTCAAGACCGATTTTTATGGCATCCATCCTTTGTATTTCCGTATCAGGTAAACTATTATAGAATTCATACATTTTTTTGTTTAGAATATATTCCGCGTTTTTTGGCATAGATTCATAAACACTTAAAATATGTACTTTATATGTCTCCATAAGTTGTTTTGATATATTAAAATCAATATCAGAACAAATTATTTTGGTCTCCGTACTGCTGTTTTCAGCAGCTCGTACCTCTGATAGAACCATCGCGATTTTATACCACATTAAGCCCATTCGCATAATTAGGCTTGCTGCCGTTCGACCTTGATTCTGAATTACCTTTCGAAGCGTTGTTCTCTGAACGTTATTTAATTCTTGCCACTGATCTTTAGTTAAGTCAAAGGTTACTTCATTAATTTTTAAAAAACCCTTAATGGTTTTATAAACATCAATACCTAATTTCTCAAAGAATTCATCATGGCTTTCATTTTCATCGCCAGTGGAAACATCTCTCCATTCATAATCACTTTCAAAAGAATAAAATATGATCCTGCTAAAAAGGCCGTCTTCAACCGAACGAGTTAAAGTTTGAACTTGTTCTGGTGTTCCTGAAAGCACCAATGATAACTTGGGCCTATTTATTTCGATATATTCGTTATTACCTTTACGTGATTGTGTATACGGTTCATGGTGAAATGCCTTTCTTAGAACGTCCGAAAAATTTCCCCATTCATTTTTAATGGCATTGTTTAAACTATCAGCCTCTGATTCAAAGAAAATTCCATACCCGTTGTTTACCTGTAGGTGGTTAATCATAGCTCCTGCACTCGTGTTACCAGGAATATATAGTACTGCTTGCGGAGTTTCTTTGTCACCAGGGTTATCAGCTCTTATTGTGCTGTGTAACCCCATTCCGTATTCCTTGGCATGAAGTAATACTCCTTTTCCACAAGCAAAGGGCGCAGTGATAAAAACGTAAAGGTTACTCCATACCCTTCTTTTATCATAAATTCCAGATATGTTAGTAAAACATCCACTTAATACTCCCAATACTCCTGTTAAAAAAACATCCCTTCTTCTTTTGTCGTCAAAGGCATCTGTACCTTTTTTTATTAAATCTGGAAGGTTTTCATATACATAACTTGGTATATTAGGACTATTTTCATCATATTCCTCGGTGGATACTTCCACCTCCGCAAAGTCGCGAAGGGGCAAAGCCGCAAACTTTTTAGATTCAGTCTCCATTTCCACTATAGGATCGGTTTGAACTAACCTGTTTTTCAAAGGGAATTTATTATGCTCGTGCACTTTGGTATACGCAGAATAAACAGTTGACTCAATTTCCTTTTCGTCATAACAGTATGTTGAACCTATTATTAACCTCAAAGCATCATGCTCCGGTATACCCCACCTATTGCAATTACCAGCCAACAGGCGGACAAAGGTGTTCCTATTGCCTTCGAAAAATTGCATTTTATTTAGAGTTAGCGCAACAGCTTTCTCAAACTGGGTTGAACCATCCTGAAACTGAACAACTTCTTGTGTTTCAATTCTTGGAATACGTCTGGGTTCATCAATTTCGA
>CAIVCF010000094.1 GCA_903904335.1 uncultured Chitinophagaceae bacterium | reverse complement strand
TTCAACATGTAAGGTTGCTGTTACTGGGGGTCAAGCAGAGATGGTATTAAGGGTTCAAATCTCGTGGATTTTCCAATCTGTTAGCTGATCTATTTAATACCATTGATACTTTAGTCTATAAAAAATTTTCATTGAAAGATTCGAAATATGTGGTAGTTGGACAGTTATGTGTTGCAAAAAATTATCGTGGTAAAGGGATAGTGCAGGATATGTATCAGTATTATAAAAAAAGTTTACAATCACAATATGATTATTGCCTGACGGATATTGCTCAATCCAATCCGAGATCGCTTAAAGCGCATTTAAAGACCGGTTTTAAAATAATCAGTACATTAACTTTTGGTGGCGTTGGATGGGATATTGTTATATGGGATTGGAATGAATGAATAAAAACATTACTTAACAACTGCGGATTGATTTTGAGAATAAAAAAATTTCAATCATGCAACACCCTATTTTTGCCGCTGTGAAAAAACAAAAAAGAGCCATTGTTCTGGAAGATGTATTGGTGCAGGATTATGCAGCAGAAGGCAAGTGTTTGGCAAGAGTGGATGGTAAAGTTATTTTTATTGAAGGCACCGTACCCGGCGATGTAGTGGATGTTCAATTACAAAAAAGTAAAAAAGATTGGGCCGAAGGTTACCCTTTGCGTTTTAAAAAATATTCTGCTGACAGAGTTCTTCCCTTTTGTTCACACTTTGGTATTTGCGGCGGATGCCAATGGCAAAGCTTGCCTTACGAAAAACAATTACTGTATAAACAAAAACAAGTAAATGATAATTTAAGCAGGATAGGCAAAGTTATTTTACCTGAATTATTTTCAATCATCGGTGCTGATGAAACAAGGCATTACAGAAATAAATTAGAATTTACTTTTTGTAATAAAAAATTTATTCCTTCTGATGAATTCAGGAAATTAAAAAGTGAAGGTGCCGAAATAATTAATGAAGGCGGCTTTGGTGGTTTTCATGCAAAAGGTGTGTTTGATAAGATCGTAGAGATTGATACTTGCCATTTACAACACGAACCAACTAATTTAATTCGCAAGGCGATTGTTGCATATGCATTGGAAAATAATTTGCCGTTCTATGATATCAAATCACATCAGGGCTGGTTGCGTAATGTTGTGGTGCGTTCTGCTACGACAGGAGAATTGATGATCAATATTGTGTTGGGATATGATGAAGAAAATCAAACAAAATTATTTGATCAGTTGCTGAAACAGTTTCCGCAGATCACAACATTATTGTACACCATCAATAAAAAATTCAATGACAGTATTTTCGATCTCAATCCGCAAGTTTATTTCGGAAAAGGCTCCATCATTGAACAATTGGAAGACTTTCAATTTAAGATCAGTCCCAAATCATTCTTTCAAACCAATACAAAACAGGCTGAAAAATTATATCATATTGCAAGGGAATATGCTGAACTGGATGGCACACAAACCTTGTATGATCTGTATTGCGGCACCGGAAGCATTGGTATTTTTGCAAGTAAGAATGCAAAGAAAATTATTGGGGTTGAATTAATTGCCCAGGCCATTGAAGATGCAAAAGAGAATGCAGCGTTGAACAACATTTTACACTCTGTATTTGTGACCGGAGATGTGATTGATATTTGTGATGATGCTTTCTTTGAAACACATGGCAGGCCGGATGTTGTTATCACCGATCCACCGCGTGCAGGAATGCATGAAAAATTAGTGAAAAAATTATTGGAAATTGCAGCACCGATAATTGTGTATGTAAGTTGTAATCCGGCAACACAGGCAAGGGATATCGCATTGCTGGATGAGAAATATGCGGTTACTAAAATTCAACCGGTGGATATGTTTCCACACACACATCATATCGAAAATGTGATGCAGTTGAAATTAAAGCTGTAAAAAATAATTTAGTTTTCTTTATTAATATAAGTTTTTGAGTACAATATGACAGAATTCAGACCAAGCAGTTTTCAGATATTACCGGCAGTGATTAAAAATCTTTTAATCCTGAATGGCTTATTTTTTTTGGCGCAGAATACAGTGGGCAGAGAGCTCATCAACATGGAGGATTTGTTTGCATTGCATACCTGGCAAAGTCCATTGTTTCGCCCATGGCAATTTATTACACACATGTTCATGCATGGAAATCTCGGGCATATCTTCGGGAACATGTTTGCTTTGTGGATGTTTGGTTCTATTTTAGAAAATTTATGGGGGCCCAAACGTTTTCTTACTTTTTATTTAGTATGCGGATTAGGCGCAGCACTTTGCCACATGATTGTTTTGTATTTTGAAAACGAGCATATCATCAGTGCGTTTAATTCGCTTGATGCAATTTCACAAGCTGAATACAGAGAACGGTTTTACATGAAGTTGAATGAAGCAACATTAGGCGCATCCGGTGCTGTGTTCGGTTGTTTGGTGGCATTCGGTTATTTGTTTCCCAACACAAAAATCTATATCTACTTCTTTATTCCATTAAAAGCAAAATGGTTTGTTTTATTGTATGCCGGTTTTGAACTAAGTATGGCCATCAGTAATTCTGCCGGAGATAATGTGGCACATGTGGCACATCTGGGCGGGGCATTGGTAGGTTTTTTATTGGTCTATTTCTGGAACAAAAAGAATCGAAGTAATTTTTATTAAAGATTAGTCATTGCTCCTGTTTTTACTGAACTTTGAACCATGAGTGTAAAAGAATACAAAAAAGGCAAAAGCCCGCTATTGGGACAAAGCAACAATGCGTTGGTTTTATTGGTTGCTGTGAATGCGCTCATTTTTATTTTGCTTAATTTTTTAAAGATCGTTTACTTTTTATCTTACAGTGACAACATCACTGCTGAAACTTTTTTTCATAAACAGATACTTGACTGGTTTACATTACCTGCAAACACAGAGAAATTAATTACAAGACCATGGACGGTTTTCGTCTATATGTTTTCGCAATTAAGTATCTGGGGATTGATCAGCACTTTACTTTGGTTATGGGCATTCGGTTTTATTTTACAAGACTTAACAGGCAATAAAAAAATATTTCCCATTTATCTCTATGGCGGATTTGCCGGGGCTGTTTTCTTTTTGTTGAGCGAGAATTTAATCCCGTCACTTCATCAAAATATTAATGCTGTAGCCGATTTAATGGGCGGCGGTGCCGCAGTTATGGCAGTAGCTGTTGCTACAACTTCTTTAGCACCTGATTATCGTCTTTTCCCGATGATCAATGGTGGCATTCCTTTATGGGTACTGACTTTAATTTTTGTTGCGATTGATTATACCACTACAGCCGGTTCCAGCAGTGGTTATGCCATTGCTCATTTAGCGGGTGGTGCAATTGGGTTTATTTTTGTACGGCAATTAAGAAGAGGCAATGACTGGAGTGATTGGATGAATAATCTGGTTGATTGGATTGATGATCTATTCAATCCTGAAAAAAAACAGCTGCAAAAGTCTGACAAGGATAGGTTGTTTTATAAATCAACTACCGAACCTTTTCAAAAAAAACCAAATCTTACTCAGCAGCGATTGGATGAAATACTTGATAAAATTCATGATCAGGGTTACCATATGCTGACAGATGAAGAAAAAGAATTTTTGAAAAGAGCCAGTAAAGAAGAACTTTGAGTTATAATGGTAACGCAAAAAAATTCCTTGTTTAAAAATATTTTTTTTATTGCAGGTATCTTTTATGCTGCCGTTTATCTTACTGCCTGTTTAACTCCTTATATCAACCCTGCTCATTTTTGGCCGCTTACTTTTTTAGCGCTGGGGTTTGTTTATCTTTTGGTCGGCATGATTATTTTATTTCTGCTCTCATTACTCATTTTCAGAAAAAGGAGTTGGATATTTTTATTGATTCTTCTTGCAGGGTTTCAAAACATCAGTTCTGTTTTTGGTTTTCACGGTCGCAAAGATTTTATTATTCAAAAAAATATGAAAAGCCTCCGCATCTTATCATGGAACGTGAATTATTTTGGCGACTGCCAGAAAAAAAATGATTTTCCTAACAGTATTCGCCGACAAATGTTTGCATTCATTGAGCAAAGCGATGCAGATGTTTTATGTTTTCAAGACTTTTCGAATTTTAAAGCACCCTGGTTTTACGCAGATTTAGATTATGTGAGAGATTCTTTGCATTACCCTTATGTTTATTTTCCTGTGGACTACGCTTATAATTCGTCGTTTGCACCTGAAGAATACGGCACTCCAATTTTTTCCCGAATTCCGCTTTCTGATACCAGAAGAATCAGGTATACAAATGATCCAAAATCAGAAGGATTACAATTTGCAACCATTCATTTCAAAGGCCGGCAAATAAAAATATTTAATGCTCATCTCAGTTCCATGGATATTCATGCGCAAAATGCTTCACCAAGAGAATATAATTTTTTAGAGGCAGATACAGGTTTGCTTTTTCATTCAAATACTTTCAGAAAATTAAAATTGTTTGATAAAATTCATTTTGAACAAGCCAGACTAATTAAATCTGAATTGAATAACTCTGCTTTGCCATTTGTTTTTTGCGGAGATCTAAATTCAGTTCCTGCAAGCTATGTGTATCAGCATATCAGTAAAAATCTAAACGATGCATTTTTATCGACCGGTTTTGGATTCGGCGGAACTTACGACAGCATTTCTCCCACATTAAGAATTGATGTGGTATTGATGGATCAGCGTTTAAAAGCTATACAGCATCAAACACCCCATTTACATTTATCAGATCATTACCCGAATTTGGTGGATATACAATTGAGGTAACTGTTTTTATTACATTTACAGTATGGCAAAATCAGGCATTAGAAAAACCTCTAAAACATTTGTTGTCATTCTCAATGTTTTGATTGCGTTTTTATTTTTACTGGCTTGTTTATCGCCCTGGTTAAATCCTTCGAAGTACTGGTGGATCGGTTTTCTCGGAATACTTGTTCCTTATTTTATTTTTATTTTATCCTTCTCTATTGTTTTTTGGCTCATTGCAAAACCTAAGCTGGCACTGATTTCTGTAATCTCTTTATTAATGGGTTGGCAACAGATATCTGTTTTCTTTGCTTTCAATTATAAAGCAAAATTTGAAAAAATAAAAGAAGAAAATAATATCAGAATCGTTGATTGGAATGTAGAAAGTTTTAATGGCCTTACAAAAAACAAAGTAACAAAGCGACATATTCGTGAAGATATCGCAGCAACCATCATTGAATTACAACCCGACATTATTTGCCTGCAGGAGTTTAACAGCGCCAATCATTCCGGCGCCCAAGCTGATAATATTTCTCTTTTTTCCAAAGACTATCCTTATCATTATTTTTCTAAAGACTATCAAAGAAGCAGCGGAGCATATTATTCCGGTTGTATTATTTTTTCAAAATACCGCTTCATCGACTCAGGAAGAATTAAATACCGTGTTGCTGAAAGTTTAATTTATGCCGATGTGATAAAGGTCACAGATACATTTAGAATTTACACAACACATCTTCAATCGTTCAAATTCAAAAAAGAAGATTATGACGGCATGGAAAAAATAAAAGAACAGGATGAAGAAGCATTGGCCGCTTCAAAAAATATCTTCATTAAAATGAAATTGGCTTTTAAACGCAGAGGCGTTCAGGCAACGACCGTTTCATCAGCAATTAATAAAAGTACTTACCCCTCGATCATTTGCGGCGACTTTAACGACGTGCCCAACAGTTACACCTATTTTCATATCAAAGGCAACAGGCAGGATGCTTTTCTGAAAAAAAGTTTTGGTATCGGCAGAAGTTTTATTGCCATTGCCCCCACATTGCGGATAGATTATATTTTGCCTGACGATAATTTTACAGTGCACCAGTTCGATATGGTGGATGAAGGACTAAGCGACCATATCATGCTGGTTACTGACCTTCGTTTAAAAAAATAATTTTATATTCGCCCTATTATGCAAGCCTTTCATCTATATTCCTGCTGTTTTTGCTGTTGTTAATGCAGCTATGCTCTACTTTTGCCAAATACCGGCATCAACCAAAGTTTTTTCATAAACAAGTACCAACAACATGTCGCTTAAAGTTCATAATTCATTATCAAGAAAGAAAGAAATATTCAAATCAATAACTGATGGTCATGTGGGGATGTATGTTTGCGGACCAACCGTAAGCGGAGAAAGTCATCTCGGCCATGCAAGACCCTTCATTACTTTCGATGTGATCTATCGTTATTTATTATACTTGGGTTATAAAGTGCGTTATGTTCGAAACATTACGGATGCCGGGCATTTTGAAGAGGAAGGCCGTGAAGCAGAAGATAAGATAAGCAACAAAGCAGTGATCGAAAAATTAGAGCCGATGGAGTTGGTACAGAAATACACCAACTTATTTCATTGGGCGATGACGCAGTTCAATAACCTTCCGCCGAGTATTGAACCAACTGCAACTGGACATATCGTTGAACAGATCAACATGATCGAAGAAATCATCAAAGATGGTTATGCCTATGTTGCCAACGGTTCTGTTTATTTTGATGTAGAAAAATACAATACTGATTATTCAAAGAAAGGATTGCCTTACGGAATATTGAGCGGAAGAAATATTGAAGAGCAATTGGATACCACACGTGACCTTGATAATCAGGAAGAGAAAAGAAATAAAAATGATTTTGCATTATGGAAGAATGCACCGCCTGAACATATCATGCGCTGGAAAAGCCCGTGGGGAGAGGGTTTCCCCGGATGGCATATTGAATGCTCTGCTATGAGTACAAAATATTTGGGCGATGTATTTGATATTCACGGAGGCGGCATGGATCTGATATTTCCGCATCATGAATGCGAGATTGCACAAAGTACCGTTTGCAATCATAAAACCCCTGCGCGATATTGGTTACATAATAATATGATCACCATCAACGGAAAAAAGATGGGCAAGAGTTATAATAATGTGATCAAGCTGAGTGAATTGTTCGGCGGCACACATCCGGTATTAACGCAGGCATTTCATCCGATGACCATTCGTTTCTTTATTCTGCAAACACATTACCGTTCAACTTTGGATTTCAGCAATGAAGCATTGATGGCTGCCGAAAAAGGATTGAAACGTTTATGGGAAGCGTATGAAAATTTACAAAAGCTCGATATTAAAAATCAAATTTCATCTGATAAAGCATTGGAAGAAAAAATAAAACAATCGCTCGCAGAGTTTGATGAATTCATGAACGATGATTTTAATACCGCGAAAGTGATGGCCAATATGTTCGAATTAGTTCCTGTTATTAATGGAATAAAAAACAAACAATTACCGGCTGATACATTGAGCGGGTCAATAATTGAATTACTGCAGCAAAAAATGAAAACCTATCTTGAAAATATTTTCGGATTGAAGGGTGATGGAGTTGACAATGAACAACTGAACGGTGTTTTACAATTGCTCATCAATATCCGCAAAGAAGCAAAAGCAAAAAAAGACTTTGTAACCAGTGATACCATCAGGAATGAACTTATTAAATTAGGCGTACAACTAAAAGATGAAAAAGATGGAAGCGTGAGTTATTCTGTTAATTGATTGGTGTGATTTTTGTTTGTTAAACTGTTGTTGGTTCTTTAAGTCAATTACAAATCTAATCTGAAATCATTTTATGCTCAGAATCAAGAAATTATTTACTACTACACTTTTTATCTGTTTGTGTCTTTCTTTATCTGCACAAAAATTAGATTCCGCTCTTAATGTATATGCTGAAAAATTTCAGCAGGAAAAAATTCATATCCATTTCGATAAATCCATTTACAATAAGGGTGAGACCATTTGGATGAAAGTGTATCTCATGGCGGGTTCTGATTTTTCATCTTACAGTAAAAATATTTATATAGACTGGTTTGGTGCCGACGGAAAGTTAATAAAACATACAGTGGCTCCGGTTTTTGAATCAACAGCCAAATTTGAATTTACCATTCCTGATTCTTACACCGCCAATTCAATTCATGCTGTTGCATATACCAGATGGATGCTGAATTTTGATAGTGCTTTCTTATTTAATAAAGAAATTCCTGTTACACAATTAAAACCCTTAGCCACATCAAATACTGCGTCCGTCAGAACCATTCATTTTTTTCCGGAGGGCGGTGATCTGGTAAATGGTTTACAAAACCGAATAGCATTTAAAGCCAATGATCAATTGGGAAAACCGGTGCAGGTAATCGGTGCTGTTAAAACAAGCAGCGGTGCATGGGTAGATTCTTTTGCGTCAGAGCATGATGGCATGGGTACGTTTTCAATCACACCCAAAAAAAATGAAACCTATCTATGTTATTGGATGGATGAAACAGGCGAAACTCATACTACAGCCATACCCGCTTCTGTTGATGCAGGTGTAAATCTTGAAATACAATCATTATCTGAAAAAACATTGGTTGCTGTAAAAAGAACAGCGATTGTTACTGATAATCTTAAAACACTGAATCTCGTTGCAACGATGAATCAACAATTGTTTTATCGTTCCAAAATAAATTTCACTGCCAAAGCATCTGTACTCGCACAAATACCAACCGGCGATCTTCCTTCAGGTGTTGTTATTGTTACTTTGTTTGATCAGAATTGGGTGCCAATTGCAGAGAGGGCCCTCTTTGTAAACAATCACCAACATCAATTCAATCCAAGGGTTTCATTTCCTGTCGCATCCTTAAGCAAAAGAGCTAAAAATGTAATTGAGATCGATGTGCCAGATACCGTTTCATCCAATCTTTCCATTGCAGTCACTGATGCATCGATCATAAGCGACAGCAGCACGAATATCATTTCTCAATTTTTATTAAGCGGTGATATTAAAGGTTCCATCAATAATCCTGCTTATTATTTTTCAAATAATTCAGATTCTGTTGCACGCCATTTGGATCTGGTAATGTTGACACATGGTTGGCGAAGATTCAAATGGGATGAGATTGCCGCAGGAAAATTACCTCAACTCACATACCAGCCGGAAACAGATTATGTGATGATCAAAGGGAAAGTGTTTGGCAGTGCTTTTGAAAAATTGGTAACGAAACCTTCGATCAACATGTTCCTGCAAGCAAAAGACAGTACCAGAAAATTATTATCATTGCCCATTGACAGAGATGCTTCTTTCTCACACAATAATGGAATATTTTTCGATACACTGCAAGTGCGTTATATGTTTAACGGCGACAGAAAACTTACCGATCTCGCTGAAATACGTTTTCAAAATGGTTTGTTGCCGGAATTAGCTGTGAGTACAAATTTTTTACATCAATCCGTTTTATGGAACAATTTTTCTGACAGCAGCGGACTGAAAAAAATAAGGATGATGCTTGAAGAACAGGATCGATTGGCAAAGTTGCGAGCTTCCGTAACCTTGAAAGATGTAGTGGTAAGATCAAAAGCAAAAAGTGCAGTTCAGATATTAGATGAAAAATATGCAAAAGGTTTATTTGCCGGCGGCGATGGTATGCAGTTCGATATTGCAAACGACCTGATTGCGCAAAGTGCTATGAGTGTATTTAATTATTTACAGGGAAGAGTGGCAGGTTTAACAATAAATTTCAACGGCAATGATCCAAGTGTAAAATGGCGCAACAGCACAACTGATTTGTTTTTGAATGAATCGCCTATCGATGCAAACATGCTCTACAATATTCCCATGACGGATGTTGCATACATTAAAGTAATGCGTCCGCCATTCTTTGGTGCCTTCGGCGGCGGTGCAGGTGGCGCTATTGCTGTTTATACAAGAAACGGAACGGAAACAAGGCCATCATCAAATAACGGAACGAGTTTACCAAAATCTTTTGTGGCCGGTTATACGCCTTATAAAGAATTTTATTCTCCCGATTATACTGTTCCGCAACCATTCAATGATCCGGATATGAGAACAACTTTGTACTGGAATCCTTATGTATTCACCGATCCGAAAAATCATAAAGTGAGACTTAGTTTTTTTAATAACGATTCGAGCAAAAAATTACGTGTGATCATCGAAGGAGTAAATGCAGATGGTAAATTAGCAAGGGTTGAAAAAATAATTGAGTAAGATTAAAATATCTGTGCGGTTTATTTTGAGTATCGTCAAAGTTAAAACAACGATTTTTAAACTTGTTCTTCAAGTTTGATATTCTTTTTATGTATATATTTTTTATGGTATTATTTTTGGTGTCCTTTTGTATCAAATCATTCATTCCCGATGAAAAATCTTTACCTCAGCCTTTGCAGCCTGCTCGTTTTATCCTTTGTTTCTGATCGTCTTTTCGCACAAGAGATCGACTATGTGATAAACATTTACAACGATCAATTTCAGCAGGAGAAAGTTCATCTCCACTTCGATAAATCTGTTTATAATAAGGATGAGACCATTTGGTTCAAAGCCTATTTGATGGCGGGTAATGAAACGTCTAACCTGAGTAAAAACTTTTATGCCGATTGGTATGATGCAAAAGGAAAATTGATAGCACATACACTGTTCCCCGTTTTCGGTGCATCTGCTAAAGGGCAGTTTGTTGTTCCTGAAAATTATACATTCTCTTCTCTGCATGTACGTGCTTATACCAAGTGGATGCTCAATTTTGATTCATCATTTTTATTCGAAAAAGATATTATCATTCATCAACCCGCAGAAAAAAACACTTCTTCTGTTTTACCTGTAACAGAGATTCACTTATTTCCGGAAAGCGGCGATCTGGTAAACGGTGTAAATTCAAAAGTCGCATTTCTTGCTACGAATCAAAACGGCGATCCTGTTTTTATTCGGGGTACCGTTAAAAACAGTAAATATGAACTGATCGATTCTTTTATCACAGAACACGATGGCATGGGAAGTTTTTTTGTTGATAAAGTAAACACTGATGAAACTTACACTGTTTTCTGGACGGACGAATATGGTAATAAGGGTTATACCGGTTTACCCGCCATTAAAAAAAATGGTGCTGTTATTCAGGCGCAGCTATTAAATAAAAAATTGTTGGTGGGCATTCAAAGATCTGCAACTTCAACAGAAAATTTAAAGACATTGTATTTGCTGGTGCACATGAATCAGCAGATATTATCCAAATCAAAAATAAATTTAGAGAAAAGCGCATTCGCCTTAACTGAGATCAACACATCCAATTATCCCTCCGGCGTTTTGCAGTTAACACTATTCAATGCATCCTGGCAACCTGTTGCGGAAAGAATTGTATTTGTAAACAATCATCAATATCAATTCAATCCAACTATCAGCAGTATCACAAAAGGAACAGAAAAAAGAGATAAAAATATCATTGAGATCAATGTTGCAGATTCTGCATTCGCAAACATGTCGGTATCAGTAACCGATGCCGGATTGTTTCAGGAAAAAAATTCTATCATCTCACAATTTTTATTGAGCAGTGATATAAAAGGAAAAATAGCCAACCCTGCTGAATATTTTGAAAATGAAGAAGACAGCACCAAACATTTTTTAGATCTGGTGATGCTGACACATGGCTGGAGAAGATTTAAATGGGATGATATTCTTGATGCAAAATTTCCCGCCATCAATTATCCGAAAGACAGCGACTATATTGAAATTGGCGGAACTGCAAAGGGACGCGCTTTCAGAAATGTAGAAGAAAAAGATTTTGTGACTTTGTTCTTATTGGCAAGAGATTCAAGCAGACAGATCGTTCCCGTTCCGATGGAACAGAATGGTAATTTTTCAAAAAGCGGTTTTATTTTCTTTGATACGATCAATGTGTTTTACAGTTTTAAACAAAAAAATTTAGCCAACAAGACCAGCATTCTTTTTAAGACGAATATTTTTTCTCAGCCTGGTAATTATTTAAAAGAATTAAATAAAGAGTCTTTCAAACAATTTGATTCTGCCCAATATGTAAGAGAACATTTTTTTATTGAAGAAGAAAAAAGATTGGAAAAAATAAGAAGCACCACCACTTTAAAAGACGTGATCGTTACTTCCAGATTAAAACCGAAAACTAAATTGGATGTTGCCGACGAAAAATATACATCCGGTGCATTTTCATTTGAGGGGAAATACAGAGCCGATATTTTGAATGATCCTGCGGCATACAGTTATCTGGATATCTTTAAGTATTTGGAAAGCCGTGGAGTTCCCGGTCTTGAAGTAACGGTACCTGATCAGGTCTCTGCATCTGCTGCCCCATATAACGTTACAATACGAGGGCAAGCTCCTACTGTTTATTTGAATGAAATGCAAACCGACCTTAGTGCAATAGTGTCAATACCCATGTCGGATATCGCATACGTTAAAATATTCGGTACGCCATTCGTTTTAGCTGCAGGAGGCGGATTTGGCGGTGCGATTGCTGTTTACACTAAAAGAGGTGATGAAAAACAGGAGCTCTTTAATACTGTTGATGAGAAAAAAATATTAATAGGATATACAAAATATCAGGAATTCTTTTCTCCGAATTATAGTGATTCCGTTAAAAGCTTTGCACCCGATGCAAGAACAACCCTGTATTGGAATCCTTATGTTTTAACCAATGCAAAGAATCCTAAAGTTCAACTGGAATTTTACAATAATGATATCAGTAAAAAATTGCGTGTGGTATTGGAAGGAATTAATGCCGATGGAAAATTGGCGCATATTGAAAAAATTATTGAGTAAGTTGTTACTCATTGCTGAAAAAGTACAAGTACACCGTCGCATAAAGCTATGGTGCACAAGTGTGCAACGCAAGAAAAGTCAAATAGTATTCCAACAGTTGGCTGCATAAAAAAACCGAAGCAATTACTTCGGTTTTTATTTTTGATTTATAATTTTTCGTACAAGGCTCTTAGCTTTTCTCTTGTTATTATTTTTTCCCAGTCCGGCCCTAAAGCGTTTTCCCATAAAGGTTTCATGCCAAGCGAAACATTGATCATTATATCAAACTGTTCATCAGTTAATCCTTTGCAAATACCAACAGGGATTTCAATTTTATTTTTATCCACCATGCGTTTAAATTCATCCACGCCTTCGGGATAATATTCGTGCAAATGATTCATCACAATACAATTACCTATTCCGTGTTTGGTTCCCAACAAATAACTCAACCCGTAACTTACGGCATGTGCCACACCCACCTGACTGTATGCAATACTCATTCCGCCTGCATAAGATGCCATCATTAATTTATTATCGCAGTCATCATCCCAAATATCTTTCTCTAAAAATATATGCTGACAAATCTGCAATGCTTTCTCTCCGTAACTTTTACTGAACTCGTTCAAATAAGTTCCCTGTAAACTTTCAATGCAATGAATATAACAATCCATGCCTGTATAAAAACGCTGATTAACGGGAGCATTCTTTGGTAATTCAGGATCCAGAACGATTTGATCGAAAGGAGTAAAATCAGAATTCATTCCCAACTTTCTTGTTGGCCCTGTCAGCACTGTTGTTCGAGATACTTCTGCGCCTGTTCCGCTTAATGTTGGGATCCCTGCTTTATACACGCCGGGATTTTTCACTAAATCCCACCCCTGATAATCTGCTGAAGATCCGGGATTGGTCATCATTAACGAAACAGCTTTTGACATATCCATTGCAGATCCGCCGCCGATACCAATTACACCGCCGATCATTCCGAATTCATCTTTTAATTGTTGTACCAATGCATCCACTTGTTTTGTTTTCGGTTCGAATGTTACATCAGCAAAAACAATTTTATCTTTTCCGCGAAGCGGAACTCTGTTCAATAAAGGTTTGCCTTCAAAAAAATGATCAATCAAGAAGATCATCGGTGCTTCGTTTTTGCGATGCGGTGCTAATATTTCATCCAACTGATTAAAGCTTCCTCTGCCATACACTACATAATCCACCATTTTAAAATTTCTGAACTGTGCCATAACTGATTTTTTATTCCACGGATTAAATCGATTTACACGAATCTGTTTTAAAATGCAAAGATACGCAAAAGAGTTGCGAATGTTTTTTACCAAATATTTTTCAGTTTCCAAAAATTCAGGTAATCAAATATGGCTTGCCCTTCGCTGCTGAATAATTGAATATTGTTTTCGTTTTCTTCAGGAAAAATTTGTGTAGTGAAAACAGCTTCGCCATCGTTCACAAAAATCTCAACAATGCTTTTATCAAAATAAATATGCCATTTTAATTTGCCATTCTTTAATTGAACGGTGGCAAGTGATTTATTGATGGAAGCAAATATTTTACTGAATGATGTATTTGTTTGCGAACGATCAACGATCATTTGCTGATGTGGTGCATCATAACTTATTTTTAAAAAATGATTATTGCCCACTGCTAATTTAATTCCGCTTTCTCCGGTTGATGATGGTTGAAAAAGCATTTCCATTTCAAATACTTGTCCGGAAAAACCAAGCGTTTCTTCTTTTGCTGTTTTTTTATTTACAAAAACAACTGCTTCTTTTCTTAGTGTTTGAAAAGACGGAATAACCTGTTGTATCAATATCCATCCATTTTTTATTTTTTTGAGTGATATTTTTCTGGGCAATGACATTACACTTTTCCAGGGCGAAGTAGGTATCTCATTTGCATAATTCCAGTTATTTAACCAACCGATGGTGATTGGATTTTTATCCGGTGTGTTATGAT
Organism: uncultured Chitinophagaceae bacterium; assembly: GCA_903904335.1. Lineage (GTDB taxonomy): Bacteria > Bacteroidota > Bacteroidia > Chitinophagales > Chitinophagaceae > CAIQDX01. The sequence goes on along the minus strand of CAIVCF010000094.1, from coordinate 30,498 downwards.
AAGCAATGGTCGCATAATAATCGGTTCCATAATCCTGTTTAAAAATTTTCGTTGCTGGATTTTCATTCGTGAATTTTGTTCCGTCAAATTCTCCCACGAAATATTGCATGGTTGAATTTTGAGAAGTAAACAACACCCATTTCTTTTGATTCGTTCCTTCAATGGAAACCTGCATCAGATCAGGACATTCCCACACTGCGCTTGTATCTCCTGTCGGACCAAACCTGCTCAACGATTTCCAATCCTTTAAATTTTGTGATCGATAAAATTCAATCTGATGTTCGTTTGGATGTGATACACTCATGATCCAGCAATTATTTTTTTCGAACCAGAAAACATTAGGGTCACGAAAATCTTTTTTATGCAAATTCAAAACGGGATTACCATTGTATTTTGTAAATGTTCTTCCTACATCATTGCTGTACGCCAGGTTTTGTGTTTGTAATGTATCAGTATGTCCGGTATAAATGGCAACCATTGCATCAGCTCCAAAACCTGCTGTGTTTTTTTTATCGATCACTGCAGAGCCGGAAAACATCATAATGCCGTTTTCTTCACGCAGTGCCACCGGCAAATGTTGCCAGTGCAATAAATCTTTGCTGACAGCATGCGACCAGGACATGTGCCCCCATACATTTGCGTATGGATTACTTTGATAAAATAAGTTGTATTCGCCATTAAAATAAATCAAGCCGTTTGGATCATTCATCCAGTTTACTGTAGGGGAAAAATGAAATTCAGGGCGGTATTTTTCTTTGTACAAATTTTGACAGAAAATATTATTTGCACTCGCTAATAAAAAAATAAAAAAAATTTTTTTCATGCTTCAATTATTCATTTATGAAATTTACAGCAGTTTACTTGCCTTTTCCAGATCTTCAGGCGTGTCAATTTCAATACCCATATAATTTGTAACTACCATTTTTAAAGGAACGCCGTTTTCTAAATACCGCAAACATTCTATTTTTTCAACAGCCTCCAATGGTGTGATTTCCCAATTTGTAAAATTGATCAATGCTTCTTTACGAAATGCATACACACCAATATGTTCGTAATAAACAGATACCGCATTTTTATCTCTGGGATAAGGAATAATCGAACGGCTGAAAAAAAGTGAGTTCATATTTTTATCAACCGCTACTTTCACATAATTGGGATCATCAATTAATTTCTTATCCTTTAATATTTGCATCAAAGAAGCAACCTTCACATTTTCATTTTCAAATACTTTTAATAATTTTTCAAGCGGATTTTTTTTTACGAAAGGTTCATCACCCTGAACATTCACGATAATATCAACATCCATATCTGCTGCGGCTTCTGCAATTCTATCGCTGCCGCTTTCGTGTTCTTTTTTACTCATCAACGCTTTGCCACCATGTTGAGTGATTTCATTATAAATAATATCGCTGTCTGTTACTACAATTACTTCATCAAATAATCCTGTTGCAACTGTATTATCATAAGTATGTCTGATCACGGTTTTATTGCCGAGTAACTGCATCAATTTAGCGGGAAAACGTGTTGCTGCATAACGGGCAGGTATCATTGCGACAATCTTCATTCGAAAAATTATTTTTGCAAAGATGAAGAAATATTAATCGTGATGCTTCATGAAAGGATGAACTAATAATTCTTTTACGTCTTCATCTTTTTCTTCATTATAATATCTATCCAAACCGTATTTTAATTCTTTTACTTCCAGATGAGAGAATGTTCCGAGAAATCTGTCCCAAATAGAAAACACAGCACCATAATTACTGTCCGTGTAGGGTTGTTTCCAATGATGATGCACTTTATGCATATTGGGTGAGATCAGAAAATAACTCAGGAACTTATCTACTGATTCATTCAATTTGATATTGGCATGTGTAAACGCAGTGGCAATCACCACCAATGTTTGATACATCATCACACTGTACATCGGTGCACCTGAAACAAAGATCAATAACAAAAAAAATATTCCACGCAATAAACTATCGCCGGGGTGATGTCGAAGGCCTGTTGTTACATCAACATTCGTATCGCTGTGATGAATGAGATGAAAGCGCCACAAGAATTTATTTTTGTGCATCAACAAATGCACCAGCCAGCTGCTGAAATCGAGCGATAATACTCCAATTAATATAGTTGCAACTATTCCTGCATTTGTCCAATACACTAAGCCGAACTGAACATCTTTACACCAATCACTCAACTTAATTATGAATATTGCCAGAAAAGTATGAATGATCAGATGAATGACCGTAAAGACAAAATTCACAGCTGCGTGTTTCAGTTTGGTTTTTTTGTAATTCATTTGGATCAGTGGAATAGCACCTTCAAGGATCCAAAAGAATAATAATCCGCCTACTAAAAAAGCCATTCGCTCGAATGGTCGTTGTTCTAATGTTTGAAAATGATCGATGATGTTTTGAAACATATTGCAATTGTTAGAGCCTGAAAATACAAAACCTCTTCGTTATTTGAAGAGGTCTTGGTTTTTATTTTGAATTCCTTTTGAGAATCGCATTTAATTATTCAACATCAAAGGCATCACTAACATTAACAGGTCTTCTCCTTCTGCCTGTTCTGTTGGTTTTAAAATTCCGGCTTTGGTTGGAGTAGACAATTCAACTTTTACTTCGGCAGTGTCTGCTGCACTCAGCATTTCAATCAAGAATTTTGCATTGAATGCAATTTGTAGATCTCCACCATCATACTGACAACTCATTCTTTCATTTCCTTCAAAACTGAAATCAACATCCTGCGCGGCCATTTGCAATTCGCTTCCTGTAATACTTAACGCCACTTGGTTGGTACTCTTGTTTGAGAATACACTCACACGGCGCAATGCATTTTGAAAATCACTTTTGTTTACAATTAATTTGTATGGATTATCTGTTGGTATCACCACTTTGTAATCAGGGAAACGTGCATCAATCAAACGACAGATCATCTGCACTTCGCCATGACTCACAAATAAATGATTGCTGTTATAGCTGATACTTAATTCGTCTTCATTATCGGGTAATGCATTCTTTAATAAATTCAAAGGTTTTTTAGGAACGATGAATGAATCAACTTTTGTTGCTTTGGCATCTGTTCTTTTATATCGAACCAATCTGTGTGCATCTGTGGCAACAAACTGAACACCGTCTTTCGCCAATTCAAAAAACACACCTGTCATGGCAGGACGTAAATCATCATTGCTTACTGCAAATAATGTTTTGTTGATGGCTGTTACCAAACCGGTGCTGCTCATGGTAAATGCAGTAGTATCATCAGCTGATGGTTCTTTCGGAAAATTATCCGGATTCTCTCCCATCACTTTATACTTACCATTATCACTGGTAATTTCTACTGCAAAGTTTTTATCGATATTAAAAGTGAGCGGCTGATCGGCAATATTCTTTAATGAATCCAACAAAATTTTTGCAGGGATACAAACCTTGCCGTTGGTCTTACTTTCCACGTCCATCTTTACTCGCATTACTGTTTCCAGATCAGTGGCAACGATATGTAATTTTTTATCTTCTATTTCGAATAAAAAATCTTCGAGGATCGGTAATACGGTATTGGCATTAATAACACCGCTGATCTGCTGCAAATGTTTCAATAATGAGGAGGAGGATACGATGAACTTCATGTTTTTCTGCTTTTATAACTGCAACAAACCTACTGTAAAATGTTAATATTCCATACAGATATTTATCCATTCCTGCTGCAAACAAACAGATGTGAATCGGATGTGGATTGAGGAAAATAAGATCCGGTCATTTATTCATCGGCTGTCAGTAGTTTTGAATACTAATCTTATTTCAATTTTGTTCAAACAAAAATTAACGCCCCAACAGGCTTTACAAAAGGCTAAACATTTCTGTTCTTATCAGGAACGAAGCCATTATGAAGCAGCCGAAAAGATGTACAGTTTTGGGTTACGCAAGACAGAAGTAGAGCCGCTTATCTCTCAACTCATCGAAGAAGGTTATTTGAATGAAGAACGTTTTGCAGCAATGTTTACAGGCGGAAAATTCAGGATTAAAAAATGGGGAAGAATAAAAATTCAGCATGAACTGAAACAAAAAAGAGTGAGCAGTTTCAGCATCAAAAAAGCCATGAAGGAAATTGATGAGCAAGAATACATGACCGTTTTACAAAAATTAGTTGTCCAAAAATGGAAAAGCTTAAAAGGCGAACAATATTTGAACCGGATGATCAAAACAACACAGTTTCTTTTGCAAAGAGGTTTTGAATCCGATCTTATCAGCAAAGCCATTGCGGTGGTTCGTGAAAAAGAAAGCGGCACATCGAAATAGGAATTGTGTTTCATTAATAATCGTAGTACATTAGTATCATGTCGTTAACATTTACACTCATACAAACAAATCTGCAATGGGAAGATAAAGCAGCCAACCTTCAAATGCTGGAAGCAAAAATAAATTCCATTCAAAAAACAGAAGTGGTTGTATTACCCGAAATGTTCAGCACAGGTTTCAGCATGAAGCCCGAACAATTAGCTGAAACAATGGATGGACCTTCGGTTGAATGGATGAAAAAAATTTCCACACAACACAAAATAATTCTCACAGGAAGTTTAATGATAAAAGATAATAATCATTATTTTAACCGCTTGATCTGGATGTTACCAAACGGCTCATTAGGTTATTATGATAAGCGCCATTGCTTTGCTTATGCCGGAGAAGATAAACATTACACTGCCGGAAATAAAAGATTGATCGCACAGGTAAAAGGATGGAAGATCAATCTGCAGGTTTGTTATGACCTGCGCTTTCCCGTATGGGCAAGGCAAGAACAAAATGAGAATGGATCGGCCGAATATGATGTTTTATTGTATGTTGCCAATTGGCCCGAACGCCGCAATCATGCATGGAAAACGTTATTGACAGCAAGAGCCATCGAAAACCAATCTTATGTGATTGGAGTGAACAGAGTGGGTAATGATGGTAATGAAATTTATCATAGCGGTGATAGTATGGTGATTGATCCTCTTGGTGAAATATTATATCAAAAACAACATGATGAAGATGTTTTCACGATCACTTTAGAAAAAGAAAAATTAGAACAGATCAGAAATAAATTTCCTTTCTGGAAAGACGCTGATCAGTTTAGAATTATGAATGAAGAATTATGAGTGATACAATAATTTACTCCGCAAACAAGATTTTTACAGGAACAAAATGGTTAATCAATCATTCAATAATTGTTGAAGATGGAATTATTGTTGATGTTGTTCCCATCTCTTCAATTCGCACATCCACACATCAACAAATTTGCACATCATTAGTTCCCTCTTTCATCGATATTCAGATCTACGGAGCACATGGAAAATTATTAGCCGTGTATCCTGAAGCAGCTTCATTATTCAAATTATACGATTATTGCAAATCCGGTGGTGCACTGCATTTCATGCCAACAGTTGCAACTAATAGTTACGATGTTTTTTACAAATGTATTGATGCAGTAAAAGATTATTGGAGACAAGGTGGCAAAGGTTGTTTGGGATTGCATGTAGAGGGTCCTTGGATCAACAAAATAAAGCGTGGTGCACATATTGAATCATTCATTCATTCACCAACGAATGATGAAGTAAAAAAATTACTAGATTATGGAAAAGATGTGATCAAAATAATAACCATTGCTCCCGAAGTTTGCAGCGATGAAGTGATACAATTCATTCAATCACGTAATATTATTATTTCTGCAGGTCACAGCAACGCAACTTATGATCAAGTCATACAAAGTTTTAATAAAGGCATCAATGCTGCAACACATTTATATAATGCTATGAGCCCCTTACAACATCGTGAGCCTGGAATGGTAGGCGCTATTTTCAATCATCCAACTGTTATGTCAAGTATTGTTCCGGATGGTTACCATGTTGATTTTGGAGCTATCAAGATCGCAAAAAAGATAATGAAAGAAAGATTGTTCGTTATCACCGATGCTGTTACCGAAACAAGTGAAGGATTATATCCCCATCATTTGGCCGGAGATAAATATGAGAGCAACGGTATACTCAGCGGATCGGCTTTGACCATGATGAAATCAGTAAAAAATTTAGTGCAGCATTGTGATATTGAATTGGATGAAGCATTACGCATGTGCAGCCTGTATCCTGCACAGGTATTGGGTCTGGACGATCTGGGAAAAATTGAAAAAGGATATCAAGCAAGTTTTATTGAGTTGGAAATTTTTTGATACAAGCTTTTGTTTTTCATGGTATCGTTCCTTGCGTCGCAATCCTTTCATCTGTATAAATAATGGCATCACTTAATTAAAAAATAATGAGACAACATATCGCACATATAAGTTTAGTGGTGAATGATTATGATGAGGCAATTGAATTTTACACCAAACAATTAAATTTCGATCTGATTGAAGACACTGTTTTAAGCGAAACAAAACGTTGGGTATTGGTTGCTCCAAAAGGTTCAACGGAATGTTGTTTGTTATTGGCAAAAGCTGCTACTGAAGAGCAACGATCAAGAATCGGCAATCAAACAGGTGGTCGTGTTTTTTTATTTTTATATACCGATTATTTTTGGAGAGATTATAAAAATATGCTCAGCAAAAAAATAAAATTCACCATAGAACCACATGAAGAAGAATACGGAACTGTTGCCGTTTTTGAAGACCTCTACGGAAATTTATGGGACTTAATCGAACGTAAAAAATAATTTTATTTATTAAACGCATTCCAACCTTGTGCAGTTATATCAAAAGTATTACCGCCTTTTGTCAAGAGCTTTGTTCCTTCTTCCAATTCTGCCATGTAACCAACAACAGCGATCTCTTCATTCAAAGTGATCTTATCGTAATCTTCCTGTTTCAATGTAAAGATCAATTCATAATCTTCGCCGCCATTCAAAGCACAAACAGTTGGGTCGAGTCCAAACTTGAATGCCGCTTTTCTTGCCAGATCATGAATAGGAATTTTTTCTTCATAAATTCTGCAACCCAAATTACTTTGTTTACAGAGATGCAACACTTCGCTGCTTAATCCATCGCTGATATCCATCATCGATGTTGGCATGATATCATTCTTCTCAAAAAATTCTATGATATCTTTTCTTGCTTCGGGTTTTAATAACCTGCCAACGATATAATCCTCGTTCTCCAGGTCGGGTTGCACTTTTGGATTTTCTAAAAAGATCTTTTTTTCTCGTTCCATCAAAGTCAATCCCAGAAAGGCTCCGCCCAAATCACCACTCACACAGATCAGATCTCCTTTTTGTGCAGTGCTTCGTTTCACAAATTTATCCGGCGATACTTCGCCAATGGCTGTAACGGAAATGATAAACCCTTTATCAGATGATGAGGTATCACCACCCACCAGATCAACACCATATTTTTCGCAGGCAATATAAACACCTTCATAAAATTCATCTAATGCTTCCACGCTGAACCGATTGCTGAAACCTATGCTGATAGTTATTTGAGTAGGTGTTGCATTCATAGCATATACATCACTCAGATTTACGATTACACTTTTATAACCCAAATGTTTTAACGGCGTGTACATCAGATCAAAATGAATTCCTTCAATTAATAGATCTGTTGTAACAATTGCTTGTTTGCCGAAGTGATCGATCACTGCAGCATCATCTCCCACACCCAAAACGGTTGATACATTTTGTATCTCAAAATTTTTGGTTAGATGATCGATCAAACCAAATTCACCAAGAGTTGATATTTCTGTTCTGTTTTCCATTAAAGATTTCCTCCGTTAATAACATTTAATAATTCATCATGGATTTTTCCGTTGGTAGCAATAATCCCGTGCTGATAAGGATTATAATATTTGCCTGTGAGGTCCGTTACTTTTCCACCGGCTTCTTCAACCATTAAAAATCCTGCAGCACTATCCCATGCTTGTAACTGATGTTCATAAAATCCATCAAACCTTCCCATCGCCACCCAACAAAGATCGATTGCTGCACTTCCCAATCGACGAACCGGAACTCCTTTTCTGATCAATTTATCAAACACCTGTAAAGGGCCGTTTGCTTCATCCAAATAAGTATAAGGGAAGCCTGTAACCAAACAACTTGTTTTTACATCTGCTTTATTGCTGACATGAATGGTTTTATTATTCAGTGTTGCCCCTTTTCCTTTTTCTGCAAAAAATAATTCTCCAATGAAAGGATTGTAAACTGCACCTAATATCATCTTGCCGTCTTTTTCAATACCAATGCTTACACAACAAATGGGAATGCGATTGGCATAATTAACTGTGCCGTCAATGGGATCAATGATCCATTTATAATTACTGTCCTGAATGATTTCACCTGCTTCTTCACTTAAAATATAATGTTCGGGAAATTGTTCTTTGATCACTTTAAAAATAGCTTCTTCACTTTTATGATCAACTTCTGTCACCAGATTATTAATTCCTTCTTTGTTGGAGATGATGAAAGACTGATCGAAATATTCTTTCATAATCGCGGCGCCGGTTTCAACAGCCTTGATCAATGTTTCTTTTAGCATGGCGCAAAGATAACCGCTGCGCCATGCCTTACCAAAGAAGAAATGTTATTATTGATTGATCGATCCCATCATTCCTTCAGGATAACGCATTCCTGCTGCTGCTCCTTTTGGAGCAATGGCATCTATTTCTTTTAATTCATCAGCTGACAAATGAACATTTAATGCGCCAACGTTTTCTTCTAAATATTTAATATGCTTTGTACCGGGAATAGGAAAAATATGATCGCCCTGTGCCATCACCCATGCTAATGCCAACTGAGAAGTGGTGCAATTTTTCTTTTGTGCTAAATGTTCAATCTTTGAAACGAGTTGTAAATTCTTTTCAAAATTCTCTCCCTGAAAACGCGGAGAGAATCGGCGATAATCGTCTGCAGCAAAATCTTCGAACTTTTTTATTTGTCCCGTTAAGAATCCTCTGCCCAGCGGACTGTATGCCACAAATGCAATTCCCAATTCTTTGCAGGTTTGTATGATTTCATCTTCGGGCTCTCTCGACCAAATAGAAAATTCTGTTTGTAATGCAGTGATTGGATGAACCTTATGCGCTTTTCGTAATGTTGCAGCCGATACTTCACTTAACCCTATTGCTCTGATTTTTCCCTGTTCAATTAGTTTAGCCATGGCGCCAACTGTTTCTTCAATCGGTGTTGCAGGATCTTTGCGATGCAGATAATACAGATCGATCACATCCACATCCAATCTTTTCAAACTCGCTTCACAGGCGGATTGTACATATTCCGGTTTCCCATTCACAGCTCTTATTTGCGGGTTTTCCAAATTTCTAACAATACCAAATTTTGTTGCAAGAGTAATTTTCTCTCTTCTTCCTTTTAATGCCTGACCAACTAATTCTTCATTCAGAAAAGGGCCATACATATCAGCAGTATCCCAAAATGTTACGCCTAACTGAATAGCGTGATGCAAAACGTTTATGCTTTCATGATCGTTTCGGTGACCGTAAAATTCACTCATTCCCATGCATCCCAATCCTATTCGGGAAGCTGTTAATCCCTGTGAGCCTAAATTTCTATTTTCCATATTTCAAATGTTTGTATAAAATTAGGTCTTTAATCAACTTATTAAATCTTCGTTTTGTACAATAAAATAAAAACAACTTAATTCGTACTCTTTTAATAACACTATTTGGATTTATCTGTCATCATAGTCAATTACAACGTTAAATATTTTCTGGAGCAATGTTTATGCTCCGTACAAAAAGCTATTACAAACATTGATGCGGAAATAATTGTGATCGATAATCATTCCAACGATGGAAGTTTAGCATATTTGCGTCCTCTTTTTCCCTCTGTTATTTTTTTGGCGAATGAAAAAAATGTTGGTTTCGGCAAAGCAAATAATATTGCATTGCTGCAAGCCAAAGGAGACTTTATTTTATTTTTAAATCCCGATACGATTGTTAATGAAAGCTGTTTTACACAATGTATCTCGTTTTTAAAAAACAATGCAAATGCAGGTGCAGCAGGTGTTCGCATGATCGATGGCAGCGGAAAATTTTTACCTGAAAGTAAAAGATCATTCCCTTCTCCTTTATCTTCTTTTTATAAATTGATTGGATTAGCATCATTGTTTCCTTCATCAAAAAGATTCAATCATTATGCTTTGGGTCATTTAGATGAAAACAAAACATACGAAATTGATGTGCTTGCCGGCGCATTTCTGATGATCAAAAAAGAAGTACTCGAAAAAGTTAAAGGATTTGATGAAAGTTTTTTTATGTACGGTGAAGATATTGACCTTAGTTTCCGAATACAACAGGTGGGTTATAAGATCTTTTATCTCGGTGAAACCACCATCATTCATTTTAAAGGCGAAAGTGCAAAAAAGCAAAACATCAATTATGTTCGGATGTTTTATGCCGCCATGGATATTTTTGTCCGCAAACATTATGGAGCAATTATTTCTTTCTTCTTTTCAATGTTCATCCGGCTGGCAATCGCAATAAGAACCCTTACTTCTTTGTTTCAGCGAATATTTTTGAAAATATCTTTTTCGAAAACCGGTGCAGAAAATGATTTTTCTCAAAGCTTGATCGTAGGTTCATCTGAAGAACAAAAAGAAATAAATAATCTTTTGCAAAAAAATACTCTTAGCGGTATTGATTCTTTACAAAACATCAATCAGTTTCATGCCATCAGGAAACTTATTTTTTGCATAGGAGATCTGAGTTATTCTGAGATCATTCATTTCGTCCAATCAAATCCGGATTATCGTTTTCGTTTTCATGCAAAGGGCAGTAAAAGTATTGTTGGCAGCGATTCCAAAAAGGGATCGGGAGAAACAATTGCTGTTTAAAACCCTATTTCCTTTATAAAACACTTACTTTACAATTATTAACATCCTTTGGTAATTTGTTATCGAAGGATAAGCGGATTATCATATTTGAATCAAATATTTTAGCTTCGTAGCTACAAATCAGCAAAACCAATTTATCGCAATGGCCATATTCGACATAAAGCTTCCTGAAAGAATTTTGAAGGCATTGCATTTACCCGAAAACAACCCACGTAGTCAGCAATTGCGTGTATTAAAAAAATTATTGCGCAAGGCTAGATTCACCGAATTCGGGCAGGAATTTCATTTTGATGATATATTGGTGAGCAAACATCCCGGAAAAAAATTTCAGGAGCTCGTTCCTACCTATAATTACAGTTCTATTTATTCGGCCTGGTGGCATAAGACATTAGATGGTGTTCCCGATGTTTGTTGGCCAGGGAAAATAAAATATTATGCTTTATCATCCGGAACTTCAGAAGCCGCAAGTAAATACATTCCCATTACCAACGATTTGTTGCGTGGTAATAAGGTGGTGATGATAAAACAATTATTAAGTCTTCGTCATTATGAACATCTTCCGATGGGTTCTATCGGTAAAGGTTGGCTGACTTTAGGCGGCAGTACTGATCTACAGAAAAAAAGTGCAGGCTATTATGCAGGTGACCTGAGCGGCATCACTGCTAAAAAAGCACCGTTCTGGTTTCAGCCATTTTATAAGCCGGGAAGAAAAATAGCAAAAGAAAAAGACTGGAATAAAAAATTAGAAGACATTGTTGCCAAAGCACCTGAATGGGATATCGGTTTTGTAGTGGGCGTTCCCGCCTGGATACAAATGTGTATGGAGATGATCATTGAACGATATCATCTCAACAACATTCATGAAATGTGGCCCAACTTGGCATTCTTTGTGCATGGCGGCGTAAGTTTCGAGCCGTATAAAAAAGGATTCGAAAAATTATTGGGCAAGCCATTGATCTATATTGAAACTTATTTGGCAAGTGAAGGCTTCATCGCTTATCAGGACAGACCCAATACACTGGGAATGAAGCTTGTTACCAACGAACATATTTTTTTAGAATTCGTTCCTTTTGATGAAAAGAATTTCGATTCCAATGGAGATATGATTACAAATCCTGAAGCATTGATGATCCATGAAGTGGAAGAGGGAAAAGATTATGCCTTATTGATCAGCACATCTGCGGGAACTTGGCGTTATCTCATCGGCGATACGGTTCGTTTTGTAGATAAAGAAAAATGCGAGATCGTTATAACGGGAAGAACAAAACATTATTTGAGTCTGGTTGGTGAACACCTGAGTGTTGATAATATGAATAAAGCCATTCAGCTTGCCGGCGAAGAAATGAATATCTGTATCCCTGAATTTACAGTGGCCGGAGTTCCTTTCGGAAATTTCTTTGCGCATCATTGGTATGTTGCATGCAACGACAATGTGAATGCTGAACAATTACGTTTAACCATTGACAATAAATTAAAAGAACTCAATGACGATTATGCAGTTGAAAGAAAAAGTGCACTCAAAGCTGTTTTATTGGATGTATTGACCGAACAACAGTTCATGGATTTTATGACTGCAAAAGGTAAAATGGGCGGTCAGCATAAATTTCCGCGTGTACTGAAAGGCAAAATGCTGGAAGACTGGCAACGTTTTTTAAAAGGAGAATTTGTCGGTGTACAATAAGGTTTTAATTTACAGCATCATTTCGTTTTCATGATCGCACCATTTATCAAAGGAATCTTACTGGGTATCATGTTGGCCATTTCGGTTGGTCCTATTATTTTTTCCATCATCAAACAAAGCATCAACAACGGACATAGGGGTGGCTTTACTTTTGTTGCCGGTGTTAGTGCCAGCGACATCACATTGGTTTTGGTCAGTCAGTTGTTTACTGAGTTATTCAGATATCTTTTAGAATACAAAAAAACGATCGGCATCGGCGGAAGTATATTATTAATTGGTATCGGCATTTATGTTTTATTCTTTAAAAAAGTTGCCATCAATGAAGATGGCAAACAGGAAATAAAAATGACGGGCCGTGATTATATCAAAACTTTTTTCTCCGGTTATTTTATGAATGCATTAAATCCCGGTGTGATCGGTTTTTGGTTGGTTATCGCCACTTCGGTAGTTGGTTTGTCTTTTACTTACCGTCTCATCATGTTCAGCACTTGCCTCATTTTTGTATTAGCAACAGATGTAGCCAAAGTTCTTTTGGCAGGAAGCATTCGTCAAAAATTAACGCCGCATAATATTCATATCCTCAATAAAATTTCAGGGCTTATTCTAGTCGGTTTTGGATTGGCGTTGATCTGGGGCACATTAGAATTCGGAGATAAGCTCCATTAATTTAACGAAGCATTATTGGTTGCGTCATTGCATCTTTCTATCTTTCATGCAATGAAATATTATTTACTGCTGATCTTTCTTCTCGTTGCATTTGTTTCCTTTTCTCAAACATCAGATTTTTTGTTGTTGAAGAAAGGAGACAGAACCCTTCAAACATTTTTTCCCGGCAATACAATCGATTTTCAGTTAGATAATGGGCAATGGTTAAGTGGTTCGATCATTAAAATAATACACGACAGCATCTTTATTGAGCAACAAAAAAATCAGGGATATCTTACCATCTGGGGAACACCTGCTTACCAATTGATGAATCTGGGTATGCTCAAATTTCATATCAATGAAATTGTTGCGTTGCCTAATAAAGAAAAAGGTGTTTCTGTTATTAACAGCGGCGCATTGTTTCAGGTGGCCGGCGCAGCTTATATCACATTGAATATTGCCAACAGCATCATTCAGAAAGATCCTTTTTTTGCTGCGCAGAATTTGACGAATGTGGGAATCGCCGCGGGTGTATTTTTATTTGGAAAGATTTTACAATGGTCCCATCCCAAACAAATCACCATCGGAAAAAAATATCAGTTACAGATCCTTCATCTCACAGATAATAAATAATATCTTGCCGCTATGGCGAAACAATCATCTCAAAAAAAATCTTTCCTGAAACGCGTTTGGCGATTTACAAAAAGGTTTTTTCTTTTTGCATTCATCTCTTCGTTTATATATGTTGTTATTTGCCGTTGGCTGATGCCGCCTATCACTGTTACACAACTCACAAATTCTTTTTCTTACGGCTTGAAAAGGGATTATGTTGGATGGAATGATATTTCGTACAATGTAAAGCTGGCAGCCATTGCAAGCGAAGACCAAACTTTTCCGGATCATTGGGGATTTGATATTGATGCGATGAAAAAAAGTTTTAACCCAAAAAAGAAAAACAAGAAAACAAGAATTGCATTAGGTGGCGCCGCCAGTACCATTTCTCAACAAACAGCTAAGAATGTTTTTTTATGGCAGGGAACGGGCGTATTAAGATATGTTCGTAAAGGATTTGAATTTTATTTTACCGGCTTAACAGAATTGTTGTGGAATAAGAAAAGGATCTTGGAAGTTTATCTCAACACTATTGAAATGGGACCGGGCATTTTTGGTATCGAGGCAGCATCACAACATTATTTTCATAAGCACGCAAAGAATTTATCGAGAGAAGAAGCCGCAAAAATTATTGCCTGTTTGCCCAATCCTAAAAAATTTTCTGTTGTTCCTGAAAGCAGAAGAGTTGCTTGGCGATATCCGCAAATAATAAAAGAAATGAACAATATTGAAGACGATAAGGATCTGCAGGCAATTATAAAGTAAGCTCATCCCTTTAAAACTAATTGCGAAAATTTCTCAAATTGTTTTGCATAAACAGAGTGATTAACTCTATTCGGCAGATAAATTATTATCGGTTCTGTCTTAATTGCCACACCCAACATAACTGCACCTAAGGCTGAACTTTCATTTGTATCAAAAATCTTTACTGATAAATTAAAAATGTCTGCCAGCATTTGCACCCAGAATGGATTATCCGCAAATCCACCACCGGCATGTATTTCAGAGATTGTATTTTTTTCATTCAGCATATTTCCGATCAGCAACAAATTAAATAAGATGCCTTCCATTGCCGCACGGATTATATGCGCTTTGGTGTGATGTGCTGTTAGTCCAATAAAATCTGCTTTAACATTGCTGTTCCATAAAGGCGCTCTTTCTCCCAAGATATAAGGAAGAAAAATTAATCCATCAGCACCCGGCGAAACTGTTGCTGCAGCATTTACTAATTCATCCAATGTTTCTTTTGTTTGAAATATTTTTTCTTGCAACCATTGTAAAACAATTGCCCCGTTATTGGATGCCCCTCCTTTTATAAAATATTTTTCTTTGAGATGATAACAGAATAAACGCATTTCTTCATCAACACTTGGTTGCAGAATTGTAATTCTTGCAGCAGCACTTGTACCGATGGTGATGCCCAGTATTGTTTCATCTGAAATAGTCATCGCCAGATTGGCCAATGCGCCATCACTTGCACCAATCATATATTTTATATCTTTCAATAAGATGGTATGCTGAACGGGAATAATAGTAGAGAGTTTTGATCGATCAATTCCTGCTGTCAGTAACAATTCATTATCCCATTCCTGTGTGTGGATATTCATAAATCCTGTTGCCGATGCAATACTCGAATCAACAATAAATTCATGAAAGAGCTTAAAACAAATAAATTCTTTGATGCCGGTAAATTTATATGTCGAGTCAAAAATCTTTCTGTCATTTTCTTTTAACCAAATGATCTTGCAAAACGGCGACATAGCATGTACCGGAACACCTGAACGTTCATAAATATTTTTAGCCGATCCTTTCAAGTGTAATTCTGTTGCTATTTCGGCAGCACGATTATCAGACCATAAAATGCAATTAGTCAATGCTTTTCCATTCTCATCAACCGCAATTAAACTATGCATAGCTGCGCTGAAGCTGATGAATTGCGGTTTATTTTTTAATTGAGTAATAACAGTGTCAATACAAAACATCACAGCGGTAAAAACTTCTTCCGGATCCTGTTCGCTGTAATTTTCTTTTGTGTGAATTGTTGTATTTGTAACAGCTTGTTTTAATAACACTTTTCCCGATGCATCAAATGCAACAGCTTTTACAGATGTGGTACCAATATCAACACCGAGATAATATTGCATGAATTATTTTTTCTCAACAGCATGCCCGCCAAACTCATTGCGCAATGCCGCTACGATCTTTCCCGAAAAAGTATCTTCTGTTTGCGACCGATAACGCATCATTACAGATAATGCGATCACCGGTGTTGGAATACCCAACTCCAAAGCGGTTTCCATTGTCCATTTCCCTTCGCCGGAAGAATGCATCACGCCTTTTATTGTTTCTAATTTTGCATCTTTTGAAAATGCATTTTTTGTTAGCTCCATCAACCAACTGCGAATGATAGAACCATGATTAAATAATGATGCCACTTTTTCAAGATCAACATCATAATCAGATCGCTGCAGTACTTCAAATCCCTCAGCGATCGATTGCATCATGCCGTATTCAATTCCGTTGTGGATCATTTTTACAAAATGTCCGCTACCCGATTTCCCAACATATAAAGAGCCATTTTCGACAGAAATTTTATCAAGTACGTTTTGAATTGATTCGTAAATATTCTTATCGCCGCCGATCATGGTACAGGCACCGTTCAATGCACCTTCCTGTCCCCCGCTTGTTCCGCAATCCAGAAAATTTATTTTTTTTTCTTTCAAATAATCATAGCGACGAACAGAATCTTTATAAAAAGAATTGCCACCATCAATGATGATATCATCCTTTTGTAAATAAGGCAACAGTTCATTAATAACATTGTCAACCGTTTCTCCGGATGGAACCATCAACCAAATTATTTTTTGTGCAGAGAATTGATTGCATATTCCTTTCAATGAATTTGCTGTAGTTATCTTTTGTTTTGCTATTTCATTTCGCAATTCCTGATTCGTATCAAAAGCAAAAACTTCCAATCCGTTTCGTTTTAAATTAAGAGCGAGATTAAATCCCATTTTACCCAAACCGATCATTGCAATTTGTTGCGTAGCCATAATTCAAAATTGAAATTAAAACTACTTCATTTCAATCGTTCGCGGAAGATTTGTAAAATGGCTTTTATCTTTCTTTCAAAAAGAGAAAGTACATTTAAGATATTTTCGCATCGATTGACTAATTTTCATCATCAAAACAATCAGGCATGCCATTATTAATTGTGTTGTGTTGCATTATTGGTTTGGTGCTGCTTATATCGTATGGAAAGATCAATCCATTTCTCTCTTTTTTAATCATTGCGATCATCACGGGATTATTATTAAAAATGCCGCTTGAGAAAATAGCGGGCTCCCTTCAAAAAGGAATGGGTGATACATTGGGTTCTTTGGCTATTATTGTTTCATTGGGAGCTATGCTGGGGAAATTAGTGGCAGAAACGGGTGCAGCGCAAAAGATCGCATCTGTAATGATGAATATTTCCGGAATAAAAAATATTCAATGGGCATTGGCTCTCACAGGGTTTATAGTTGGCATTCCTTTATTTTATCCCGTTGCATTTGTTTTGATGGTGCCTTTGATCTTTTCTGTGGTCTATAAATATAAGTTGCCCGCGGTTTATGTAGGCTTACCCATGCTCGCTTCATTATCTGTTACTCATGGTTTTTTACCGCCGCATCCTGCACCATCAGCATTGGTTTTATTATTTCATGCAAATATGGGAACCACTTTGCTCTATGGAATTTGCATTGCCATTCCTGCTATTGTGATTGCCGGGCCGCTTTATTCATCAACACTAAAAAATATATCTTCTTCTTCCTTGCAAACATTTGAATCAAAAGATCTGCCGGCAGATCATTTACCTTCTGCATTCAGCAGTTTTTCTGTTGCCCTATTGCCTATTTTATTAATTGCAATTGCTTCTTTGCTTCCTGTTTTATTTCATAATAAAAATATTCTTTCCATTTGCACTTTTATTAGTGAGCCTTCTATATTGATGTTGATCGCTTTGATAACAGCAACTTGTACGATCGGTTTTACATCCGGAAGAAGCATCAAAGAGCTGATGGCTGATTATACAGAATCTGTAAAAGACATTGCCATGATCCTGTTGATCTTTGGAGGCGCCGGTGCTTTTAAACAAATTTTATCTGATAGCGGAGTGAGTAATGAAATTGCGAATTCCTTACAGGGATTGCATTTGCAGCCATTGGTTTTGGCCTGGTTGATTGCAGCCATCATTCGGATTTGTGTGGGTTCATCAACTGTTGCAGGAATAACAACAGCAGGAATTGTTTTACCGATGATGAATCAACCCGGTATCCATCCAAGTTTAATGGTTCTATCGATCGGCGCCGGAAGTTTAATGTTCTCTCATGTTAATGATATCGGCTTCTGGATGTTCAAAGAATACTTTAATCTTTCTGTAAAAGATACGATTCGATCCTGGTCTGTTATGGAAACCATTGTATCGGTTGTTGGGTTGATCGGAGTTTTGGTACTCAACCTTTTTGTATAAATCGTTTAAATAATTTTATTAATCGCATCAATTGCTTTGTGCAATCGTTCATCATAATCACCATTTATTTCAACCCAAGGCGTTTGCTGATTGATGAGCAAGTCTTTATAAATGCGATATAATTCTTTACGCGGTTCTTCGTCTGGGTATTCTCTAAGATCATCTTTCACCCATGGCAGATCAATATCACACAATAAATAGAGATTATATTTTCGGTTCACAATCTCATCGAGTATGAATTGATGGCATTTACCGAAAACATATTCATCCCACACTTTCATCACATACATATCTGTATCAATAAAAAGTAAGGGTTGATGAGAAATGGCTCTCTGCGAGTTTTTATTTACATAAATATTTTCCGCGTTGATCGACCATTCATTTTTCACACTTTCCAAATATTCTTCTTCTAGTGCTATCTGCCCTTTTGCGATGGTAAGCAATTCATCATGATCGTATTCCTTTCCGTTGGTAATTAAATATTCTCGTGCAAACTCAGGGCACCATTGCATTTCATAATGCTGTGACAATTGTTCGCAAAGTGTGCTTTTTCCTGTTGATTCAGGACCGATCACGACTATTTTTTTTATCCCTTTGTTTTCCATGCAGGTTTTGCTTTGATCAGTTTTTTATAAACAGGACAATTTTCGTCATGTGCTCCCGGCAAGTATCCGGTACTCATTAAAAATTCATTCACTATTTCTCCTCCGGTAAAGCGAAATGTTGTTTTAAACAATTTGGTCCATTCATCTTTTGTTTTCGGATGATGATGATCCAACCATTTTTTGAATGATCCGAATTGCTTTTGTAATTGCAAAATGGTCTTTGCATTTTCAATGGCGGCATTTATTTTTAAACGATTGCGGATAATACCCGCATCATTCATCAATCTGTCAAAATCTTTCTGTTGATACGATGCTACTTTTTTAATATTAAAATGGTGATAGGCTTTTCTGAATGTTTCCTGTTTCTTTAAAATGGTTGTCCAGCTTAACCCTGCCTGATTGATCTCCAATATCAATCTGCAAAATAATTCATCATCTGCTTCAATTGGAAAACCATATTGCGTATCATGATAGATCTTGTGAACGTTTTGTTCCTCTTCTTTCATCGTATGAATTGCTGTGCAATAAGACATAGAGTATTTATACTTTTATATTTTGTTTTAATTTTTTGGTCCATTCTGTCAGGCCCGCAATTGCCAATACCAATAAAACAATGTATTGAAAACTGGTAAACGCCAATCCTTTATAATAGTTCAAGGGAATAGATGCAATGTTTGTGATGATCCACCAGATCCAGTTCTCCACTTTCTTTTTATTCATTAACCACATGCCTGTGAATGCAGCAGCGCTGGTAAAAGCATCTGCCTGAGGCACAGTACTGTCCGTAAAATTTTTCAATACAACAAATAAGATGATCCAGCAGATGATGAAAAAAATAATGGATTGGATCCATTCCTTTTTATTGCTTTTTGTGATGTGTAAAATTTCTGATCCTTCTTTTTTTCTGCTCCACATGATCCATCCGATCACACTCATCACGGTATAATAAAAATTTACAGAAGCATCTGCATATAAACCATGTATGATGTAGAGATAAATAAAAATAACCGTACTCACCATTCCGACAGGATATACCAAAATATTTTCTTTGCGGGAAAAGAACACGCTGCCGATCCCAAACACAACACCTAAAAATTCAAGCAGTGTTGTTTGCTGTATTTCCGAAACAAATTGTTGAAAAACATTTAGCATATTCACGATTTGCGTAATTTTTTCGCAGCTTTCAAAGATAAAGCGCAACAATGTATAAATTTGCCTGTAAATAAATAATAAAACTATGGTACGTAATGCAACGGCCGTTTGGAACGGCTCCGGTAAAGAAGGCAATGGCCATCTTACCACTCAAAGCACAACGCTTAATCAAACACAATATTCATTCAATTCACGTTTTGCAGAAGGCGTTGGAACCAATCCTGAAGAATTGGTTGCCGCTGCTCATGCAGGATGCTTTACCATGAAATTATCATTTGTGT
Organism: uncultured Chitinophagaceae bacterium; assembly: GCA_903904335.1. Classification (GTDB taxonomy): domain Bacteria; phylum Bacteroidota; class Bacteroidia; order Chitinophagales; family Chitinophagaceae; genus CAIQDX01. The sequence goes on along the minus strand of CAIVCF010000094.1, from coordinate 10,209 downwards.
TAGGCGGTTTAGGATTTACGCCTGAAAAACTGACAACAAAATGTGAGATCACTTTAGGCGATGGCGTTATTACTTTATCTCATTTAACAGTGGAAGGAAAAGTACCCGGCATCAGTAAAGAACAATTTGATGCAGCAGTTAAAGATGCAGAAGCTAATTGCCCTATTTCAAAACTGTTCAACACAACCATTACTTCAACAGCAACTTTGTTGTAATAATTTTTTTAATTGATCGTAAAGGCAATTCGAATGAGTTGCCTTTATTTTTTTCTTTTGTTGATGATGATGATTGTTGCAATTGCTCCCAATAATATAAACGGAAACCATGCACCAACATAATATCCTATTGTATACCCTGTATCGTGAACAGTTGTTGTATCAGAAAGTAAAAGCATTATTCTTATTTTATTGTGTGATCGCATAGACCGCAAAGCTTGCCAGCCAATGTTCTCCGCCATAAGCACCTGATGCGATATTCGGCAGACTTGCTTTGAGATGTTTTATCGATGATTGAATTAATAATTCTCTTCGTTTATCTGTTTTGGGCAGCATCGAAGCAATGCCTTTCATGCACCAGCTTCTGCTGAAACATAATCCATCCAAATGAACAATGGTCATATCTGTTCTATCCGAAACAACCGGCAAGACCGTTAAATGTTGCAAAGACGCTACAGTAAAATATTGATCGAACCATTGAATGAATTCTGTTTTACTCAACACCCTTCTCATCAAGTCTGCTTCTTCCAATGATGGAGATAGAAAATCTGTTCCATCGGGCTCCCATATTGCAGGTGCATTTTTATCTTTCAAAAATATTTTTCTTGCTGATTGAATGATGGCCTCTTCAAATTTTTTATTTCCTGATGCTCTTGCATAATCCAATGCAAACACCAATCCGAATGCGGTGTTGGGATGAACGCCTGTTCTATTGGGATAGGTTTGTTTGGGCAAGAATTTCATCCAGATATTAACGATCGTATCAGTCAAAGGCTGCAGAGCATTTCTCCATTTTATTCCGTCAGGATCGTTCCATGAATTTAATTCCTGCTGTAACTTTAAAATCCATGCCCAGCCATAGGTTCTTTCAAAACTTTTTGAAAAGGGTGCATCAAAATATTTCGCTTCTTTCTTCAGGTTCTCATCTGACATATTTCCTGAAATAATTTCTCTTATTTTTTTTGTATCCGGTAATGAAGGAAAATCTTTCAGCAATTTCACCAGCATCCAATGACCATGAACACTGCTATGCCAATCCAAACAACCGTAAAAAGCCGGGTGCATGTTTTTAGGTGTTATCAATTGATCGCTGTCACCAACGGCCAGATGATTGATCTTGTTGGGATATTCCTGAACGATACACTTCAACGGTAAAGATGCGAGATGTGCTGCTCCATCTGTTGTAAGCTGAAACCGAGTACTGTCGCTGCTTACAGTAAAATATATTTTTGTTTGTGATGCTGCCTTACTCAGGCAAAATATAAAAAGCAAGAAAATTATTTTTCGCATATTCTTATTTATTTGATAAGGCTCTTTCAATAATTTTTTGATGGTGTTGCACATGATCGGCCGTGAAATACAACATCTCCCTCATTGTTATTTTCCCCAACAACGGATGCGGTAAAATATAAGTATCTAAATTCTGTTCTGATTGGCTCAAGGCTTTTTTACTAAGCGCCGATGATAATTTACTTAATCGTTTTATTAATTTTCCTTTTTTGTTGAATGCAATGGGTGGTGGAATAAATATGCCTGAAGCTTTTGCCCCTTCCTCGATCTTCTTGTTGTATTTTTCAACCAATTCCGTGAAAGACTTAGACGGGCGGTTCGCTTTACCGAACATGAGTTGCAAAATAACTTTAGGTAACGCAAATGCCATGTTCACAGGTTGAACTGATCTTACTAGATGATCCAATTGCTGACCGGCTGTCCATTTATTTGTTGGGGCATAAGAAAAATCTTCTTCTCTCAATGCATTAACCATCTCAATAAATTCCTGATGATTTTTTTGCAGCAGCTCTGCGATCTCTTTTTTATTCATGGCAACGTTTTTCTAAAGATAAAGACTGTAAAATAAAATGCCCCTGAAAATTCAGAGGCATTCATTAAAAATTAATTTTCTAATTATTCTGCTTCAGCAACTACTTCTTTTACTTCAGGGATCATTCTTTTCATCATTCCTTCAATACCTGCTTTTAATGTAACCATAGATGACGGGCATCCACTGCAACTTCCCTGCAACATCAAATTCACCACACCATCATTATAACTTCTGAACTGAATGGCACCGCCATCCATTTCAACAGCCGGTTTTACATAATTCTCTAATAATTCTTTTACACGTTTCACCACATCATCATCATCTGCTGCAACTGTATTACTTGCTTCATGTTTATATTTTGCAGCTTCTTCTTCATTCACAACAATTCCGCCATTTTCCAAATAATCTTTTAAAAATTGTTTGATGGTTGGGATCACATCCTGCCAATCTTCTGTATCATTTGTTTTTGTGAGTGTAACAAAATTACTCGCAATAAAAACACTTTTAATAAAAGGAAAGCTGAATAATTCTTTTGCCAAAGGTGATGGCGTGAGATTGGTCTCATCTTGAAAATCGATGCTCTTGCCGGGATACAATAGTTTGTTGGCAACAAACTTCATGGTTTCGGGATTGGGTGTCATCTCTGTATAAATACTTACGATGGCATTTCCTGTTTTGATCATAACAACACGTTTTATTCAGTTGCAAAAATAAAGAAATAATAAGACAGGCCGTTTAATCAATCCCGAAGCGGCTTTCGCAAAACGATATTTTTGGTTGAAAAAAGCCGTAGAATGGCTATTTGGCTGTGGTTGCGTCGCACTCTTGTACTGTAACAATTCTATTCCACGATCCGCAGCTTCGCATAATTCAGCATGATCTTTTTCTCTCCATTCATTTCAAATTCTATTGTTGCAATGGGATTATGTGCACTTCCTTCCAATTTTTTTACGATACCAAAACCAAATTTCTGATGTTCCACTTTATTTCCTTCTTCCAAAAACGAAGTATCGCTTGCAACAAAATCTTTCGACGGAACATGCGCCACTACTTTATTAGATGGTGGTGTTATAGGTAAGTATTCAGGTTTCTTGTTTTCTTTTTTTGGTGGCGGGCCGTATCTTCTTTCAGCCGCATCGGCTTCTCCAAAACCTCTTTGCATTTTTTGAAACGCATTTCCATTGCTCCATTCATTGCCGGCATTATTTCTTGCACCGCCACCTGCATAAGATTTATCAATATGCTCTTCCGGCATTTCTTCTAAAAATCGGCTCGGTTCGTTTTGAACCAGCTGACCAAATCGATACCGTGCATTCGCATACGTTAACCACAATCTTTGTTTGGCTCTTGTTACTGCTACATAAAATAATCTTCTTTCTTCTTCCAATTCTTCCCGGGTGTTAATGCTCATGGCATTGGGAAATAATGTTTCTTCAATGCCGCCAACAAATACACAGGCAAACTCCAATCCTTTAGCAGCATGTATCGTCATTAATTTTACTGAATCAGAATCTTCTTTATCATTATCAGCATCAGTCAACAATGTGATCTGCTGTAAATAACTTCCTAAACTTTTACTGCCCACTTCGCCATCTTCATTATCCGGACTTTCGGTCCATTCTTTTATAGAGTTCAATAACTCCTGAATATTTTCATACCGTGCTAAACCTTCTGTTGTTTTATCGTTGAATAATTCTTTGACCAGATTTGTATGTTTACCAACCTGCGTTGCCACATCATACGCATTCTTATCGGTAAGCATCGTTTGAAAATATTTGATCATCGTTACAAAATTTTGTAACGCTTCTAATGTGCCTGCTTTAAAACCAAACTCTGCCGCTCTTGTCAACACATCCCATAAAGTGATCTTTTGTTCATTCGCAACGATCACACATTTCTCGATGGTTGTTTTACCAATGCCGCGAACAGGATAATTGATAATTCTTTTCAAGGCTTCTTCATCTCTGGTATTCACGATTACTCGCAGATAAGCAACCAAATCTTTTATTTCTTTGCGCTGATAAAAACTTAAGCCACCATAAATTTTATACACGATGCCCATTCTGCGCAAACTCTCTTCAAATGCACGGCTCTGCGCATTGGTGCGATAAAGAATGGCAAAATCTTTATTGTAATAATGATTGCGGAGTTTTTGTTCCTGAATGGTATCGGCAACAAATTTTCCTTCTTCATTGTCCGTCATGGTGCGAACCAATTTTATTTTTTCGCCCGTTTCATTTTCGGTCCACAGGTTTTTAGGGATCTGCCCTTTGTTATTTTTAATCACTTCATTCGCCACGCCGAGAATACTCTGACTGCTTCTGTAATTCTGCTCCAGCTTGATCACTTTCACATCATCATAATCTTTCTGGAACTTTAAAATATTTTCGATCGTTGCTCCGCGAAAACTATAAATACTTTGTGCATCATCGCCCACCACACAAATATTTTCATGCATAGCTGCCAATAGTTTTGTGATCTCGTATTGCACCTGATTTGTATCCTGATACTCATCAATTAAAACATACTTAAACTTGCGTTGATATTTTACCAATGCTTCGTTGTGATGTTTCAACAATTCATACATCTTCAACAAGAGATCATCAAAATCCATGGCGCCATTTTTGAAACATCTTGCTGCATAGGCTGCATAAATTTGCGCAATGGCAGGACGATTGGCTCTTGTATCTTCCTGCTGAATATAATAATCCACCGCATATTCTGCCGGACCCACCAATGCATTTTTTGCAGATGATATTCTGTTATGCACCACATTGGGTTTATAATGTTTATCATCTAAGTTCAATTCGTTGATCACCGTTTTTAAAACAGAGCGGCTATCATCCGTATCATAAATCGTGAAGTTGCTAGGATAACCGAGGCGATGTGCTTCGCCTCTCAATATTCTGGCGAACACGCTGTGAAAGGTTCCGATGTATAAATTTCTTGCTTCACTGTTGCCGAGAATTTTTTCAATACGTTCTTTCATTTCGGCGGCAGCCTTGTTTGTGAAAGTGAGCGCCAGAATATTAAAAGCATCTATACCATTCGCCATCAAATTTGCAATGCGTGTTGTGAGCACTTTTGTTTTACCGCTGCCCGCACCCGCCACGATCATCAACGGCCCGTTCATGTGCAATACCGCTTCTTTCTGCGGCTCGTTCAATCCACTTAAATAATCCTGCATGTGGCGAAGTTAATTGTTGCGACTCTCATTCCGAAAGAATGTGCGCAACCTAATTTATCAACAATAAGTTTTTTGCAGCAAGCTGAAGTTTTTTATGGCATCGGCTGTTGCGTCGCACACTTGTACTGTTGGTTTTTATATCACCCAATTAAAATACCTACATTCGCTCACCCAAAAAACAACCATGAGTGTAGAAAAACTATTAGCTGAAAGAAGCAATAACCAATGCGAGTTATGCACAGCCACAGAAGATTTAAGTATTTATGAAGTTCCACCTCATTCAAGTAAAAATTTATACGACAGCATTTTCATCTGCGAAAAATGTAAACAGCAATTAGAAAAAAAAGAAGAACTCGACAGCAAACACTGGCAATGTTTAAATGAAAGCATGTGGAGCGATGTTGCTGCTGTGCAGGTCGTTTCCTGGCGTATGTTGAACAGATTCAGAAATGAAACATGGGCTTCGGAAAAATTAGACATGATGTATCTCGATGAAGAAAATATTGTATGGGCAAAAGAAACGGGCGATCATGAAAACAGCGCGGATGTTGATCTGCATAAAGATGCTTACGGTGCATTGCTGAGCGATGGCGATACGGTGGTGACCACCAAATCGCTCGATGTAAAAGGCTCTACCATCAATGCAAAACTCGGTACCGTTGTCAGAAATATCAGATTGGTTAAAGAAAACACCGAACAGATCGAAGGAAAAATTGACGGGCAAACCATTGTTATCTTAACAAAATATCTACGAAAGAAATAGAATATTTTCTCGAATATATTTTGCCACGAATGCACGAATATTTTTTAGTAAACTTTTGTGCATTTGTGGCATTTGTTTTTATTCTCTTACAATATCAAAGATGCCAACCGGCGGAGAAAAATATTGTCCGTCTTCATTCTTCGAATAAATTTTTCTAACCACGTCCATACCTTTTACCACTTTACCAAACGCAGCATAACCCTGATGGTCTTCCATATTTTCGCCGCCATAATCCAATCCCGGTTGATCGCCAATACAAATAAAAAATTCTGTTGTTGCTGTGCCGGGTGCTACTCTTGCCAATGATATCACTCCGTTCTTGTGCGATATTTTTGTTTGCTGTGTTGTTTCGTGCGGAATACCTTTTAATTGCGAAGTGAGTTTATTATTTGTTTTCCAGATGCCGCCCTGTATCAATTCTGTTTTTGGTGCATTGCTCGGTTGGTTCTCATCATTCAACACTCTGTAAAAAGAACTTCTTTTAAAATATCCTGAATCGATGTAAGATAAAAATGCAGCAACGGTTTTAGGTGCCCGATCGGGATACAATTCAATTTCAATATCACCGAATTCTGTTTGTATTTCAATGTGCGGGTTTTTATATTTTGTTCCGCATGCAGTCAACATAAACATCAAAACAAAAAAAATATTTTTCATCAATCCTTTCATGATTACAAATTACAAAGTTCTTTTTATGTGTTGCTGAAAATAAAAAAGAGCGATAAAAATATCGCTCTTAAAAACTGTTCATTCAATTCATTCTTATGATTTGTTTCCCCAGCTATTTGCCCAACCAACAGCAGCGCCTGTAATGGCGGTTACAACAACTGAACCAACAATATCTGCGCAAAAAGAATATTTAGAAAGCAGTTGAGTTACTCCATACGAAGTTAAATCGTAAGAGAGCGACATCAACAAGCCCAATACTGCTCCGGCCAACGCTCCTGCAACAACAGTACTGATATTTGCCCATTTGTTATAAATGTAAGAAAGCGTTAATCCGCTGAAGATATTTCCTAGAACCAGGGCCCACCAAATAAATCCGCCCATCGGACGGTTAACGTTTGTAGCAAGTCCGGGATGTGCGTCCATATAATTCATCAACAACATACCATAAACCAAATAGCCTGCGATAAATGAAACAATGCCTCCGACGATGCCGGAGATAATAAATTTTTGTGTGTTCATATGCAATCTTTTTTGGGTAATAAAATAAATGCCTCTAACAAAATAGAAATTAGATTTCGTATTTGCAATAGGCAATTTGTGTTTGTGGAGAAACTTATGAGATTCAAAAACTATGGCTGATAGTTTCTTTTTCGGATCGTTTTGTATTTGTTTTGTATGATCTCGCTGAGCGGTTTTGCATACACCTTGCTTTCAACCCACGAAATAATATCGAGATAAGCGAAGGATCTTGTTTCGAAACGATTCTTTTCTAAATGCTTGATGCTGTTTAAAAAATTTTCTAATTCAGGCTGCAACCGTTTTGGCGATACATCAAACCCCTTTCTCAAAAATCGGAACATAGTCTCTTCAACTACTGTAAGGTTTTTCATTTTCGCCATAAAGCGATACACCGATTTTATCAATGATTCGATGATCTCGGTATTTCCCAGTTCATAATGCGCCATCAGGTGCAGTACACGGGCATAACATTGCAGATCGATTCTGAGATCCAGTGGACCATTGATTATTTTTTGCAGATAATCGATCGATGCATTATAGTTGCCGTTTCCGAAATGCAGTGTTGCAAACTTATAGTTGAAAACAAGGATACGGTGCCTGTCAACATACAAAGAATATTCCTGCAACTTTCTTTCAATGTGAGGGATCAAAGCAACGCCTTCTTTAAATGTGCCCTGCATTAAATGCAGATTTATCTTAGCACTGTTGATATAAATAGAAGTATGTGTTCTGAAATTATCGTGTTGTTTCGCGGCTTCTGTTTTTGCAAATGCTTCAAACCGTTTGATGGCTTTATCGAACTGCTGATAATTGCGCAGGTCAAAATGTGCATTGAGTAAATTATGCATGCCTTTGATGAAATGCCCTGTTTCCACGGCTTTCATCTGCGGCTCTTCGTCATACAGATCGATCCATTTCTGGCTGTACCGATAGTACATTAAAAAATCCTGGCGGATAAATGCATACCAACAATAACATTGATATAAGTATAATTTTTCGTAGAAACCGTTTACTGCATCTACATCATTCGGTAATTGATTTTTAAAATAAACCTTGATATCTTCTTCATCAATTTCATTTCTTGCATGACCATTGATCACATACCAACGATATAAAAGCAATGCCAGATTGGATAAACGTGTAACACGATTGATATGATCACTGATGGTCAATGCTTCCTGCGTCATCACTTCTGTTTTATCAGTAGAGCTTCTGGTAATGTGCAATGTTTCTATTTTCTTTTCCAACGAAATTGCCTGCACTAAAAAATTAAACTTCTGATTCGCCTTTGCGATCTCTTTCGCTTTTTCTAAAATGCGAAGGCTTTGTAATTTCAATCCTTTGTTATAAAGCAACCTCGCATTGTCTAAGTGCTCACTCAATTGCAGATCTATGTTTTCGGTTGTTTTCAGTAACCGAAGGCTTGCCAATAATTCTTTGTACAAATGATTTTTTAAGTTCGCTAATTGGGGTTTCGTAACTCCGGGAAGTTTTTTCAGCAATAATTTCTCATCATACTCGGGAAGTTTATCTAAAACATCGAATAATTGAATGATTTTAAGATCTTTTTTTCCCGAACTCCTTTTGATATAGAGCTTAAAATGGCGTTTTTCCGACTTTTCCAGCGTTTGAACCAATTGAAATAATATGTCGGAAAACCTGTTGGACATAATAGTGATTTTAGCCTGAAATGCTGAACAGATAAGGGTTTTAAGAAAATTTTCTCTGTTTTGCCATCAACAAAACAGCATCAATCTGTTTTGAATCCCATATAATTGGTCATTACTTTTACATAGTAATTGAGGCAAAGCATAGCAAGCAATCGTTAGAGAAAGTGAAATATCGTTAGAGGCCTTAATTCGAAAACAACGCTGCTTAGTTCAGCAAAACACTACTACTAAGAATTTTCATATGGCAAGCAATCGTTAGGGGTCAATCCGTTTCTACGGAAGGGCCTATTTTTTTGTACGGCGGCGCTAATGTAGTTGATTATTTTATAATTGAAGCATATTCATAAAAAAATCCTGAATAAACTTTCAGGATTTTTTGTTTTTTGGAGATGTTACCCGACCTGGATTCGAACCAAGACAATCAGAACCAGAATCTGAAGTACTACCATTATACTATCGGGCAATGAATGGCAAATTTACGAATTATCGTTTTCAAAAATACAATTGAATCAGTAAAGTTTATTCGCTATTCATTAAATGCGCCATTCCTAATTCAGGGTTTTTGCCCTGAATGGATGCAAAGAACCCGATGATCTTTCTAAAATCTTCTTCTTCATTATCGGAAGTATAAAAAGGTTCTGATAACAGCAATTTTCTATTTTTAAAATCAAATCCCGCCATTACGATCGGCACTTTTGCACCTTTGGCAATATAATAAAAGCCTGTTCGCAATTTATCTACTCTTTGCCTTGTGCCTTCGGGAGACAGGGCCAGAATGAAGGATTCATTCTTATTAAACAGATCCACCGCCTGTTCTACAAGGTTTTGTTTGCTGAAGCGGTCTACGGGCGTGCCCCCCAACCACTTGAATATAAATCCGAAAGGACTGTCAAACAGTTCTTTTTTGCCGAAAAATCTTGCTTCTCTGATTCCGATAACAGCTCTGTAAAGCACTCCTATTACCACATCCCAACCGCTGGTATGCGGCGCCACAATAATCACACACTTTTTTATTTGTGGATCAAACCGGGGTTTTGTATCCCAACAAAATAAACGAAGACAGAAAATGCAAATTAATTGAAACAATCATCAAGGTTTTTGGTCGGTCAAGTTACTGTTTTGTTGATATAAAATCCCATTTTACCAACATGTTGTTGCCTTTTATTTTATGGGCTGATTGAAATATCTATCCTTTTTTATCGTTCTTATTTAGCTATTTTCTAATTATGAAGTTGTTTAAACTTTTTGAGATGGTGATAAAATAAAAGATAACTCCCTGTAGTTAAAGATTTGAACAAAAAATAACAACGGTGGGAGTTATCAGTGAAAACAAAGTTAGGGAATACATTGTTCCGTTTTTAAGT
>CAIVCF010000093.1 GCA_903904335.1 uncultured Chitinophagaceae bacterium | reverse complement strand
GTATTCCCTAACTTTGTTTTCACTGATAACTCCCACCGTTGTTATTTTTTGTTCAAATCTTTAACTACAGGGAGTTATCTTTTATTTTATCACCATCTCAAAAAGTTTAAACAACTTCAATAATTAAAAATGTACTATTTTGCAAAAAACCGGCTTAGTATGAATTGTAAGGATCTAACCTTATTGCTGATCATCTTTTTTAGTTTCATCATTTTATTCCCTTCAAAAGCATCTTCTCAAAGTACAAATGCTGACACTACCTATATTCACGATAAAGACATGGTTGATGTACTTAGCCGAAAAAAACAACATAAAAACAATGATTCACTCATTACAAAACCAAAATCTAAGAATTATTTTTTATCAGTTGTGCCTGCAGTAGGATATACTTTGCAAACCGGTTTTGCGGGTATCATCAGCGCAAATATTGGCTATTACACTGATAAAAGTCCGGATGCAAAAATTTCACAAATATCTACGAGTGTTACTTACTCAGAGTACAACCAGGTCATATTCCCGGTATTTGCCAATATATGGACAAAAGGTGGCGGCTATAATATAATATCAGACAACAGATATATATCTTATCCTTCAAACATTTATGGATTAGGTGGTGCAACAGATCCGAATCAAGATCATACTATTGATTTCAGTCAGATCAAATTGTAAATCGTCAGCATAAAGTAGACTAAATATAATTAATTTTAAGTTAGTGTTTCCATAGAAGTAGTACAAACAACTACAATACCACATAGAATGACCTACAGCAAAGCTATTAAAGTGCAATGCCTTTATTTATTTAAACGAATTAAGTTACACTTAAAGTATAGCCGGTCTTTAAGCCGATTTTAATAAATCGATGTTGAAACCATTGAAGATGTTTCGCAAGCATAAATAATCGTGGATGATATAATAAAATGAAATGTTTTTCGTTAATGGTTAACGATTCATTCATTTAAAAAAAATAATTGTATGTCAACGATTACATGTTCTGCAGCTTATGGAGTACCTGTTCCTTTATATAAAGTAACAGACGGCAAAGTGATTGTGATAGAAAATTTTCGCACGTACAAGAACACCAAGTTTCCCAAGAAATTTATCCTGCGCAGCACTGATGGATCAGAAACGCCTGTGTTTGAAATGAATATTGATGTACCGCTCTCCAAGAGAGGAACACGTTACCTGAAAGATCATAGTTTGAATATAAAGATAGATGCCTGCAATTCTTCATTGGTCTTGATTCCTGTTGCAGAAAACGAAGAAGAAGAAGAAGCCAATCCAACTATGTTTTTTAAACTCAATTATTCATTAGAGAATTCTGCTGAAACAAACAATTAAACCTGTTTGTTTAATTCGGCTACTTTTTCAACTGCTGTCAGATCTGCTATTTCTACGTTCATTGGCAAAAGGCCTATTTGAACAATAGCTCTCTTACCTCTTATTTCTTTTACTTCACCAACCTGATAATTTTTTTTCGACTTTACCAAACTGCCTACAGCAATTGTTTGATTTGTTTCTTTGTATTTGCTATTTAGTTTCTTTGCCAGCTTATTGACAACAATATCATCTTTCTTTTTAAACAGAAGATCCTGTAAGTGTTTAATGACTTCATTTTTGTTTTCGCTCTTTCGCCAATCCAATACAACTTGTTTAAGCTTGCGTTCCATATCTTTCAGATAGACCATCCTGTCTTCAGATATTTTATTTTGTTGTTTTAATATTTCAACCTGTTGACGATGGCGCTCTCTGTCCAATACTGTTTCCATTTCTTTTTTTAACCGCTCATTCTCTTTCATCAATCGCTGAAGCTCTTTCTTTTCTTTATCGATCTGCTGTAAATTCTGTTCCGTATTATTTAAAAGTTTGTCCAATTTAAAATGTTCTGCATCTACCAATTTTCTGGCACGATCGATCATTGCCTGCGGTAACCCTATCCTTTCTGCAATGGAGAAAGTGTAAGAACTCCCGGGTTTTCCAACCATCAGTTTATACATCGGTTGTAAATGCTTTTCATCAAAAGCCATAGCCCCGTTAAATATCCCGGGAGTATGATTGGCCATCACTTTTAGATTAAGGTAATGGGTAGTGACAATTCCCACAGAGTGACGGCGGCACAATTCTTCCAGAATCACTTCTGCAAATGCACCACCTAAATTCGGATCGCTTCCGCTTCCTAATTCATCAATAAAAAAAAGCGTTTTCCCATTTGCCGTTTCAATAAAATATTTCATGTGCAGCAAATGGGATGAATAAGTACTCAATTCAAATTCTATACTTTGTGTATCGCCGATGTGAATGAATAATTGTTTGAAGATTCCCATTTGTGAATTGGGATGAACCGGAACTAACAAACCGCTTTGCAACATGATCTGATTCAATCCTATCGTTTTCATCGTAACCGTTTTGCCGCCTGCGTTCGGTCCGCTGATAATTAATATCCTGTTCTTCTCATCCAATGTTAATGTAACAGGGATCGTTTTTTTGCCGCTGATTTTATTGTAGATATATAATAATGGATGATACGCATCGATCAAATGAATCTGTGCTTTGTCTGAAAGACTCGGCATTTGCCCGTTTACATCAATGGCTAATTTCGCTTTTCCGTTAATGAAATCAAAGTCCCCAACGATGTCTAAATATGTTTTCAATAAAGAAGCATACACACTTAATTTACCGGTCAACTCTTTTAATATTCTTTGCACTTCTCTTCGCTCATCATTTTCAAGAGAGAATATTTCATTATTCAATTCAATGGTCTCTTCGGGTTCTATAAAAGCTGTCTTTCTGGTATCACTTTCGCCATGTAAAATTCCTTTTACCTGTCTTTTATGTTCTGTAAAAACAGCTACTACTCTCCTGCCGCTGCTGAAACTTTCATCAATATCAGCAGAGAATCCTGCTTTGGCCAAACGCGATAATACTTTGTCGAACATGCGCCTCAATTCATTTCTTCTTTTATATAGATTTTGTCGTATCCGCTGCAGAGCCTCACTGGCATTGTCTTTCACAACACCTTGCTCATCCAATATTTCATCGATCAGTTCAATGATCGTCTTTTCATAATAAGCGTTCTCGATCACTTTTGTTAAAGCTGGATACGCTAACCTTCTTTCATGATCGAACCAGCGAAAAATATTACTGATATTTTCAGCCAGCTTTCTGATCTGTAAAAATTGTTCTCCAGACAATGTCGCTCCTTCAATCCCGATCAGTTTTATTTCTTTCGAAATATTCAAAATAAAATCATTGGGGAAATATTGTGATTGTTGCAGCAATAATTTGTATTCGTGACTTTGCTGCAGTTCTAATTGTATAAATTCATTTTTGGTATGAATACGAAGTTGTGAAGCCTTCTCTTTGGCATACTCTGTTTTGCAATGTTCTTTCAACAATGCTTTAACTTTATCGAATTCCAATTGAACTGCTGCTGATTCGGGATATAAACGCATAAAACTGCCTGGCTTATTTTCCGGGCAAAGTTAAGGTGTGTTGATTGTTTTACAGGATCGATTACGTAGCAGCAATTTTTTTGTCTTTTTTAAAAAAGACAAAAAATCCATAAGTAAAAAAAGAAACTTGTATAAGGACGAAAATGATCCACATGATATCAGCGATATTGCCAATATTCTGCCATCTTTCATACATGGGTGGCGGTACTGTAAGATGATGCCACTGATCCAGGATCAATGGAGCGGAATTATATAAAAAAGGAAATCCTATAACGATGGCAAGTGTGCTGATGATATGCATCGCTTCGATTGTACGGTTCCTTTTGTTTTGCATTCGCAAAGCATAATGCATCAGATATGGAAAAAGCAAAATGATGATCCATGAAAAAGTAGCTTCTAAATGCGATATCAAAAATTGATTATCAAACAACATAACACTGCAATAACTGTCAGGTAGAGCAATGGCAAACAAATACCCCGCAGTGGCAGGAACAAGCCACAGGAGATTTTCTATTCGTAAAAAAAAGTTTGCCTGCATTTTAAAAGGGTACAATTTGTAAAGGATAAGTT